>CAMDRI010000083.1 GCA_945906725.1 Candidatus Kuenenia stuttgartensis | reverse complement strand
ATTCAGACTCCCGGCTTCAAGCAGACCATGAAATTGGAGCCGGCCGCCGAAAAGATTGGCGGCGTTGAAGTCGATCGGATCACGCTGCAACAAGAGGTTGATCCGTCGCTGGATCCGCTCGGTATGCAAAAGAAGATTCGCGATGTGCTGTTTGGTGAAGGGGGAATGCAATCGCTGGTGATGTATCAGCCGACCCGCAGTTTGCAGACAGTTGGCGGCGGCAAGTCGGAAATGGAAGACCTTGTGAAATCGCTTGGCTCAACCGCCTCGAACGATGCGGTTCGAGCCGCTGCTCGGAAACGAGTTTCCGAAAAGGCGAACGTGGTGGTCCTGGTCGATGTCGCTCGGCTGATGGTCAGCGGCATCAAGCTGGCCGCCCGTGAGAAAGTGATCCCGATTGATGCGAGTGTGCTCGACGGCCTGCAACTGCAACCGTCGTTCATTGGCGGAGCGGTCGCCTGCGAGGCGACGGCCGCAGGAGCACAACTGGAAATCCCGGTCGCCCAAGCCCAAGGCATCGCGAAGATCGTCATGCTAGTCATGCAGGGAGCGCGGTAGGAACGCAGCAGCCGTAGGGTGGGATAAGCTCGCTTCGAGCGCCGGCCCACCAATTGCGATTTCAGTGATGGCGTCGTTCGCCAAGTGGTGGGCCGGCGCGGCGAGGTGCCGCTGGTCCCACCCTACAAAACGCGGATGCGGATGTTTTTGAACTCGGCCCACATCGGTTTTCCGGCGTGCAGTTGCAGAGCCAGGATGCCCTCCGTCAGGGCGAGTTCCGGAAGATTGTCCGTGAAGTCCAGGATCAGCGTGTTGTTGAGGTAATGCAGGATGTGGTTCCCTTTGGCGATGATCACAACGTCGTTCCAATCGTCGAGTTTGAAGAGTTTCTTGAACGCCTCCTGATCGACCAAGTCGGACTTGATGAGCTTCTTGCCCTCCTTCTCCCAGGTCGCCTGTTCGCCGATGAGACAGATTCGTCCGCGCTTGCCCCCTTCGTCGTAAATGAAGCCAGAAACGCTGGGCAGTTGTGTCTCGTTGCGGACTTCGTGTTGATAACCGCGCACGACCCACTGATTGCTGACCTTGCCGTCGGTGATGTGTTTCGAGCGGTATTGAATGCCGGAGTTGTTCGTTGCGTTGCAGCGGAACGAGAGGCGCAGCTCAAAATCTTTCGTGACGCCGTCTTTCCAAATGATGAAGGTGTTCCCCTTAGCCGGAACCGCTTCGGTCGTCTCGCCGTGAATGACGCCGTCCTTGACGCTCCACAACCGAGGATCGCCGTCCCAGCCCGCGAGATTCTTGCTGTTGAACAGCATCTTCATCCCGGCTGCTTCGGGCGGAGCCGTCGCCGGAGCATCGGCTCCCAAAACCCAGACAGGAGTCAAGAGTGCGGTCAGCAGCAGCAAGTTGCGAAGCATGTTTTTCTCCGGGGATGTTGGACGGCAAGAGTTGGCACGACGATCATGTGTCTGTCTCGATCTTAGCCGAGTCGTGAACCAAAATCGAAACGCCGCAGACTGCGTACTCCGTGGGAGGCTCAATGACTTCGCTGAACCGATGTGTTTTGTTTTCGGCGGGAATGTTGGCCACTTGGGGAATGTCCGCGTGGTCGGTGGCTTTGGCCGAGGAATCTAAGCCGACCTTTGCGCCGATGCGATTGCTGAAGACTGCGGATGGGACACGCTTCGGCCTGTTCGGCGAGAAGCCAGCGACTCCGGCGGTGACGTTGTTCATCTTCGCGACCGGCATCGATGAGATGGGGAGCGATCCGGCGCGGTACTACACGCAGACCGGCCGCGACTTGGCCAAAGACGGGTGGTTGTACGTCGTGCTCGATCCGCCGTGTCACGGATACGATCACAAAGACGGGGAGCCTGCGGCCTTGCTGGGCTGGGCACATCGCGTAAAGGCGGGGCAGGATCTCATGGAGCCATTCGTCAAACGCTGCTCGGCAGTGCTCGATCAACTGATTGCGGAGGGCTACACCGATCCCGATCGAGTGGCCGCGTCGGGCACGTCGCGCGGAGGATTCTGTGCGTTGCACTTCGCCGCCGCGGAACCGCGTGTTCGAGCCGTGACGGGGGTGGCTCCGGTGACGAATCCGCTGGCTCTGTCCGAATTCAAAGGGGTTACCCAGGAGCAAGCGAAGTCGATCAACATCGATCACCTGACCGACCGGCTGGCGGGCCGCATCGTTTGGTTGAGCATCGGCAACGATGATGCTCGCGTCAGCACCGACGACTGCGTTCGACTGGCTCGCAACATTGTCGCGGCTAACCGCCGACTCAAACCGGAGATGAAAGTGGCCCCAGTCGAACTCCTTGTTGGCCCGTCGGAGGGACATCGAGCGGTGGACGATGCGTACCTGCTCGAAGCTCAGTTCCTGCGGAAGCACTTCAAGAACTTGGGGCGATGAGATTGCGGCGAGCTTGGCCGAAGTATTCGCGGATGAAGTCCATCCGGTCCCCTTCGTGGCGGATGAGTCGCACGAGTGCGAGCAGCTTTTCTTGGTCGCGTCGCAGCTTGAGCGCGAGACGCTCATGGTCGAGCAACTCGTTCGGCAACGAGGTCAGAACTTCGAGTTGCAAGCTCTCGTCGTCCCAAGTTCCCTCGACCACGCCGTAGCGGTCGAGCATTCCGAGCACGGTCTCTAGCCGATGATCGTGCTTTTGCTTGGCGTGCAGTTGCTCGCGCAGCCAGTCGAGACCGAAGGCGCTGGCTCGTTCGTCATCGTGAGCGATCAGGTCGTAGACACGGTGATAAAAATCGGCGTCGGGGTTGCTCCAGCGAATGAACTCCATCTGCGTCGTGAGGTCCGCTTCGTCGTACAGCAGCAAGCAATCGGAGGGGAGACCATCGCGACCAGCTCGGCCGATCTCTTGATACCAGGCTTCCATTGAACCTGGAATTTCGGCGTGGAGAACGAATCGAATGTCTTCCTTGTCGATCCCCATGCCGAACGCCGGAGTCGCGAGCACCAGCGGGCAATGCCCTTGCATGAACTCGTTCTGGATGCGGCGGCGGTCGTTGCGTTCGAGGTCGCCGTGATAGCAGACGTGTGGCACGCGCCGCTGACGCAACAGTTCACTGAAGCGTTCAAGCGTGCGGATCAGCGTGAAATAGACGATGCCGCTGCCGGTCGACGGGGAATACCGATCGCAGACCGCAATGATGTGTTCGAATTTCTCTTCGTCGCCCCAAACTTCTTCGATGTTGAGCCGCAAGTTGGGACGCTCGATCCCTTCGTGAAAGAGTTCGATCTGATCCGGCCGCAAGCCAAGCTGCCGCACGATGTCTGCTTGCACGTCGGGCGTGGCAGTCGCGGTCAGCGCGATCGTCGTGGGGTTGCCGAGCCGCTCGCGAATCTCGATCAACCGCGAGTAGTCCGGGCGAAAGTCATGGCCCCACTCGCTGATGCAGTGCGCCTCATCGACCGCCAACAGCCGCACTTCGCGGCGAGCGATGACGTCCAGAAAGTCCGGCTTCCGAAACCGTTCCGGCGTGACGTACAGCAATCGATACCAGCCCGCGGCGACTTCGGCGTAGCGTTTCTCACGCTCCTCCCGCGACAACGACGAATTGATGAACGTCGCCTCGATGCTTCTGGCGCGCAAGGCATCGACTTGGTCCTTCATCAGCGCGATGAGCGGCGACAACACTAGAGTGACGGTCGGTCGCGGCGATGTTTCGGTGTCGTCGGGCATCAACGCGGGAATTTGGTAACACAGCGACTTGCCGGCTCCGGTCGGCATGATGACCAGCGTGTGGCCGCCGTCGAGCACTCGGTCGATGATCGCGGCTTGCGATCCGCGAAAGGACTCGAAGCCAAAGAACTGAGACAGGACGTCAATCGGTTTCATTGATGACGATGTGACGCATTCGATGCGGCGATGCAAGTGGCCAGAGGTTCAAAATGATCCGCGCAGTCCCGCCTCTTGCATTAGCCGAGCGGTGGACGTGTACGCTTCGCGGACCCAGTCTTCGATGCGGTCGGGATCGGGCGAGTACTCCAGTTCGATCGACACCGCGCCGTCGATGCCCAGGGCTTTGATCTCGCGGAGATACGGCAGGAAATCGACGACGCCTCGACCGGGGGGCAGGTCGCCGTGTTTCTGGCCATCGCAGTCCGAGATGTGGACGTGAATCGCTTTGCCTTTCAGTCGCCGCAGTTCTTCCGGTGCGACCTTTGCAAGACACAAATGCGAGACATCGATGTTGGCCTGCAACGCCGGATGATTGACGTCGTCGATGAATCGCACCATGCGATCGACGTTGTTGAGCAACGACAGTGAGAACGGTTCCAGTTCGAGGGCGATCTGCACGCCGAGCTTGTCGGCGTACTCGGCCAGCACATGGCAGGTGCGGACGCCGGTGGCCCATTGTTCGGCGGGTGGAATGACTTCTTGATTCCAGATGTATTCGCCGAGCACCAGCAGCACGTTCTTGGCTTCGAGTTCGTAGGCGAAGTCGAGGTACTGTTTCACACGCTCGATGTGAAACCGCTGCACGCTGGGATTGAAGTCGATCAGTCCAACCGCCACACAGCAGATCGAGACAATCGGTAACCCGACTTTGTCGGCCTCATGCTTGATGAGTTTTCGCTCACGGACGTCGATGTCGAGCGGGTCGGCGAAGATGTCGATCGTGTCGAAGCCGAGTTCCTTCGTCTTCTGGATGCCCCAGGCGGTTTCGCGTCCGCTCTGCGCCCAGGCGGAATTGATCAGGCCGAGTTTCATGGAGATGTCCTTCGCGGGTGAGAAATCGGAATCGACTTTACTGCCCTCACTCGGCCTGAGAAAGCGAGGCGGGAATGAACCGCTGCGAGGTGGTTGCAGAGGCGAAGTGCTGGGCCTATCGTCCGGTTCACAAACGACGTCACTCAGATGCCAGCGGTTGACGCAACCGACAGGCGATAAGGATTCCGTGTTCATGGTCGCGCCCCACGCAACAACGCAAAGCCTCAGATACGGCGACGGCCAGCAGTTTAAGTTCGATTTGGAGGCGAGCCGCATTGCTGGTCGGAATCGACTGCCGGAACCAGCCGCCGACTTCGCCAGCGAGGTGCGACGGCAATTGGCGGCACCGCTCGACTTTCCGCCGTTGGAGATGGCCGTCGTTTCGGGCGATCGCGTGGTGATTGCACTGGATCGGCACACTCCAGGAGCGGCCGAGATCCTCGCTGCCGTGTGGTCGGTTTTCGCGAAGCGTTCGATCAGCCCCGCCGACGTGACGATCCTGCAACCCGCGAGTTGGAAGCTCGACCAATTGTCGGACCCGCGAGTCGCGTTGCCGAAGTCGGCTCGTGATGCGATGCACTGGACGATTCACGACGCGACCGACAAAAAGCGTGAACGATTCCTGGCGAATTCTGCGAACGGCGAACGAATCTATTTGGATTGCGAAGTTGTCGATGCGGACTTCGTGCTGCCGATCGGTGCGATCGGCTTCGATCCGCTGCTTGGATTTCGTAGCGCGGGGAGTGCGATCTTTCCGGGGTTGTCCAACATCGACTCGATGGCCAAGGCACGCGGTCTGGATCACTCCGAGTTGCGTCCCGAAGACGACCGCCCACTGCGACAGCTACAAGATGAAGTTGCGTGGCTGCTGGGTGTGCAGTTCGGAATTCAGGTACTGCCCGGCGTTGCTGGCCAGCCGGCCGGAGTGATTGCCGGTGCGATGGAGCCGACGACAACGGCGGCGCGAAACTGGCTGAAACAAAACTGGTTTGTCGAGCAACCGCAGCGTTGTGAGATCGTCGTGGCGGCGGTCGATGCGGATTCGGCCGGCACGAATTGGAATCAGATCGGAGTCGCCTTGCAGACGGCTCGCAATCTGGTGCAGCGCGGTGGCAAGATCGTATTGCTGACGAGTCTCTCGGCCGAACCGACGGAGGGTTTTCGATATCTTCAGCAATGCAAATCACCTCGTGAGGCACTCAAGCCGCTGCGATTGGAAAGTCCGCCCGATTTGATACCAGCCAGCCGACTCGCCTCCGCCGCCGATTGGGCGACGGTGTACTTGGTCAGCGGATTGAAGGCCGACTTGGTCGAGAGCCTGTGTATGACGCCGCTCGCACCGGCCGAAGCCGCGAGATTGCTGGGCCGCGACGGCTCGTGCGTACTGCTGGAATCGTCTGAACACACGTTTGGCTACGTCCCGTAGACCATCGGTCGCCCAAAAAAACACGGTCCTCATTTGCAAAATAATGACTCGACCGATGAAGTCTTCATCGGTCCTTCATGTGGATTGGTTGAAACGCGTGCAGACTGACGCCAGCCTGCACCGTCCGTCAACGATTGCAGACGACTCGGCTTTTGATGCGAGAAGTCTCAGGCAGTCATGCTGGGACTTCTGATTTCTGTTTTGAGTGGTGAGATCGGATCCAGTGACCGGCTCGTGATTCTGGTGCTCAAAATTGAGGAGAAGGTCATGAGGGCTTTGGGAACACCTTCGCGTCCGCGCGGATTCACTTTGATTGAACTGCTGGTGGTCATCGCCATCATCGCGGTTCTGGTCGCTCTGCTGCTGCCGGCCGTTCAGCAAGCTCGCGAAGCGGCGCGGCGATCGCAGTGCAAGAACAATCTCAAGCAACTCGGCTTGGCGGTGCAGAACTATCACGACCTCTTCAAAATGTTCCCGTTTGGATTCGACGCCCGCGAAACATTGTGGCATGCGCAGATTCTGAATCAGATCGACCAGGCTCCTTTGTTCAAAACGCTGATCTGGGATGAGAACGGGCTGGGAAATTGGGATGCCGTCGGTTCGCCAAACCTCAGAGCGTGCGAGACCGTCATCGGCGTGTTTCGCTGCCCGACGATGCCACGTCCGGAACACGACAACAATCAAGGCATCCCTGGCCGCGTTCCCAACAGCTACCGAGGCTGCGCGGGGTCGAATGTTTACTCAGACGATGCCAGCACGATCCCGGCCGGTGTTCCGGTTGGGGCGAAATCGCTTGAAGAGTCGCCGTTGGACGGCATGATGTATGGTTGCAGCAGTATCAGAATCAACGATGTGAAGGACGGCACCAGCAACACCATCTTTTTCGGCGAGTCGTACAACGACTCGTACACAAAGGACAATCAAGAAATGGACTACTGGCAGATGGGCTCGCCGCAGACCGGCGGTTGGAATCCAGGCGGCACCGGGGGCACTGAGTACAGCGAGGGTCTCGGCTCGACCGGGCCCAAGATGAATAGCCGTCTCGATCCCAGCATCAACGGTGTGCTGATGGAGATGTCGTTTGGAAGCTATCACACGGGTGGTGCGCACTTCGGAATGACGGACGGCTCCGTGCGGTTGATCTCGCAGAACGTCGATCTCAAAACATATCGCGGTTTGGGATCGCGCAGCGGCAAGGAACTCCTTGGCGAGTTTTAGTGGTTTCGCCGAGTTGCCAGTCTTCGCGAATTTCCAGTGGCAAGTGATTGAGCGGGTGCTCGCCGAGACAACAAGTGATGGATGACCGATGAGAACTCAAACCGGATTCGTCTTGGCTGGGATTTGCCTGCTGTTCACAGCGGGTTGCGGCGGCGTTGCTCCAACGGCGAACTACAGCACGGTGACATTACTGAGGGTTTCCGGGGCCGTCACTTTAGACGGCAAGCCATTGCCCGCCGCGGTCGTGACGTTTGATGCCGAAGACGGACAATTCTCGTACGGCCTGACCGATTCCAACGGCAAGTTCTCGCTCCAATTTGACTCGGCCAAGTCCGGAGTCACTCCCGGACAAAAGACGGTCAGGATCAGTACCACGCGAAAGATTCTGGGGCTGAATTCCAAGGAGGACGGTGGCGGCGAGGACAGCGGCGGCGAAGGCGAGTCCTCCAAGAGTCCGCGTCCCACGGAATTGGTTCCCGCCCGCTACAACCAAAAGTCCAATTTGTTCGTCGAAGTCAGTTCATCGAAGAAGCATTTCGAATTTCCGCTGGTCTCGAAATAATCGCAAGTCCGCCGTGATTGGCTTCACTCGCGCGCAAAAAGCCCGACCGGGTTTCGATCGGGATTTCGAGAATTTCTTGACTTGGCGAGTTACCAGCCGTTGCCTTCGTTCGGCGCGCCGTAGCTGGAGTCGTCCTTACCGTTGACCTCACAGTACACGATTGGTTTGCAATCGCAGTCATCCGACGAGTCGTTGAAACCGAAACCGGCTACGAACGCATGCACTCCGCTGTAAGCCAACGGCTTCTTCAGGCCGTTCACGTTGTACGACTGATTGACGGCTCCGAACGCATTCGACAAGTCGTTGAGTTCCTGCGAGATCGAGTCCCGCACGGCAGTGAGGCCCACTACCATCCCCAGCACCGCGATCGTCATCACCAGGACCAGCTCGGCCGAGATGACGAAGCCGTGTTCATCGGCAGTCAACTTGAAAAAATGCCCAACAAGTTCTTGTCACCTTGAGAATGTGAGAGAGAAATCGCCGTTCGGAGTCGCTGTTCCTCGTTTCAAAATCGAACACAAAGACCAGCTCGGAAAATCCCAGCCGCGATGGCCGGAAGCTGACCGGGAGCAAGCCGATCCATGTGTGAGAGTGGCCAGTCAAAAAGCAGCCAGCGTGCCGAAGCGCTCGACGCGGCGAGGCACACAGCCAGCCCGCGGAACGAGATCACGCTCAAACGCCCAAGAAAACGCGGGTTGTTCGCGTTTCAAGAGAATTGAACACGCCGTCGGAACACTCTTGAAAAGTCACTGCGGCACAAAGTTTGCGAAACACTCACGATGTTCAATCGCGAACAGCTCGCGAAACATCGAGGGCTTCAATTTGAATTTCGGGACTGTCGAGGAAGTCCTCTTCATTTCTCACCGGACACAGTTCATCGAAGAGCGTGTTGAGAGTCCTCAACATGTCGCGCTGACGCGAAGAAAGCCGAAACTCAGCAATTTGCTCGCGTTCGAGAACCTCACCAGCGGTGATCGGCGTCGCGGTCATCGGAACCCGTTTCCCTGGCCACCGACATGGCGGCCGAATGTCCCGCAACTCTAGATCAGTCCTCTGACAAGCAACGGGTGTTCCGAATGTTTCCAGAAAAAATCAAAGCCGTACAATCGCTACAGAAGGCGGAAGTGGAGGGCGGAATGACTGTTCCTCGTCCCGACTTCCGCTCTCGGACTTCTGTACTACTTGCTCTGCAGTCGCACGGCGCCGTCCCAGTCCGCAGGAGCCTTGCGGTTGTGCTGGGCAATCAGAGCCAGCAAAAAGTCCTGCGCGCGATCGGTCGCTGGCATATCGTGCAGACAGCGATAGGCCGCTTCCCAGCGCCCCGCGATGAAGTCATCGACCCCTTGTTCGTACCGAGCGAGATGTGCGTCGGTCAGTTCGGGCAGGTCAGCGGCGGAAGGGACAAGTTCGGAAACGATCAAAGGGGTCTCCAATCCAACCGGCAGCACCTTGGCCAAGCGACGAACACGTCCCTCGGACGGGTCGAGTCGCTCGCGAACCATCCCGGCGAGTGTTTCGTCGAGCAAGATCGGAACGCGGAGTTGGCTGGTCATCGTTTCGAGACGACTCGCGAGATTCACGACGGGGCCGAAGACGGTAACTTTCACTTGCTCGGCCGTGCCGATCTTGCCAGCGACGGCTCGGCCATGTGCGAGGCCAATTCCCATTTGGAAATTAGACAGCGGATGCCCGGCTTGCTGAAACGTTTCGGCGAAAACTTTTCGAATGCCGAGCGCGGCTCGACAGGCTTGCAGAGCAGATTCTTCGGACGAAAACGGCCAGCCCCAAAAGCCGAGCGCCGAGTCTCCCTGAAAATCGCCCGTCACACCGCGATGCTGCAAGATGTGCGATGTCATCACTCCCAGAGCCTGACTGACTCGATTCAGCAAGCCGATCAAATCGCCGGCCGATTCCTCGGCGTGATGACTGAACCCGCGCAGGTCACAAAACATGACACTCACGTCGCACTCGCGAGGCGCGAGCGTTTCGGTGTTCAGCTCGTTGCCCAGCGCTGACAAGACTGTCGGCGCGAAGAATTGCCGCAACCCAGCCTGTTGGCGTTCGAGCCAATTGAGTCGCCGCACCGAACTGATGATTTCGGCGACCAGTTCGGTGAATTTCACGTCCGCTTGCAGGTGCATCGTCTCGGTCGCCGAAATGTTGCCGGTCGTGAGTGAACGTCCCTGTTTGCCGGCGACGTACAAACCCCAAGTCGCCTTCGGCCCGTCGGGGACCGGAGTGCAGAACGCCCAATCGAGCTCGGCGGCAGCGGTGTATTCCGGATTGGACTCCGCAGCCGTTGGCCAGAGATGCAGCACGCTGAACCGCCGCTTGAGGGCTTCCGCGACCAGCCGAGAACTGGGGCGAAACTCACCGGCCGTTTCACGGCGGCGTGTCCAATGCGCCAGTTCCAATTTGTCGCCGATGCCCAACCGCACGATCGCAACGGCTTCGGCTTGCGTGACTCCGGCCAGCAGCAGATTCGTCAGCCGGAAAAAGAGATCCTCATCGGTGCGTGCGCCGCCGATGACTTCCGGCAGGTGCATCAAGACTTCCATTTGCCGGTCGGCGTCACGAAAGCGGATTTGTCGAAGCGTCTGCGCGTCGAAGGTCATTTCCTGCATCGGCGCTTCGGACGACGCGGACGGCTCGGAACCGGGCCGCGTCAAATGAAACAGCGTCGCACCGAGCACGAACTGGTCGCCTCCGCGCAGCTCGCAACGCTCGACAATCTCTCCGGCATGAAACAACGAATTCGTCGCTTCAGGGAGCCGCTCGATCCGCACCTGTCCGTCGATCGAAGTGACGCGGACGTGTCGCCGCGAGATCGCCGCATCCCAGGGCACAACCAAGTCCGCTTCCGTGCCGCGGCCCAAAACAAAAATCTGACCACGGGTCAGTGCATGCTTCAAACGCTGCCGTGGTTCCGGACCTTCGGCGAGGAGTTCAAACTCGGACATCGGAAAGAGTCGCCTCGCGTTTATCCGTAAAGCTCGTGAGCCTGTTTGTGCTCCAGTCGCTTCGCGCGGATTAGACCGTCAGTCAGCTTCTCGCCCTTTGGGTCGAGATACACCCGGCCGGTCGATTCCCCTTTGCCCGGACTGACGTTGAGCACATGAATGTTGAAAATGAACGCTGTCTCGGACGTGGCCTGAAACCAGTGGATATTGTCCTTTTGGTCCGAGATCGACGACGCCTCGCCGGTGTGAAACGCACGGTCGATCGTCGGCTTAATGAGAATGTGCGATTCCTCGTCCTTGATCCGGTCGTACAGCCGGCCTTGAAAATCTCCTTTGAGGATCAGGAATGACGTCGCCATGTTGTTGTGCCCGTGCGGCACGACCGAACGCCCCTTCTTCAATGCGAAGACTTGTCGGCCGAAGACGTACTCGGTCGGCAATCCTTCGACCTTCGGGAACTTCGGCCGCAGGCTGTTGGCTCCGTTGTCCACGAACTTCAGGTCTTTGGTGATCGCATCGAAGTCGATCAGTCGCATCACGTCAGCCGGATCGATCTTTTGAAACAGCGCTTCGATCTGCTTCTGCCACTCAACCTGCTTGAGCTTCTGCCCCTGCACATCGGCGGCCAGTGAATTGACCTGCTTGAGCCACTCAATCGCGGCCGGTTTGACCTCGTCGGCAAACGCATCCGCACGGAAGATCGTTTCGAGCAACGAATATCCCAAGAGCGAACCGAGCGTGGATCGCGTAAACTCACGGCGCGAGAGTTGTGTCATGACGTGGCCTTTCTGGTGGAGGTCAAAACCGCGGCCGGATTGTAACGGCGGAACTAAATGAGAGTGAGTTGAAACACAAGTATCTGCTCAGGGCAGGCGGCGTTTGCGCTGAATGGATATGACAATATCCACAGCGCACAACCGAGGACAGGACCGAACACCAAGAGTCTTATCGACCATGGCGCAATTGCCGCCAAAATTGAAGCGATGAATTATGCCAGAAGTCGAATCATGAACTGTCCCATCAATTCAGCATCAATTGCAGAATCTGGACTCCCAATCGCCGGCCGAACTTCATGCCGACCTCTTTTAGAAGTCCGACGCGGGTGAAACCGACGCTTTCGTTGATGTGCAGGCTCTCGCCGCTCCCTTCGGCAACGCGGGCGATCAGCGAATGGAAACCGAGCCGACGGGCTTCGGCGATGATCGCGAGCTTGAGTTGGCGGCCCATCCCTTGGCCACGGAAGTCGCTCGTCACATAAAACGAGGTCTCGCCGGTGTCATCGTACGCCCGGCGATCTGACCAGCGAGTCAGGCTTACCCAGCCGACGACTTGGCCATCGACTTCGGCAACCAAAATCGGATGCCGTTCGTCGTGCGAATCGAACCACCGCCGCCGTTCGTCGAGTGTCTTCGGCTCTGTGTCGAACGTTGCGGTCGTCATCAGAATCGCTGCGTTGTAGATGTCGGTGATCGCTGACAAATCCGCGAGTTCTGCGGGACGAATCCGAACGCCAGTGGACATGAAAGTCTCCGAACTACTTCTTGGGTTTGGCAACGACGGCATTCATTCCCGCTCGCCACGCGGAGAGTTTGTCTCGCATCGCGGCAGCGCTGCCATCGGGCTTGAGCCGTGAGGAATCAAAGTCCTGGTACAGTCGCTTGTACCAAACGGGATCGAAGTCCGGGTTCGGCGAGTTGGTTTGAGCGCCAACGGACGCTTCCCATGCCACAAGTTCGGCCTGCATGACCGCCGCTCGCTTCGGCTCCTTCTCGGCGAGGTCGTGCTCCTCGGAACGATCGACTGCGAGGTTAAACAACTCTAGGCGGCCGTCCTCATAGTGCGCGATGAGCTTCCAGTCGCCAATCCGAATCGCACCGGCGGGGCGGCCTCCCTGATTGTTGTAGTGCGGGAAGTGCCACAGCAGCGGACGAGCCGCCAGCGTTCCCCCTTTCAGCAGCGGCGTGAGGCTCACGCCGTCAGATTTATTCGCCTCGAACAGCACGCCACACAAGTCAAGGACCGTCGGCAGCCAGTCGGTGTTGATGGCTGGCGTGTCGCTGACTTTTCCGGCCGGCACGACTTTCGGCAGCCGCACGATCAGCGGGATGCGCAGCCCACCCTCGTAGAGGTAGCCCTTGCCGGCTCGGAACGGCGAGTTGTGAGTCGGAGCATCCTCCTTCAATTCGGGAAGGTGGACTCCGCCGTTGTCCGACGTGAAGACGACCAGCGTGTTGTCGCGCAGCTTGAGTTCGTCCAGCGCATCGAGCAGCCGCCCGACACTGTCGTCAAGCGTGTTCACGACGGCGGCATACGTCGGGTTGAAACTGTCTTTGAACTTCGCGATTAACTCCGGTTTCGCGGCCAGCGGGATGTGCGGGTTGTTGTGCGGCAGGTAGAGGAAGAACGGCTTGTCCTTGTTCGCTTGGACAAAGTCGATGGCGTGCGCGGTCAGGTCGTACTCGCCCTTGCCCCCTTCATCGGTGCTCGGCGGAGTGTTCGGCTTGCCGGCGTGGACAACCTCGAAGCCTTGTTCCTTCGGCCCGAAGCCCGCTCCACCGAGATGCCACTTGCCGATGCACGCCGTCGCGTAGCCGGCCGACTTGAGGTGCTCGGCCAGCGTCGTGTGTTCCAGCGCGAGATGCATGTTGATCTTGGGATGCAGCAACTTCTGCGACGGAGCATCGTCCCGTCCCGGAAGAAACGTCGTGATGTGCAGCCGCGCCGGAGCCAGCCCGGACATGATCGCCGCTCGCGACGGCGAACAAATCGGCTGAGCACAATACGCCGACGTGAACCGCATCCCTTCCGCCGCCAGACGATCCAGCCGAGGTGTCGCCTGATCCTCGCGGCCGTAGCAACTCAGATCATTGATGCCGAGATCATCCGCCAAGATGAAGACGACATTCGGCGGCTGTTGCTCGGCAGCGAATGTGGCCGACGTCAGACAGATCAGCACCGCAGTGAACAGTTCTCGAAGTCCAAGCATCGTCGATGTCTCCTGGAGTTTTTGGCACCACATTCGCCCTCGCTGACGCTTCGGGTTAGTTTCCAGAGCGCTCCCCCAAGTTGCGAGCCTCGCTCGCCTTCGATAACTTACTTCGCGATTCGAGGCTTGATTCCGTACCCTCTTTGGCTCGGAGAACGACATGCGACAGTTGATGATCTTGGTGGCGGTGGTCGGATTGCTGGTAGTGGCGACGACATGGAAAGTCACGGGAGCACCGACAGCGGGTACACCGGCGACGGCGACCAAAGACGGCTTGTCGATCCGCGTCGAGGCCAAGAACCCGTTCACGCACCTCGAAATCAATCGTCGGCCAAACAGCTTTCAATTTGCGATCGTTTCGGATCGCACCGGTGGACGACGTCCGGGTGTGTTCTCGCGAGCGGTCGAAAAGATCAACCTCTTGCAGCCAGAGTTCGTGATCTCGGTGGGTGACCTGATCGAAGGCTACTCCGAAGATCCCGGTGCCTGGGCTCTCGAATGGAGCGAGTTTGAAACCAAGCTCAGCCGCTTTCAGATGCCGTTCTTTTTCTGCCCCGGCAATCACGACATCGCCAACCTGCCGATGAGCAAAGAGTGGCATCGCAAGTTCGGCCGCAGCTACTACGACTTCCGTTTCCAAGATTGCCTGTTCGTGGTGCTCAACACCGAGGACGAGCCGAAGAAGGATCGCGAATACTTCTTCAAGCCCGAACAACGAGCATGGCTGAAGCAGACTCTGGAAAACAACAAAGACGTCCGCTGGACGTTCGTGTTCCTACACAAGCCGGCCTGGTCGATCACGAAGTACAAAGATCCGGCCGACACTTCCGCCACGCTGGGCTGGGACGAAATCGAAGGCTCGCTGCAAGGCCGCAAGCACACGGTCTTCTCCGGCCACAATCACGTCTACGCCAAAAGTGTTCGCAACGGAATGGACTACTACATCCTGGCGACGACCGGTGGAGCATCGACGCTGACCGGCCTGAAGGACGGCAAGTTCGATCACTTCTGCTGGGTCACGATGAAAGACTCCGAACCGGTTCTCGCCAACATTCTGCTCGACGGCGTCGAAGACAAAAACATCCGCGTGGTACCGAGTGGCGGCCGATAAATAACCCGAAGCGTCACAACTTTTTGCGAGAAGCTTCGGAAGGTCTTGCGCGAAAAAGAGTTGGTGCCCATGATGATCTCTGGGCTAACGACTTGCGCAGGAGATCAGGCATGGAGTACCAACTCGATCGAGAGATCGTGGCCGTGCTGCGGCGGATTGGCACAAGTAGCGACGACGACGCAACGAGGATTTCACGAGTGAATAGATTGTTCAAACGTGGTTCTGGGGAGTGCTAAATGACCGGCCGGTGTCCTGGGCGTGCCAGCGGCGGAACTGGCCAATGCGAGCACCGACAGCGTTCGATAGAACTGCTGGAAGGGGAGTTCCCTTTCGGCCGCTCGCTGTTCGGCCAACGCTTACTAGATCGAGCAACACGTCAGGCACTTGACCAGTTGGAGTGGTGGTGTCAACAGTTTTCCACCGTGGGCTCGCACTCACCGCCGGGTTCAAGCCAAACTCATCCTGACCGCCCTGAAATGTCGGCTCTCGTCAACGACTTGTGTCGCTTCATGAAAAAAGTTGTGACGCTTCGGGTTGAAATGTGCGATCACAGTCGTCGAGCCCACTCGGCGTAGGTTTGGAACACGGAGTCAATCTGGACTGCATCGCGTCGCGAAGCCGCCAGGCGATTCGCGGCGAATGTTGTTGCGGCTGGGTTGAGCCGGAGTGTGATGTCACCACTGGCTGAATCGTAGCCGTTGACCTGGATTTGGTATTGCGTGCCGGCAACGGCGTTGATGGTCACTTGGCTGGTCAGTGTTCCGCCGAAGTAATCGGCATCGTCGTTTTCGGCAACTAATCGTAGCGCGGTCACTGAGCTGCCCGTGTAGACGCCGAGCGTCGTGTCGAACGAACTGCCAGCGGTGTTGAAGGTGAACCGGCCAGTGGCCGGAGCGGTCCAGGCCCACCAGACGGACTTGTTGCCGGAAACTCCGGCGATATTCGGCTCGCCGGTCTCCCCAGTCGCCGTGCGATTGTCTCCGGACGCGATGGCGTTGTTGCCCGTGAGCAATTTTCGATCGGCGAAATTGTCGTTCGTGCGAACGGCGGTCTCGTTGTCTTCGATCGTGACTGTCGCGGTCCCGCGAGCCGCGTCGATCGAGTAATTCGTTTGAGCCGCGAGCGTCAGCACGACGTTCTCGGTTCCCTCGGACAGGGCGTCGTCCACTGGACTGACCGAGATCGTCGCTGATAACCGCCCCGCCGGAATCGTGATCGATCTGCCGAGTCGCGTGTAATCGGTGCCGTTCGTGGCAGTGCCAGAAACGGTGTAGAAAACGGTCATCGAAGACGTCGTCGGGCCGGTGCGAGTGACTTGAAACCGCCCGTGATTTGCGACTTGGCCGGTGCGAGTTTCGGCGGCAACGGCATCGGTCACTCGGAGGCTGATCGTGGGCAGAGTTTGATCATTGTCGGTGATCGTGACGGTCGCAGCCGAGCGAACACTGTCGAGGTTGTACGCTCCCGACGATTGCAACGTCGCGATCACAGACTCACTCGATTCCGCGAGGCTGTCGTCCAGCGGTGTGACAGTCAGCGCCACCGACGACTGCCCGGCCGGGATCGTCACTAGAGTCGGCAAGCTCGAATAGTCTGATCCGCTTGACGCGGCACCGCTGTAACTCAACGACACGACGAGTGCCGCGTTGGTCGAGCCGGTACGGTTGATCGTGTACGTCCCCAGATTGGCCGTCTGGCTGACGGTGGTTTCGGCTGCAGCGGCATCGGTCGCGACGATGTTGAGGGTCGGCAGATCGACCCCTCCTCCCCCTCCGCCAGTCACACCGGCGATGCTCGTGATCCAAGCGGCGAAGGCATCGACCCGCGTATCGAACGAGTGATCGCCGATCGATGCATTCGGCGAGTCTCCGCCGGAGGTGACACCCGCGATGTACTTGATGCCGTCGACGGTCACGAAGGCCGGACCGCCACTGTCTCCCGGAGCGGTGTTCGCTTCGGTGTTGTTATCGAAATTCCACGAGATCAGCGTGCGCGAGACCTTGTCGATCGGCGTCGTGCCGACACGTTTGATGCCGAAGTCGCCGTTGGTTCCCGTGGTCCCGTTGCCGCCACCCCCGAAGCCGACCAGCGTCAGCAGTTGGCCGACCTGCGGAATCCCTCGGAAGATGTTCATCGGAGTGATACCGACGACCTGCTGGCTGAGCTTGTAGATCGCGATGTCGTTCGCCGAATCACTGCCAATCGCGTTGCGGTTGTAATTGGGATGCAGGTAAACCCGCTCGGTCTGATACGACTGCCGGCCGACCGTGAATGTCCCGGTTGTGTTGCCGACACCTTCGGCACAATGCCCGGCGGTCAGCACATACTGCGGAGCGATTAAGGTCCCGGTACAGAAATGATCGCCGCTCTCGCCGATCAACCCGACCGCCGGGTAGTCCGATGTCTGTGTCCCGTTGACGATCCGAGCTGAAACTGCCAATTCACTTTGTTGATGCAGTTGCACCGCGCCGGACTGCGACACGCTGACTGCCGACAGCACGACGCGCGGCTCGAATGTTTCGGCCGGAGCAAATCGCCCCGCTTGGGCAAGTTCGATTTGACGGCGACGACCGCGGCCAGTCCACAACTTCTGCCACGACGACGACCAGTTCTTACGCATGATGTGATCCTTTCAGCAAGGAGACGTGTGACGTGAGGCTCGCACTCGCGATCACCTCTGATCCTTAACCAAGATAGGTACGGAGCACATGCCAACTTCTTGCACGCGAAATCACAGACGTGACGAAAAAGGGCCGCCTTGGCCTCGCTGCTTTCCGAGAGCAGTTTCAAAAGCAGCACGACGCGTCAGCGAGCGGTTATTTTCCGTGATTCCGGCCACTCGCTGACGCGTCGTGCTAGTTTTGAATCTGCCGCTTGCAGATGCGTCTCAGCAGGCCACCGGGCGTTTGTCGTTCGACTTCGATCGCAGCGGCGGCGTTGAGCGTTCATCGAGTGAATCGGTTGCGCCGGATTTCCACAAGCTCGCCGCGGACAAACCGGCGACTCCCACCAGCGACGCCCACTGCGAGTACGACCACGATCCGCTTGCATCCTCGACGTCGGACGAAGCTTCGTCCGAGTTGTCGGCAGCGGGACCGCGCTCACCGCGAATCAATCGCAGCAAAGAAGAACGCTCCGTGCCCATTCCGAGCATTGTGGGGAATTGTGAGAAGAACGAATCGAGCGCCTTCGGCTCGCCTGTTGAGACAGTAGATTTAAGCGTCGGCTGAATTGCTTGGTCTGATTTGGCAGCCGGATCGTCTCGCAAAACAGTTTCGAGGTCGGTGCGAGTGGACGGCTCGAATGTTGGATTGTTACCAACAACGATTCGTACCGGCAGAACAGTGGCCATCCTCGATTCGTCTGCGGGCGTTCGCGAAGCTCCTGGCATCGCGAACGATTGTGCGTCGATCCGCTGCGACCACGAGGCCACCTCGGCCTTGTCTGCGGCGATGCCATCCCTTGTCTCGGTTTCGACAACCGCAAAATTGTCGGCGAGGACTTCATCGCTCCCAGAATTGGAGTTCGAGAATTCGTTCGACGAGTCCGGCGAAAAGTCCAGGAAGTCATTGCCGGACGCCCCGCTGACGTCGGTGTTTCCAAAGAAATCACTCGTCAGGAATTCGGTGTCGTTGAACGATCCAACGTCGCTGCTGCCATCAAACAGCCCACTGTCGATCAGCGAGTCCATCGTCGTGTCGGAAAAGAAGGTCATTGCCAAAACATCTGCGTAGAAAAAGTCCGGCTCGGAATCCCACAAATCGTTGAGGAGCGTCCAGGCCAGGTCAGACTCGGCAGTGTTTAACGCGCCGCCACTCGCGGCGGCCGGAGACACATTCGCCGGCAGTCCCATTTCAATTTCATCATGGCCTGGATTGGCCAACAGCGACTCGCCGTGCAATGCGTCGGCACTCGTCGTCGGCGCGAGCGATTCGAACGTTGGATCTTCGATCAGCCAATACGCATCGACGGTTTCGACGACCAGCACGGCGGAGAGATTCCAGCGACGTTCGAGGGACTCCAACCGCGTCGCCGCGCGGCGACAAGCGTGTAGATGACCAACATGATTCCAAGTTCCACTTAGCCAGCAACGCCACAATTTTAAAAAATGACGCATGTGCAATCCCTTCGCCTCTCTCGAACTCATACCAAGCCTGAGTTGAGACTATTTCAAGCCGTCAAGAACGACTAGGGTTTTTTGGCGACTGGATTCAATGTTGCACAAACCCGAAGCATCGTGACCTCAATTGCGGGAATTCACCGTTTGCCGGACAGGGCTTTGCGGAGATCCGTCAGCTCGCGGAGTTGTGAGGTGAGCCATTCATGGTTGTCTGGTTGTTCGGCAGGTTCTACTCGCATTTTGAGATCGTTCAAGATCTCCGCGAACCGTTCCAAGCAAAGCTCGGCCTCGACTCGTTGGCCGAGGTGCAGCTCAACGAGGGCCAAATTGCGGAACAGAAGTGCGGCGGCCTGCCCATCGGCGAACGTGACCTCGGCAGACTCGAACGATCGCTCGGCCCACACGGTGGCGGATTTAAGAGCTCTGTGAGCTGGTTCAAAATTATGGCGTTCGAGCAAATCGTTCACTCGCCGTCCGGTTGCGGCAAGCGCTGCGCGAAGTTGCTCGATGTTCGCGTCTGACTGCGAGGCGATGCGTCCCAGAGTCTCGCATTCCAAAATGGCTTGCTCTCGCGATTCTTCGAGCCGGCCGAGCCGCAACAGCACGTCCGCGAATTGCCCACGCCACTGGGCGACATCACGGATTTCTACCGGTTCGAGACGGAGTTGCTCGACGGACTCCAACTGTTGGCGGCAGTCAGTGATCGCAACGTCGATTTCCGAATCTCCGCCCAGTTGTCGAGCGAGGTCGGCCTTCCGCACTAGCAGTCTCGCAACTTCCAGCGACCATTCGCGATGGTCCGATCGGTGCGTTTCCAGTTCTCGCAGCGTTCCGATCGCGGCCCGAATGTGCCGCAGCGCGTCGGCCAGTTGGCCGCGACTCGCACTCAACTCGCTGAGCCGGCTGTGCGCGGCGGCCAGCGTTTGCAACAGCGAGTCATTCGGCTCATCGGTGCGGATCGCGTCTAGACTGAGCACGGCGGCGGTGAGTGCGTTTTGAGCATCCGACTCGTCCGCTTGAAAAACGGTCGCTTCGATGAGCCGCAGTAATCCCGAACGGTATTGTTCGGAGCTCGTCCGCCAACGCGCGGCCTCGTTTCGAGCTGCGTCTGCTTCCTGTCGCCACGGTTCGGAGGGTCTCAGATACCGCGTGGCATCGACAGCTCCGGCCAGCAACATGGTCACGACAATCGCGTTCAAGATCGCGAGCTTGGGATTCCGACGACACCAACGCCACGCCCGGCCGATCACTCCGACTGGCCGCGCGTGGACCGGTTCCCCTTCCAGCCAGCGTCGCAGGTCCTCGGCCAGTTCTTCCGCTGAGCCATATCGCCGTGATGGATCTTTCGACATCCCCTTCAGACAGATCGTTTCGAGGTCGCGTGGCACGCGGTCGTTCAGCCGACGTGGCGGCTCCGGCTCTTCGTTCAGAGCTCGGTGCAAAACCATGCGTACAACACCGCGAAACGGACGCTCGCCGGTCAGCATTTCGTACATCAACACGCCGACACTGTAGACGTCGCTCCGGGCATCCGAGTCTTGCGGCCGACGGATCTGCTCAGGACTCATGTACGCCGGAGTCCCCGCGATGAAACCCTCTTGAGTCAGCGACTCGGTCGATTCGGGGACGCGAGCCAACCCGAAATCCGCCAGTTTGATCGCCGACAAGTTCTCCGCATCACGCGACGACGACAGCAAGATGTTGGATGGTTTGACGTCGCGATGCACGATGCCGTGGCGATGCGCCGCGCTCAGGCCGAGCGCAATCTGCCGAGCGATTGACGCCGAGTCACGTGGCGACAACATTCGATCCCGCTTCAATCGAGCGTCGAGCGAGTCGCCGTCCACGAACTCCATCACGATGAACGGCGAACCTTCGGGCGTCTCGCCGACCTCGAAGACCTTCACGATTCGCTCATCTTCGAGTGCTGCGACCGCGCGCGCTTCACGCTCGAATCGCGATCGCGCCGTCGCGTGACTGGCCCATTGCGGACGCAGAACTTTGATCGCCACGCGACGTCCCAAACGGCTGTCACGTGCGGCGAAGACTTGTCCCGTTGTTCCCGCGCCGAGTTCCCCCTCGATCTGATATGCCCCCAGCCAACCAAGTGGAGCCAGCTCCGAAACCGGTCCCGCGAATAGCACCGATCTGCCTTCCATCGACAGTTCCGTCATCGTCGACCAGCCGTCGAAAGGCCGTTCACGCAGCCGGTCGATTAATTCACGCAGTCCCGGTTCGGTCGATGTCAACGTCGAGACGCACGGCACCCCGCTGTTCGTCATCCGGTCCATCTGCTGCTGACACTCAGCACACACCGCGACATGCGAGACCAGGGCGAAATTTTCATCGCCACTCAACTCGTCGTCCAAAAACCGTCGAAGTTGCTCTGCCGCAGGACACGTCATGTTCGCTCAATCATCCACGCCACCGAGTCGCTCAATCTCCTCACGGAGGCATTTCACGACTCGCGATTTTGCGACGTACACCTCGGCGATCGGCATTGCCAGCCGAGTCGCTACGTCGACTGCCGGCAGCGCTTCGACCGACAAAAGTCGATACGCCTCCCAAGTCTGCGGCTGCACTCTCAGTCGCACAAGTTCCTCGGCCTCCCGCAGCAACGCGTGTTTGGCCTCCAATTCGAGAGCGGCGGTCAGCTCGCTGATCGCCTCCGGGGCTTGGATGGCTACCAGCGCCGCCCCGATTCGCGAGTCGCCGGTCCCACGACCCGGAGCGGACAGTTCCGCGAAAAAATCTCGAACGGCATTGTTTGTGACGGTCTTCAACCAGCCTCGAAAACTGCCACGTCGCGGGTCGTACTCGAACGATCGAATCACCTTCACCAACTTTCCGAGCACCTCTTGAGTCACATCCGCTGCGTCCGATTCCTGCAACCGATGATGTCGGCACCAGCCGTAGATCCGCGGCGTGTACCGTTCGACGAACTCGTTCCACGCGGCGCGATCATCCAGCTCACGCAGTCGCATCAACAGCGTGCCGCTGGTCGGAGTTTCGTCAGTCATGAGTGGTACTCGTTGAGGTCAAGAATCTTGCACCCGAATTCCGCGTTGTCGCAAAAGCTCGTCAAAATATAGCCTCGCTGTGACGCTGAACGCAGCCGGCTGAGGATTTCCGGCGCGACGCGACTCGGATAGCCTTTGCCATATGCCCAAGACGGAAGACTATCTGAAGCCCGAAGTGATCCGCACGATTGCGCGGCTCGACCTGAGAGCGAGGTTTATCGTCGAGGGTTTTCTCGCTGGACTCCACACGTCTCCGTTTCAAGGCTTTTCGGTCGAGTTCTCCGAACACCGTCGCTACTCGCAGGGAGACAACCCTGATGACATCGACTGGCTGGTCTACGCGAAAACTGACCGCTACTACATCAAAAAGTATCAGGCCGAGACCAACATCACCGGCTATCTACTGATGGACCTCTCCGCCAGCATGGCCTACACGTACCGGCAGGAACTGACGAAGTTCGACTACTCGATCTGCCTCGCGGCCGCGCTGGCATATTTGATGATTCACCAGCAAGACCCGGTCGGCCTCATCACGTTCGATGAGAAGCTGCGGCAGAGCCTGCCGCCTCACAGCAAGCGAACGCAACTCGGCAATATTCTTGCGCTGCTGGCTCAATCGAAGCCGGGTGGATCGACGGAGCTTGCAGCCAACCTTCGGCAAGTTGCCTCGATGATTCGGCACCGCGGCTTGATGATGATCTTTTCCGACCTGCTGGTGGACCCGGAGCCTGTCATTCGCAGCTTGCAAATGCTACGGCACGGCGGGCATGACGTGATTCTGTTTCATGTGCTCGACGAAGCCGAAGCGACTTTCCCGTTCGATGGCATGGTGGATCTGACTGATCCGGAGAGCGGCCAGAACCAACTCGTCGATGCCGACGGCACACGAGCCGACTACCTCGAAGCCGTCAACGAACTGTGCGACCAGTACCGCAAAGAGTGCCTGTCGATGGGAGCTGACTACGTCCGTCTCGACACGTCGATGCCCTTTGGAAACGCACTGCTGGAGTACCTCTCGCAACGCCGCGCGAGGTTCTGAAACCAAGCGGCCGAGCCGCCAGTACGGTGGCCGTGCCCAAACCTGCCCCACGACTGGAGACTCCCATGCTTCACTCCGCCCATTCCTCGCGTCGCAGCTTATTGCTGTTGATCGTTTGTTGTGTGGCTACGTTGGGAATGCTCCGCAATGTTGCGGCGGCTGATGCCG
This sequence comes from Candidatus Kuenenia stuttgartensis, assembly GCA_945906725.1. Lineage (GTDB taxonomy): Bacteria > Planctomycetota > Planctomycetia > Planctomycetales > Planctomycetaceae > SXKJ01. The sequence goes on along the minus strand of CAMDRI010000083.1, from coordinate 1,195 downwards.
ATCTCGCCAAGTCCACCCCCAGCGGAGCGATCTTCTTTGCAGAAGTCTCCGGGTTGGAGTCGTGGATCGAGAAGCTCCAGAACTCGCCGTTGTTCGCGAGCCTGCCGTCGAATCCGCAGGTGCAGGCGTTTTACGCATCACCCCAGGGACGCAAGGCCGACGCCGGCCGGAAAATGATCGAGAATCAGTTGGGCATGGACCTGTGGACGCTGGCCAAGACCGCGTTCGGCGGCAAAGTTTCTATCGCTTTGTACCCACACGATGGACGTCAACAGCCGGACGCGGTCATTGCCGTGCAGGTCAAAGATGTCAAAGCCTTGGACCGCATCCGCGAGCGAGTCGCTCCTCTGCTGACCCTGATCGAAGAGCAAATCAGCCAATCGGCCGGACCGGACAACGTGACGATCCGCAGCATTGGCGGGCAAGTGTTCGTGGCCGAACGTGATGACTGGATCGTTGCGGCCAGCACGAGCGATTTGATGAATCGCGCGCTCACGTTGCGTGCAGGAGTGACATCAGACGACGCGAATTCGCTGGCTGACGATGTGGCGTACACGGCGATGGTCAAGCAACTCGGCGTGCAGCACTTGGTGCGAGCCTACGTGAATCTGGAGTTCTTGACGAAAGCGATGAGCGGACGGTTCGGGCCCGAGAAGTTGGACAATCCCGGCGCGTCGCTGCTATTCGGCGGAATGTACGAACTCGCCAACCACAGTCCGTTTGTAGGCACGACCATCGATCTTGATGGCCAGAGATTGGTCATTAAGAACTCAGTCGCCGGTAAACCAGAATCGATTGGCGAAAAGTATGCTCCGCTGTTCGCCGCCTCCGGCAAGCCCGACGTCGAATCGCTGCCCAACGTGCCCGGACTCATCGGTGGTTGGATTTTGCATCGCGATTACGCCGGCTGGTACAAACGCCGTGAAGAACTACTGGACGCGAAAGTGTTGCCCGAGTTTGACAAGTTTGAAGGTGGTCTCGCCAATTTTCTTCCGGGCAAGGATTACGCCACGGACATCTTGCCGACGTTCGGCCGCAATCTGACATTTGTCGCCGCACCGCAGAACTACGACCACCTCGACGGCAAGCCCGGCCTGCAATTGCCCGGCTTCGCACTCATTTGGGACATGGCCAAACCGGAAGAGGCCGGACAGAATCTCAATTTGTTGTTCCAAACGGTCGCGACAATCTCGAA
>CAMDRI010000082.1 GCA_945906725.1 Candidatus Kuenenia stuttgartensis | reverse complement strand
CACTGCATCCGCACCGGCTGTCCCGCGAATTGTCCAGCGGCCGTCAGCGACGTCTCGTTGGAAAGTTGGCCTTGAGCCAACACGAACGTCTCGCGATCCGCTCGCAACGGCAGAGCCTGCACGGCCGCGAGTTTCAATTCCGAACCTGCAATGTCGAACTGCTCAGGATAAAAGACGGATGAGGTCGCCGCCTTCGCGAGTTGTTGGCCGGCAACACCAGCATCGCTGGCCGCCGATTTCGCGTCACCGCCGTCATCGATCATCACGACACCACCGGTGTGCTGAGCCAGCATGCCCAGCAGTTTCAAATCGCGACGCCGTCCCACGGCATAGCTCGAGACCGGCACTTGTCGAGATCGCAGACCTTCCAAAGACTGCCGCAACGAATCATGGGGCAGCAAGTTGGCGGTGCTCATTCCGTCGCCGATGTACAGAACCGTGGAACTGGTCGTCTTCGGCAGCGCGTCGTTCACGGCATCCAGAGCAACTTGCAGGTTGGTCGCTCCCAACGGAGCTCGTTGCTTCAGCGTGGCAACGGCATCGCGAGCGGCGTCACTGCTCGGAGCGACGAAATCGGCCGTCAACCGGGTCGCTTGCACATCGATCGCGAACAGACTCACGCGGTCGTCGCTGGGCAGTCCGCGGAGAAACGCTTGCAACACCGCGAAGGCTTGCGTGCGATGCTCGCCGAACTGGCTGGCCGAGGTGTCCATCAGCACGACGTGGTGTCGGACCGTCTGCACTTCGGGAAGGTCTTTGGCTCGCAATCCGATCGCGACGAATGTCTCGCCCGACGGTTCTGTGTATCTCAACACTTCACCGCTCGATTTGGCGGCGACCGGACGTTCGACCGCCCAGGTGGCTCCCAATGGCAGCACACTCAAACAGGACCCCAACACGACACGACCGAAGAGTTGCGATGACCGAGACATGAGCCACTCCTAATTGCGATGAACTGCGGCGACGTCCGAACGGACAATCTCCAGCGCGGAAGGCGACCGCATCTTACTCAGTGATTCGGCCGGAACAGAACCATTTTTTGCCGAGATTCTCTCCCAATCCCAATTTGCCCCGAGTTGCCAGCTTGCGGCTCGCAAGCCCCGATCAACCGATTTCGCAGGCACGAAAGTTCCGGCGTGCTCAACCCCGACCACACGTCGCCACGAACTCTCACGATTCGCCTGATTCTTCCGACCGCGCCAGCCCGATGAACTCCGTGAGAGCAGGTCGGCCGTCGCCGTCCGAACAAGCGGACGTGGGCGTCCGTTCTTCAAATTCCGAAGGAGCGGGTCATGCGGCACGATCGACGTCGGATCATGACGGCCGCGCTGACAATGCTGCTGTCCGCCAGCGGCTGGCTGGCGGTGCAGTCCGCGCGACCAGAACGAACTCTGGAACTGGTCCAAGTGTCGGCTTGGCAGACGCAGACTTGGTATCGACTCGACGGTCACGGACCATCCGCCACTTGTGAACTTTCGGCTGGTCATCGTTACCGGCTCGTGCTGGGATGCCTGGGCGAAGCGACTCAAGTCCACAACGTGAGTGTCCGTTTGACCGCATCGCGATCCAGTCCGCCCGCCGAGGTTAGTGGCGTGCAGAAGGCCGAACCACTCGCGCAGCTTGTCAGTCTGTGGACCGAACCGCCGACCGTGTTCAGCCCATCTTCAACGCCTGGCACTTGTTCGCCTCAGCCGCTCGTTTCGCCACGAGACTTCTTTTTGCACGTCACGGACGGTGACCTCGACGATCCGAAGCAGTACGCGCGGATCACGGCTGGCAACGTGGCTTGCGGAACTCGCGTGCGAATCTTTGTCGATCAGCAACTTGCCGCTGGCGAGGTTGCGCAATCGCGGATCGACGAACTGGTTCGCATGCTGGAAGACGATGTCGTGCCGCGTGTCGAATCGCAATTCGGCCCGCTGAGCGACGTGGACAGCGACGGCTGCTTGGCCATCGTGTTGACCCCGTGGCTGTCGCGGTTGCAAGGCGGACGCACGTCGATCAGCGGCATGGTGCGCAGCAGTGATTTTCAACGGGACGTGTCGGCGCCGCTGGGTAATCGCTGCGACATGCTCTTCCTGAACTCGTCTTTGCCGAGCGATGCTGCGTTGCGCGATTTACTCTCGCACGAGGTCGCTCACGCCGCCTGCATCAGCCAGAGGTTGTCGCGTGAAGTCGGCGGGCTCCGCGACGAAGAAGATTGGCTCAGCGAAGCCCTCGCGCACTTGGCCGAGCCGGGCTGGAGCAATCTGGACCATCGGCTCGCGGCGTTCCTTGACGATCCGTCGCAGTATCCATTAGTCGTACCCGATTATTACCGCGCCGGTCTGTGGCGCAATCCCGGCTGCCGTGGAGCCACTTATCTTTTTACTCGCTGGTGTCTCGGAGCCAGAGAACCGAATCTTGTTCGCCGGTTGGCCCAATCGACCGAGCGCGGTCGGAGAAACCTTGAACGGGCGACGGGCCGACGATTTGAGGATCTGTTCCGCGCCTGGCAACTGTCACTTGCAGACGGCAACGTGCTCGCCGCTCCAGATTTGCGCAGAGCGTTGCATCGACTCGGCTCCGCCGGTCTGCAACCGACAATCTGCGACGACACTTCGAGCGAACACACACTGCAAGTCCGTGGCACCGCGTTCAGCGTTGTCGATCTGCTGGTGGACGAATCCCAGCCTCGAACGCTGCGGATCGGCGGAAACTCGGCCGCGAAGTGGCAATTCTCGATTTGCCGATGGTCAGATGATGCACGTCGGCGAACTCACAACAGCACTCTCGGGGCAATCAAACCCTAAGCCGTTCGGTGGATCGCCCGGACGTGGGCGTCCGGGCGACTTCAGTTGAACTCCAACGTCGAGCCGGGTTCGGCAATCTGGACGTTGGGAAGTTGCATGGCCCGTAGTTCATCGAGGATCGGCTTCTCGAACGCTAACTTGATGTGGATGACATGCACCGGAACTGACCGTTGAAGTTTGGCCAATTCGTCCCGGAAGAGTTGCGGAGTCAGGTGCGCAGCCTTGTCGGCCAGCCAGCGCATCGAGTTTGGAAAACTGGCTTCCAAGAAGATCCCCTTCAGCCCCGGTGTTTGGTTGGCGACTTCCCAGACGCTTTCCGAGGGACCGGTGTCCGAAACGAACATCACGGCCACGCTCGTCGCGATTTCTTCCACGAGAAATCCGAACGTGGCCACGACGTGTTTCAATTCGATGGGCGTGATTCGCAGTCCCTCGACTTCGACCGGCTGATCCGCCGAAATTGTGTTGAGCCGCAGGAACGGTGACTCCTCGCCGGACAGTCGGATCATGTCGGGCCAGAGCCGGTCATTGAAAACATCGCGTTGCAATGTCTCCAACACCTGTGAATTGCCCCAGACCGACGGGCAGTCGGGACCATGCACATAGACGTTGTCGATGAAAATCGGCAGCGTCGCCATATGGTCGAGATGCGAATGTGACAAGAAGACGTGCCGCACACGGCGCTGAGCATCCAGCGGCGTTAACAATCCCAACACTCCGGCGTCGATCGCCACGCTGTCGTTGATGACGTACGTCGCCAGAATCTGATGACGACTCGTATCACCGACGGACGAAGGGACGATGTGGATTTTCATGATCGATTACTCAGTGACGCTCGGGCTGTGTCATTTGGATTGCATCACAATCACGCCATTCCAACTCGGTGGTGGCTTGCAATTGTGCTGCGTGATGAACAGCATCAAATAATCCTTGACCCTGTCCTGCTCGGGCAAAAGATTGAGCTTTTCGAGTGCTTCACTCCAGATTCCTGCGGCGAACAAATCCCAGGCCGACTCGTAGATCTTGATCTCATCATCCGTGACCGACGGGTCCGCTTCCGCCGACGGCAGCAATTGGCTCAGCATCAATTCGGAACTCATCCCGGCAGGCCGAAAGCAGCCGATGCGCCGCAAACGTCCCTCGGAAGCCGGCAATTGTCCGCGCACAAAATCGGCAGTGGACTCGTCAATCAAGATGGAAGCCCCAAGCATTTTGGTCAGCCCTTCGAGTCGCCCGCCAAGATTCACGGTCGGGCCGAATGCACCGACTTTGATCTGTTCTTTCGTACCAATTTTTCCGGCAATGGCGCGGCCGTGAGCGACTCCGATACCCACTTGAAATCCGGCCAACGAGTGTCGCGAGTCATGGAACGCGTGCTGAAATTCTTGCTGAATGTGCAAGGCGGCTCGGCAGGCAGACATCCGATCGTCCTCGCGCGGAGCAGGCCAGCCCCAAAATCCGAGCGCCGCGTCTCCTTGAAAATCAGCGATGACGCCCTCGTATTTGATGATTCCGCAGGTCATCACCCCCAACGCATCGCTGACTCGATCGAGTAGCTCGCGCAGTCCCTGTTGTGCTTGCTCCGACTTCTTCGAGAAACCACGCACATCGCAAAATAGGACCGTGATGTCGCTCTCTTGCGGCTCCAACTGCTTCTCGAAGTCGCTCTGCCGCAGCGTCTCCAGCACGGTCGGCGAGAAAAACTGGCTGAGTCTCGCCTGCTGCTTCGACAACAACCGAACGTGGCGAATCGAACCGATGAACTCGCTGATGAGTTCCGCGAATCGCAAATCGCCTTTGAGCTGATCCTCGCCGATGGAACTTCCAGGAATGCTGTCCTTCTGCCCCGAGACGTACAAGCACCAGCCGCGGCTGGTTTCGCCCCGAAATGGCATACAGAACGCCCAGTCCAACGTTCCACTGACGGTGAATGCAGGGTTTGACTCGTCACTGTCGGCCCAAATGTGCAACAACCCTTGGCCGAACTGCAACGCCTTGAGCATTAGTCTTCGACTGGGATTGAATCGTCCCAACCCGTCATTGCGATTGTCCCAGCGAATCATTTTCGGCTGCGCGTCGGCGCTGAATTCGTCGAAGGCCACAACGGCGGCGGCTTCGGCGGTCGGGATCGCCTCCAAAATCAAACTGGCCACGCGGCTCGCGAGGTCTTCATCCGTGTTTGTCTGCGCGATCGCCCTCGGCAACTTGGACAGCACTTCCAACCGCTGGTCGGCATTCTGAAACGCGACCTTGCGCAGCTCATCCGGATGAAACGAACGTTCGGATGCCGGTGTCTTCGAGTCATTCTCCAGATCGGCGACGACTAATTGAAAGACGGTGTGGCCGATCCGAAATTGCTCGCCGGCCGTCACCAAAACCTCCGTCGACTCGGCCTCTTGAAAGTAGATCGGGTTGCGCGCCGAATCTAATCGCCGGACACGCAATTGCCCGCTGACCATCTGCACTTCCGCATGTTCGCGAGAGATCAGGGCGTCCCACGGCACCGCCCAACCGCTACGAGGCGCTCGCCCAATCCGGATGATCTCACCCGGCGGAATATGGCGTCGCCACTGCTGATTCGGCTCTGGACCGCAAACGACCAATTCCGCCATACGACGTTCCTCACTGTCTCGCCACTTCAGAACCACAAAATATCCTACCCTGAAAGCAACCATCAAGCAGTTGAGCAATCAGAAACACAATTTCAACGAGAGTTTTCTGTGCTATTCCGGTCAGGTAGATGTTTTGAGGCATGGCTCCGATGTCCAATGGTTGATTTGCCGTCCGTTTTTCGGATCAAATGCGGTTCGGTACATTGGACCTCGCAGCCATGACTCAGAAAATCCACGACCATTCCAGACAGAATCCACTTTCATAACACCAGCCCGTGTGGTCAAAATACTAGGCCGCAGGCAAAAAGCTCAGTCGCAATTTGCATTGGAAGTGCTGGCCTGGTGAGGATCTCGGCCACAGCCTTCGGCGCCGAACTTCGTCTCGCGGTAGATAACGGCCGAGATTCGTTATTCCCGTGCGTCGCAAGTTCCATGCACATCATGAATTTTGACACGGCTGAGTATTTTGACCACACGCGATCAAGAGCATTCGCCAGAGATTCTGGATGTCATCCATGCGGAATGGAATAACCCAAAGTTCGGTTTCGCCAACGACCCGGCCGCTCATTTCAGAGCACGCATCCGGCTCCAAAAAAATACGAAAGCGATTCCCTCCTTGAGGACCGACGTCAGCAACTGACCCAGCGCGCCGTTGAGCATTGGAAGCAGATCAACCGCTCCGGCGATTAGTCGGCAATCGGCCAGTTGCGGATTCGAAATGGCAGAAACATTCCGTCACGGCCACTCGACGTCGAATTTAGCGAATGAACTTTTTCACGTAATCCGCACCGAGGCTGACAGCGTCGAAGTGCCGGCGGCACATGTCGATTTTGGTGTGAACATCATCGTAGCCGCAGGCTCGATGCTGGTCGTCAAAGTAAATCAGCGCGCCGCAGACGTGAAACAGCGTGATCATCTCGTCGTCGGAATCGACCGTCAGCGTATGGACTTCGCCGGGAGGCTCGAAGACGTAGTCGCCCGCCTTCGCGATCCAGTTGTGTTCGAGGTATCGCCACGTCCCTTTGATGACGTAGCCATGCACAGGCGCAGGATGCCGATGCCGGCTGAGCACACCCGAACGCCGCACACGCAGCAAGTTGACCCACTCGCCTTGCACCGTGTTGAGCAGCAGCGGTCGAAACCAAATGTTCGGAGCTTGCGGCACCCACAACCGTTCGTCGTCGGGAATCGTCGCTGTAACCAAATCCTTAACCGCAAAAGGGGGAGGCATCAGTTCGGGCATGACACTCACTCTGCTTTTGGTGAGTCGGACTTGTCGTCGGACGCGGGAACATCTTTTTTCGCCGGAGTCTCAGGCTTCTCCGGTTTGTCACCCTCTTTGGGTTTGTCCTCTTTGGCCGGCTTCCCTTCGGCGGGCTTTTCGGTCGGCACGGGTTGAGTCTTCATGGGTTCGGTCTTCGAGGCTGCCACGAATTCTGGGACGAGTGATTCGATGTGCTGCAAGCTGCCATCGACGGTGAGCACAACCAACAGGTTGCCCAGTCGAAGCGGTCCCTGCGTGGCCACTTGACCGAGCGAGGTTTTCTGTTCCACCTTCCCGGTCTTCGCGTCGATGCGGAGCACGTCACCCGATTGTTGGACGGCTAACAAAACATTGCCGACCAGCAATGGGTTGCCAACCAAACCGACTCCATCAAGATTGCAGGTCCAGAGTGACTGCTTGGGATCGGCCGCGTCGAACGCCACCAACCGTTGCCGAGACACTTCAGCCAGCATCAACGATTCGGAGATCCAAATCGGTTTTGAAGCCGGACCTCCCAAGTCGATCTCCACGCGAGTTTCCATCGCGGTGACGTCGAGCACTCGCAGTTTTCCGGCGGCATCGGCGGTCAGCAAGCGGCCTTTGTGCAGCGTCGGCGCGACATCGATCGGTTGCGGGTAGTCGAGCGAAGATACCGTTTGGAAAAAGGTCTTGGCGCCTGTGCGATATTGCAGCTTGAGCATCTTGCCGGCGCTGTCGAAAACGAGCAGTGTGTCGTCGTCGATCGCCACGAGATGCTTCCACTTGCGAATCGGCCCTTCGTTGTTGGTGTTGACCGGGGCCAGAAAATCATCGCACGGTGGACCACCCGCACGGCCGGCCAACTTCAATCGGCCGGGAATCGGCAGCAGCACTCCGCCGGCGAAACGCAGCGGAGAGCATTCCAGCGGCTGAGGCAGCGCGACCTCGGCTTGTGGAAGAGCGCTGGGACCAATGACCCACAATTTGCCTTCGGCCCCGTTCGTCCAAACGGCGACACGGCCCTCGGCCAGAGCCGCAGCCTGCAACGGTTCGAGGGTGTTCTTCGGCAGTTCGAGTTGTTTTTCGCTGCGAGCGCGGAATCCGCCAGTGGAAACTTCATTCGCGCTCAGCAGAAACGTGTCTGCTCCTTCCGTGACGCAGACTAGTTGCCCGTCCGCACTCTGATTCGCCGCCAACAGACGCGCCCCGACGACGGTCTTCCAATTGCTTTCCATCGACTCGCCATCCGCTTGCGTGAGATGCACGGCCTGACCAAGCGGTAGTTGCCGGCCGACGTACAGATTGCGACCGATCATTTGCAGCGGCTGAATGCTCTGCCCAACGGCAATGGTGGCTTGCTCGTCGAGTTGCAGCACGTTGGTCTTGAGCACGACTTTGCGGAGCGCTCCGACCGACAGCCAGATTTGGCCGTCAGTGCCGGCCGCGAGATGCGCGGCTCCCGCATGGCTGGTCGGAATTTGCAGCGTCGCGATCTGAGAGAGCGTCTTCTGATTTTTGTCGTCCGAAACGTTGAAGACCGTCAATCGCGGCCCGGCCGAAGCGACGAATAATTGATTGCCTCGCAAAATCATTTCGTCGCGGATGTGTCCTTCGACGCGCACTTCAGCAACGTCGGTCAGTCGGTCGGTCGCCTTCGACGCATTCAGCACACGCAGTCGAGACGTCGTCGCGCGATCGTTCTCGGCCAACAGGACGTATTGGCCCATCGCCAACGGCGAGGCTTCCACCGTCCCGGGCTGGTGACCGGTTTGCGAAACGAGTTTGCATTCCAACGGGCTGAGACTGAGGGTGTACGCGAACTCCGCTTCGCCGAAGACCAACAGATGCACGTTGTCCGTCATTGCGATGGGAGGGGCGAACAGTCGCTGCGGAAACTTCAGACGCGAAGTGATCCGTCCCGAATCGGCATCGATGCGATAGAAGAAACCTTCCAACGTCGGCAAGTAAATTTGTCCGTGCGCGACGAGCGGAGGACCGGAGACCGGCTCGACGGCCTGCCGCCAGATCAATTCACCCGTGCGACGGTCCAGCAGCACAAGTTGATTCAGTGTCGTGTCAAAGATGAGAACCGCCGAGCGCGATGTTTCGACTGGCACAGGAAAAAACGGAGTGCCGACACCGACTGTCCGTCGCCAGATCGGATCGCCGGTGATGCTGTCCACGGCGAAACAACTATCCTGTCCCAAGGCGAAGATGACGCGATTCGCGGATTGCTCGTTGCTGTCTGATCGCGTCCGCACCGCCAGCGTCAGCGGCTTGGGGAGCGACTTGACGGGATCGTCAGTCTGCGCGTCACGTTGGAATTCCTCACGCACCGCCTGCTTCTTGGCCATCTCCAGCGCGCGACTCAAGGCCGTGGCGATTTTGCGGTCGGCGCTCAGATCAGGATATCGCACGACCAACTTCTGCCGCGTGACGACCGCCGCCAGCGGCAACTCTTTCTTGAGTGACTCATTGATCGACGCCAGTGCCTCCTCAAACACGCCGGACTTAAGAATTGCCGCCTCGGCCTCTTCGCGAGCCTTCGCGATTTCCTTTTTCGCTTCGACCGGCGGCGAGTCGGGTGGACTGTAGCGTTCCAGCAATGTCTCGGCCTCGGCCGAAATCTTCAGCAGGTCGCGCTGCTTGTTGACAGCCGCCGCCTTCGGCGTGTCGAGCGCGATCTTTTTGGCGAACACGACAACGTCATCATGCAACTCGGAAAAAAACTTCGCTTCCCGATGCTCGGTGACAAGGTCTTGCAGAGCCTTGATCGCATTGGAATACGCGGGCGAACCGGTCAGCTCTTTGTCGACGCGAGCCTTGCTCAACTGCACCTTCGCGCCGTCAGCTCCGTCGGTCAGATCGTGGCCGGGATGAGCCTTGATGAACTCCTCGAACTTCTGGATGCCGGTCGCGAACTGGGCCGCCCTGATTTCCTTGGCCGCCTCGTCGAACTGCCGCCGCACCTGTTCGCGGTTGATCATGAACCAGAAGACCAGCGCCACAATCGCCAACAAACCGCCGCCGCCACCCAGGAACAGCACCAACGGCGACCGCATGACGGTCTGCTCTTTGAGCCGTTCGTTTTTCGCGAACAATGTCCGCAGCGACGTGACCGGGCCGGCATCCGTGTCAGCATCAACGTCCCGCGCTCGCGAATCAGAGTCTTCATCGGCCGCCTCTTGCCCGGCGTCTTCGGTGGCCTCGTCGACAAGTTCAGCCATCGTCAGTTCCGACGTTGGCGGTGATCCCTCGAAATCGTGATCCGCCCGTCGCTTCAACCCGCCGCTGGATCTGGCAGATTTCAGTCCCGACTTTTCCTCATGACCCTCCTGCTTGCGGTGCTCGGTTTGCTCGAAGTCATCGTACAAATCGCCCAGGTCGAGTTGCCAGCCGCCCTCTTCGTCCTGTTGCGCCGGCGGACCCTTGGCTGGAGTACCGCCATCCGACGATTTCGATTTCTTGGCTGGGGCAGAGGGATCTTCGACGGTCAACACGATGTCCACACTACCGATGCGGATCATGTCGCGACTCGAAAGCGTCCGCTGCTTGACGAGTGTGCCGTTGACTTCGATGCCATCTTTGCCAGCCGCCGTCAGTTCAAACGCCGAACCATTCCAACTGATCCGCCCATGCAGCGACGCGATGCCGTCTTCGTCAACAATCACATCGTTCGTCGAGTGCCGGCCAATCGAAAAGGGCTGTGACTTGGACAGTTCTCGAATCTCGATGTTTCCCTCGGCATCGCGAATCTCAATCCGACCAGAAACTGACGCGGGAAGTTTCACATCTGGAAACTCGAACGAACTTCCGATCCGAGCACCGCTGGTCGAGACATCCTCGCCGTCGTGATCGCCAGAGCCATCGTCCGCGAGGCGTTCGTTCGCCGTGCGCACAGCATCAAGCGCATCTTTCGCGAACTGATTCATTTTCGCCGGCGACTTTGAAACGGTGGGCCCCAAATTCTCAGCGGGCGGGGCATTAGCCGGCGCGGAGTCTGCTTCTGCCACGACCATGGTCTCTTGGCCGCAACGAGGGCACTTCACAACTTGCCCCACCATGCGTCGGGAGACACTGTTGCGTTTGCGGCAATGCTGGCACAAAAAACGGATCGGCATCGCAAAGATTCTCGAGGCACAACGAAACCAGAAGGGAGGAACTCGCCGCGGCGGAGAGCAGAAATCTATCCCACGAAATTCTGAAGCGAAACCCTCCTGAACCGCAGTTGCGGACAACTCTACACCCTGCCCCCTTGATTCCGCACGTGCTGGCGGTTACGCCTTTGCTCACTTTCTCGAACCCGTGCCGACCTTCGCGAAGCCGTGTTTCACCTCGCTCGGAGATTTCGCTCCATGAACGTCAACGATTTGGCCCTGAATTTCAGCGATAGCCGGATGACCTTTGTCACGCTCGCTGCCGGCATGACCTTCAACGATATCGCGCACATGCTGGGCGATGCCTGCTTCGGTTTCCTCGGCATCAATTTCGTCTGGGGGCTGTACTGCGTGATCCTGTCTTGGCGACGAACAAACCAGTTGAAGTTCCGCAGCCATCAAGACCAGGAAGAATTCCTCAATGAACTGTTGCCGAAATTGAAGTCGGGCGCATTCGAGGAAGCGACGGAAATGTGCGAAGCCAAATCACTGCGGGCCATGCCGCGGCTGGTGCTGACCGTCATCTCCAATCGCCGTGTCGGCTACGACGGACTGCGCGAGCAAGTCGGCGAATTGATCCAGCGCGACCTGATGAGACCGCTCGAACAAAAGATGGGCTGGGTCGCGACGACGATCAAAACCGGCCCGCTGCTGGGACTATTCGGGACGGTGTTGAGCATGATCGCGGCGTTCGGTCGTATCGGCACAGGCGAGAAAGTCGCGCCGCATATGATCGCGCACGACATCAGTATCGCCCTGATTTGCACCGCGATGGGATTAGCCACCGCCATCCCCTTCAGCTACATCCTGGCGAGCCTCAATATCCGCTCGCGCGAATTGATGGAAAGTGTCGGCACTGGCATGACGCATGTGCTGAGTTGCTTCCGCCCAGCCAAGAACAAGGTCGCCGCCAATGCACGGTGAATCCGCCGCTCAACTGGAATCTGGCTTCAGCAACGGGCTGGGGACCAAACGGTTCAAAGTCGAAGACCCGGAATTCGACGTCACCGCGATGGTTGATCTCGTCTCGCTGATGAATATTTACTTTCTGGTTTCGTGGGTCATGGCGATGGCCAACGAGGTGGACTTGCCCGCCGCGAAGCACTGTGTCGCCGGTGATCCCGAGACGTCAGTCATGGTGATTGTCAAAAAGGGAGACGAACGCGGTTCCACGGTCGTCATCGGCGAAGACGGCGACGGCGAGGTGCTGACCGATCGCGCCATCATCCTGCAAAAAGTCACCGAGGCAGTGAAAGCTGGAGCGAAAGACGCCAAACCCAAAGACACCTTGCTGATCAAAGCGGAGAAGGAAGTCCCGTTGAAAGACATTTCTCACATCGCCAGTGCCGCTTCATCGACAGAGGGCATTAAGTTGCGACTGGCTGTGTTGGAAAAGGACAAGTGATCGAGACAGGAGAAAGGGCACTCTTGCCCGTCCCGCGTCGCTGACAATCAGCCTTGGCCAAGAGTGCCCGACCCTTCAGGAATCTTAAATGCGGTTGCAGTGCCCCAAATGCGGAACCGAGTTGCACGTCGATGGCGACAACATTGACGATGTTGAGATCTGCACTGGCTGCCGCGCGAAGCTCCGCGTTCCGGCGCAGTACCAAGCAGTGGAAACCGATGCCGACGAGGACGATGCCGACGCAGAACCTCCACTGTTTTCCGGAGGAGACGACGAAGGAAAGTACGCGGATCTCGTGGATATGACGGCGATGGTGGACATCGTCTTCTTTCTGCTGATCTTCTTCATGATCACGACCGTCTCCGGAATCATTTCCTGCATCAATATGCCAGAGACCAAGCAGGAAGGTGCGGTGACGGCATCGCGTCGCACGGCTGCTGACCTCGACCAAGACAGCGAGTGCGTCGTCATCCGTATCGACAGTCAAAATCGCATTTTCATCGACGATGTCGAATTCCCGACCGAAGCCGATCTGCGCGGCCGCCTGCGCAGCGCGCTGGCCTTGAACGCCAAAAAGCTACTCGTCAAAGCGCACGGCGACGCCTTCAATGGCACGTTCGTGATGATCCAAGACCTCGGCTACGACCTCGAATTCAAAGAATTCATGCTCTCGGTCGCCAAGGAAGAAGAGCCGCAATAGCTCAGCGTGGTCGTCAATCGGTGGCCGCTACTTGATCGGCGTCTGACTGGTGATCATGAACTCGTAGCCTTCTTTGGCCGAGCGGACCGAGAAGTAGGTCTTCTTGATTTCGGCCGCTTTGCGTTTTTTGTAATCCAGTTCCAGTACAGCCAACTGGTTCTCCGTCTCCGGCGGGTAAAAGTGCATGATCAGCACGGCATTGGTCGCATCGACGCCCGCCTTCTGGAAGATTTGCACATCGACGCCTCTGCGAGTGCCACCCTTCCAAGTGAAGTACAGCCGCTTCTCTTCCTGTCCGCTGGTCACCGTGCGAGCGGTCGGACGCGGCGTGGTCAGTTTGCTGACCAGGACCAGCTTGCCATCGGGCATCAGCGCACCCAACTCGATGCCGAAGAATTCCAACTGCTGAGCGTATTCGTCGAGCGTGCCACGTTCGACGAACTTCACAAACCATCGCATCTCGCGAGGGAAGCCTCCCTTGCCCTTGCCGAATCCAATGGGCGGCCGACCGGTCCCCCCCTTTGTGCCGAACGGACTGCCCGGTCGAGTCGGCACGATGGAAGCCGCCGCAAACGCTTGATTGACCACCGGACCGTCGGGCGACTCCGAACTCTCCATTTCGGTCGCGTCAGAAACATCTGCCACCGCGTCTAATGATTCGGCGGAAACTTCGGACGTGTCCGGGATATCTTCTGCCTCCTCCATCGCGGGAGCATTCGGATCGACATCGGGCGAGCCTAACGCCAGCGTTTCACCCGGTGTGCCATCCTCGAAGCCGTGCGGATCGCCGCCGGGATCTTCCTCCAGAATCTGAACTGCCGGAGGCCGCTTGGGCGTTGGCAGCATGTTTGCGATCCAAATCGTGATCAGCAAAAACGTCGTCGTCCCCAGCAGCATGCAAAACGCAAACAGCCCCGACGTGACTTGGTCGTGCTGCGACATGCTGATCGCCGGCGCGCGTTGTTGACTGGGACTTTCCGCGGTACTGCTCACGATCGGAACTCTTTCAATCGGCAACTCACCGTCGTTGGCTCACTGCAACAACAGTGAAACCCCGCGCGGGTGCATCGGGCTGGTGACTCACTCTCAATCGGGCAACTTGTCTCGTTCGCTGTAAGGTCGCACGCTTTGATACCACTCACGCCAGCGGCGAAGGTCAGCGTCCCTCCACTTCTCGAAGCCCGAGTCCTTTTCCGCCTGAGAAGCGTTTTCAGGCAGCTTGGCGATCAAGTCATCCGGCAGACCAAACCCGCGCGGCCGGCGACTCAGCACGCACAGGGCGTTGCGAGCCTCCACCGCCGCGTCGAAGTCGACGTCCATCAGACCTTGAATCAACACCGGAGCAACTCGCAAATCGTTGCAGCGTGCGAGTGCCCAAAACGCAGTCCGGCGCACTTCGACACGCGAATCCTTGGCCAACTTCAGCAGCAAATCTTTCTGCCCAATGAGTTGTTCCCGCTGACCAACCTGAACCGCCTCGACCAGAGCCGCCTGTGCGGACTCAACCTTCTGGGACTTCGGGTTCTCCAATTCCGCCAGCAGTTTGTCGAGCGGCGTATTCGTTTTTTTGGCGGTGACATTGCCATCCTTGGTATCGACGTTGGCCAAGTCGGTCGGCAGGCCGCGACCGCCAGCCAGAAGTCCACCACCAAACGTCGCAGCTTTCGGAGCCGCTCTGGGAGCGTTGGGAATCAGCTTCTCCGTCGCTCGAACCAGGAATAACACCGCAAAACAAGTCGCAGAACTCTTGCTGCCGAAGTCGGTCCATCCGCCATCAGCTTCTTGCACCTTCAGCAGCACTCGATAACCCTCCGTGTACCAATCATGGCCGCCGATCTTTTCGAGGTTCGCCAGCGATGCCGCGCGCTCCAGCCCATACAGGTAATAGAGGTGCCAGATTGTATCGCCAACCATAGCCTTCTTATCAACTGTGTAATTCGTGGCGAGCCACCCGAGGCCACGTTTCATCGCGGCATCAAGATCGCGGGATGAAACCTGGGGTTTGTAACTCGCATCGCTGGGCGCTGCGGCAGCAGGCTGGTCGGGAGTCTCCTTCGCAGTGACTCGTTCCAAGACGCCGAAGGCCTTCTCGTTCTTTTTGGTCTTCGCTTCGGGTTCGTCAGCGAGAGACTCCAACTCTTGCGGATTGCGCGACATCAAGAGTCGAGCGATCCCCATCGACCCGACACCGGCCATCGTCATGCTGTGCTTCGGCGAGGAATTACCGCGCGGCTGATAGCTAAAGGCACCGTTGCTCAGTTGTGTTTGCAAGTGCCAAATCGCAGATTGATCCAACGCCTTGACAGGTATCTCGACTCCTGAGCGAGCCGCCGCCCATAAACCCAACATGCCGTACTGTGAAATACTCGTGTCGCCGCCATTATTCTGGTTGGGATAATCCCACGATCCATTGACTCGCTGATTCTTGAGCAGGTAGTTCGCGACGAGCTGGATTTGGTCACGATACTTCTGCTTGTCTGCGGCGGCCAAGACCATCGCATCGACACCGGCTTCGTAAATGTGGTGGATTTCCGGCGAATAGCCGTCGGATTTGAATTTCAGCAGAATCTTGTCGATCAACCCAGTCACGAACGGATCGT
This sequence comes from Candidatus Kuenenia stuttgartensis, assembly GCA_945906725.1. Lineage (GTDB taxonomy): Bacteria > Planctomycetota > Planctomycetia > Planctomycetales > Planctomycetaceae > SXKJ01. The sequence continues at coordinate 9,353 of CAMDRI010000082.1, read as the reverse complement.
CCGACGGCATTCCCGCGGAAATGCAGGTGTAAGCCATCAGACCAAACTCTTCCTTCGGAACATTTTTACTGTCTATGTTCCGCAAGTAGTCGAGCGCTTTGCGAACTGCGGCGAGCACTTCCGGAGGCTTCTCCGCGCTGAAGACGCGCGATGAGCATTGAGCTGCGATGAACACGACCAACACAGTAACGGCGAGACACCTCCAGGAACAAGCTTCGACGGATCGCCACGAACTTCGCCGGTCAGATCGATCGCAATGGGAAGTCATCAGCAAATCCGCCTGGAATGAGGCATTGAATGAGCGGCTGGATGCTAGACCTGTCCCCGCAGAGTGTCAACGAGTTGCCACGCCACACTCGATGCCGATTCGCATCGCTGTTGGCCACAACGTGCCAGGCAAGGTCGTCACTCCCGGCAATTCAGCGCTGCCGAGCTAAGCCACCGGCATCCACTCGCCTTGTAACGTGAGCACCAGACGGCGCGAGCCGCCTCGATTGCGATGCTCGCAAAGATAGATCCCCTGCCATGTCCCCAGGCAAAGTCGGCCTTCGGCAATCGGCACCCAGACCGAACTGCCAAGCATCGAAGCCTTGACGTGCGCCGGCATGTCATCCGGCCCCTCGACCGTGTGGCGATGCGGAAATCGCTCGGGCACGAGGTGATCGAACGAGGATTCCAAATCCGCCGGCACGTCGGGGTCCGCGTTCTCGTTGATCGTGATTGATGCCGACGTGTGCTGAATGAAGACATGCAACAACCCCACCTGAACCCGATTCAATTCCGGCAGCGTGTCAATCACCTGATCCGTCACGAGATGAAATCCGCGTGGAAATTCCGGCAATCGAAGTTGTCGCTGAAGCCACGGCATGATCGAGGATTGAGTGATTAGAGTGCTTGGCCTTGCCAGCGAAGCCAATGGTCGGCCAGCACGATTGCCACCATCGCCTCGGCCATCGGGATAAAGCGAGGCAAAAGACACGGATCGTGTCGGCCTTTCGTCTTGATGGTTGTTGGCTCGCCGGCGCGAGTCACTGTCGATTGCTCGATTGGCAGGCTACTGGTCGGCTTCACCGCCGCGCGCAGCACGATCGGCAATCCGGTCGAGATTCCGCCGAGCATTCCACCGTGCCGGTTGCTCGACGTCGTGACGAGGTCGGCAAAGTCATGCTGTCCTTCCGCCTTCTGCCTTCGGATGTTCGGCACGAACAAGTCATTGTGCTCGCTGCCGCGCATCGTGACGCAGCCGAAACCGATGCCATATTCGACGCCCAGTACCGCCGGCAAACTGAAGAGCGCTTTTGCGAGGTCGGCTTTCAGTTTGTCGAAGACCGGTTCACCCAATCCGGGTGGGATGTTGGTCGCGACGATTTCCGCCGCGCCGCCGATTGAGTCACCATCTTTGCGAACCGCTTCAATCAACTCGATCATGCGAGCGGCGGCATTCGCATCTGGACAGCGGACGATGTTCGGTTCACCGCTCGCCAGCGTTTCCACTTGCGACAACGTGACTGCGGAGGGATCGGCAATGTGGGCTTTCACGTCACCGACCTGCACGACGTAGCCGACCACTTCGCCGCCGAACGCCTCGCGCAGAATTTTTTTGGCGACGACACCAGCGGCGACACGCACATTCGTCTCGCGAGCACTCGATCTCCCGCCGCCGCGATAGTCTCGGAAGCCGTACTTCGCGTCGAAGCTGAAATCGGCGTGACCCGGACGATACTTCTCCTTGATGTCCTCGTAGTCGCGGCTCCGCTGATCCTGGTTGCGGATCAGAATCGCCAAGCTCGTGCCGGTCGTCCGTCCCTCAAAGACACCTGCCAGAATTTCCGGGGAGTCGTCTTCCTGCCGCTGCGTGACGATTTTGCTCTGCCCCGGCCGACGCCGCCGCAAATCGACCAGCAGGTCTGCCTCGGTCAGCTCAATTCCCGCCGGCACGCCGTCGATGATGACGACGTTGCCCGGTCCGTGAGTCTCTCCCGCCGTTGTGATCCGCAACGCTTGTCCGAAGGAATTGCCTGCCATGATGCGGCCAGTGTAGGACGAGTACTCTTGCCCGTCACTCGCAACGTGGGTGGGCACAGGTCGATCAATCAGCCAGCCGGTTTGCCGCAGCGGACTGTTCTTCACTCATTTGCCAGAAGATGGCTAGAATCCTGCCCCGTTCACATTCTCTCCAGATTGCGGACAGGTCACAGAACGACTTTCGTGCCGAACACTGGACAGGTTCGACACACCGAGCAACACGGAACCTCTCGCAATATGACGACTTTCTTTGAAAAGCGCGACCGGTGGGGAAACGGATTTTCCCTCTGGATTCTGTTGGGATGTCTCTTCATCACTCCGTTGTGCGTCTGGTCGTTGCGAAACACGCACATCGAAAACGACATCGAACACTGGCTGCCGAAGGACAATCCGAACGCCGTGACGCTGCGCTGGTCTATGCAGCAATTCAACCTCGACGCCAGCGACAGCATTCTGGTGTCGTGGGACGACAGCAGCTTGACCGATTCGCGTGTCCAAAAGTTGGCGGAACGGCTCGTCGGGAAGCTCGATGAGCAGGGAGTGCGGCGCAACGGCCTGAAGCAAGTTGCGCGAGTCAGCACACCACGCGACGTTGTCACTCGCATGGTTGGTCACGGCGTCGAACGTGATGAAGCCATTCAACGCTTGGAGGGAGTTCTGGTCGGAACGGGAGCACTCAAGGTTCGCCTGACGGAAGCCGGTCGACAGCGTCTCAAAGAACTCAAACGCGAACTACTCGCGAAGGCCCAGGCCGGATTGGGGCTGGATTTGCAAATCCTTCCGGCCGCCCAGGAATTTGAAACGCTGGAAGACGATCCGCCGATTTGGGCCGAATCCATCAACGCGACCGTTGCCAGTGAGTCTGCGGTTCCCGATCCGGTGGAAACGACGGTCGTCGAGTTTGATCCCATCCCGCAACACGACTTTCAAGTCCGTTGGAAGGGAATGCTGCTCGGCAAGCCGAATCCGAAGCTGCGTGAGTTGGTGCTCAGTCTGAAAGGCAGTCCGACGACCAAGGCCCCCAATGGCGAGCCTCTCGTCGAGGATTGCTTCCAGGCACTCGGCTCGCCCGTCGCGTTGGTGGTGGTGCTCAGCGAAGCGGGCGAAGCGGACAAATCGAATGCAATCGCGCTGATCCGCGAGGCGGCCACCGCAGTTGGAATCAAACCGAATCAATTGCATCTGGGCGGTCGTCCCGTCGCTAGCACTTCTTTGAACGAAGGGGTGAAAGCAGCGGTCTGGAACAAGTCCGCCAAACTCAGCCGCTTTTGGGAGCGCTCGGTCATCGGGATGTCGGGTCTCGTGGGCTTGCTGGTCTCATTCTCAATGCTGCGCAGCATCAAGCTGTCGTTGTTGGTGCTGTTCGTGTCGTACTTCACAGTTTTCGTGACGACGGCCCTTGTTCCGTTGACCGGCGGCACCATGAACATGGTCATGGTCCTGATGCCGACGTTTCTGATGGTGGTCGTGATGTCTGGGGCGATTCATGTCGCTCACTACTGGCGTCACGCCGCGTTTCACAACAAACAGACGGCGATCGTCGAGTGCTTCAAAATGTCCGCTGCGCCCTGCACGTTCGCAACGATTACGACGGCCATCGGCGTGCTCTCGCTGATGACCAGCGAACTTCGGCCGGTGCGCGACTTCGGCATGTACTCGGCGGTCGGTTCGGTCATCGGACTGGGAGCCGTGCTGATTCTGCTGCCCACGCTGATCCAAATGATGCCTTTCCAGCCGCCAAAGCCCCACGAGATCGATTCGACCAAGTGGGAAAACTTCGGACGCTGGTGCTGTCTAAAGCGACACTGGATCGTCTGGGGTTACACGGCCGTCACCATCGGCTGCTGCATCGGGCTGAATTGGTTCAAGACGGAGACGAAGGTCATCCGCTACTTCCCGGCGGACGCTCCAATCGTCAAGGACTATTGGTTTCTGGAAGAGAATCTGGTCGGCATTGTGCCGGTGGACGTCATCGTCCGCTTCGACCGCGACAGCCAAACAAAGATGAACTTCCTGGAACGCATGGAAGTCATTCGCTCGATTGAACTCCGCATGCGCGAGCATAGCGAGATCAGCGGAGCCATCGCGCTGCCTGACTTCCGGCCAGTCTCCGAACCGCTGGCGACCGATGCCGGAGCGTTGTCCATCATGCGTCACAACAAAACCGCGACCGAAATGCAACGCCGCATCCGAGAGGGCGAAGTCACCGGTACCAAGTCATTCTATTCCGTCGCCCAACAGTCGAGCGATCTCAGCCAGCCTGGTGACGCCAAGCTCAACCAAATCGACGACGAACTGTGGCGCATTACCGCGCAGTGCTTCATCATGACCGACACGAATTTCGCCGAACTCCTGCAAGACGTGCATCGCATGACGCAGTCCGTCTTGCGACGCCACGCCGGCACAAACCACGTCGTCACCGGCATGGTTCCGGTCTTCTTGCAGACGCAAACAGCGTTGATCGACAGCCAGGTCAGCAGCTTCGGCGTTGCCTATCTGACAGTCGCCATCGTGATGACCTTCGCCGTCAGAAACTTGCTTGCCGGCTTCATGACCATGTTGCCAAACGTCTATCCAATCGGACAAATCTTCGGATTGATCTCGTACTTCGGAATCCCAGTGGATATCGGCACAATGATGACCGCCTCGATCGCAATGGGCATCGGAGTGGACGGCACGCTGCACAAGTTGACGTGGTTCCGCAAAGGGATCGGCGACGGCAAGTCGCGAGAGGACTCGATCGCGCTGGCCGTCGGCCACAGTGGCCCAGCAATTTGGGAAACCTCCGCCGTGCTCGCCCTGGGCATGTTGATGCTGTACCCGTCCGAGTTGTTGCTGGTCAGCCGCTTTGGTTGGCTGATGGCTGTGATCATCGCCGTCGCAGTCGCCGGCGACATCGTCTTCCTGCCCGCTCTGCTGGGAGGCACCTTGGGAACGATCCTCATCAAAGGCGTGAAGCGGCAACAAGAAAAAGATGCTGGGAAATCTTCGGCCTCTCAAGCGACAGTTTCCGCCGTTCCGCGACCGCATCTAGGAACGAGCAACGTGGCGTCCTCGCATCCGAGTGATCGTTGAAAAGTTGGACAGAGACACCAACAACTCCGTTGGGTGGGACCAGCTCGGCTCGAGCGCCGGACCAACAATCTCGGTTTCATGAATGGCGTTGGCGGAGGAAATGGGCCGCAGCTTTTATTTGGTCCACTCGTTCTCGCGTCTCTCTTTGAACCTCAGTCACAACTTGGCGACCGTTTCTGATGGTGGACTGGTTGTCAGCGGGAGATTTGGAGGCGACGGGATTGGTGTGGGCGTACTCTAGTGTGAGTCGTCTCGCGAGGAATCCATGCGGTCGAGCAGCATGATCTTTTGCTAGATGTTGCGTGACAGGCGATTGGTCAGCGACGTGATCTCGTTGACGGCGTCCAAGGCGACGGGGTCTGGGAATTCTTGAACGTAAATCGCCGCCGTTTTTCTGATCATCGACAGCATCTCACTGGAGTAATCGAGATAGCGACCCATCACTCGAACCCGCAAATCACCCGCCAAAGCCGTGGCTATCGTCCTCCTCTTCCTTCAGTCCGAACAACTCCGGGAAGACTTCAGAAACCTCGCTAAAGACCAATCGTGAAGATGCTCTAGTGCTGTGTCACTTCTTGATTTTCGGGTTCACCAACTCAGCCGGAACGCGCTAGCGCCCGATTCTAACCGTGGGCTAGCGCCCAGCGGCGGATGGGATCAACCCGAATTCTTAGCCGTGACGAAGCGCTTGTTGTGCTTTCGAGGCTCAAGCGAACGGTGCTGCTCTTGTGAGCCAGCGTTCGTCGCCGAAAGGATGACCACGTTGGATGCAGTGACGCAGAGTGCTGATGTCACGATCGCTCTCGGCTTTGTTGACCCAGGAACGCCACTGCCGTGGAAGCGGCGTTTGTCCACAGCTTGCTGGCGACCAGAAGCCGATCCTCAATGCCAGCCCTCAAAGAGTGCCACGAAGTTGGCACGCACAGGGTTCAGTTCGACGTATCGCATCGCGATCAGCAAATGCTCGTCGCTTTGAATTTGAAACGACTTGAAGCGACCCTGGTTGAGGTGCCCCGTTCCGCTGGTGTTGTAGTGCGCATGATAACGCACCGTGTGAATGACCCTCAGCCGTTGGAAGAATTCGCTGACCTGATCGTCAGTAGTCGGTCGCACCACAAAGTGCCAATGGTTCGGCAACAGGACCATCGCGAAGATCGCCAACGGAACCAGCTTCCAAGTTTTCTCGATGACTCGCACAAACGTGTCATAGTCCGCCGGTTTCTCGAATATCGTGAGCCGTGCGACGGCGCGATTCAGAATCTGAAGCACTTTGCCCCGTGGACAAACTCGTTTGCGTCTCGGCATAATGGGCACAGCCTACCGACAATGGCCGGCCAACTCGATGAGACTTGCCCCATTTCTTTCATCCGCGATCTCCATCTTTAGGCGGGAGCACTCCGGGAGTTTTTTCATGATTTTCCCCGGTCGCAAATATGCCGGAATCATTGTTGGTTCAGGTTTGCTATTTGTGATCGCGCTGTTTATTGGATTCGACAGGCTCAACCGATCTAGGGAATCCGAGCTGCGGCAAGCTGCGAATCGCTCGACCGCGCCTGAAATCTCGAAAGAGCCTTCGGAGCCACGTTCCGTCGCACGATACAAGCGCCGCCAGCCTTTTGACCCGTCGGGATATCCGTTTGTCCTTTCAAGAATCGTCAAGTGGCCGCCAGAGGCGTCACTCGAACGAATCGCCGAATCTTGGAATGGAGCCGGCGACAGAGTCGTGGCCCAGCTTGGAGCCGAGCTGGCGAAGCGCGAGATCCCCACAGAGGAGAGAGTTCCTCTGTTACTGGTGAAAGCTTCGGTGCTGAATTATGAAGGCGAGACAGAAAAGGCCTATGCCGTGTTGGGGGAGGCACGGTCCCTGTCTGAAAAGACCCCAAATGTCGGAAGTGATTGGATGTACACAATCGTGTACCTGCAGGCCGTGACATCCCTCCGCCGAGGAGAAACCGAGAACTGCATCATGTGTCGTGGCGAAAGTTCGTGCATTTTGCCGCTTTCACCCGCCGCGCGCCACGTCAACCCGGCCGGTTCTCGCTTGGCGGTAAAGTATTTCATGGAGTATCTCGAAGCGTTTCCGGACGACCTCAAAGTGCGCTGGTTGCTGAATATCGCGCACATGACTCTTGGAGATTATCCGGAGAAGGTCGATCCGCGATTTCGAATATCGCTCGATCACTTCAACCAATCCGAGTTTGAAATTGGCAAGTTCCGTGACGTGGGCGCGCTCGTCGGAATCAACCGGCTGAATCAAGCGGGGGGAGCGATACTTGAAGACTTCAATAATGACGACTTGCTCGATCTTGTGTTCACGAGTTTACATCCGGGTGAACCAATGGTGTTCTATCAAAACATGGGAAACGGCACTTTCAAAGATCGGACAACAGAGGCAGGACTTTCCACACAACTTGGTGGATTGAATTGCGTGCAGGCCGACTTTAATAACGATGGCGAGGTCGACATTTTCATTCCTCGCGGAGCTTGGCTGCGCAATCCAATGCGGCCAAGTCTGATGCATAATAATGGGAATGGCACGTTCATCGATGTCACCGAGAAAACGGGCCTGCTCCACCCGATGAACACGGACACCGCGCAATGGGCTGACTACGACAATAACGGTTGGCTGGATTTATTTGTCTGCGGCGAAGCTCAATTGAGCCGCCTTTACCGAAACAAGGGAGACGGCATTTTTGAAGACGTGGCCGAACAAGCGGGATTCGGCGAACTCCCGATTGGCGAGTGGAAAGGAGTCGCGTGGTTCGACTATGACAATGATCGCTTTCCCGATTTATTCCTGAATAGCTTCGATGGAACCGCGAAATTATTTCACAACAACCGAAATGGGACATTTACCGAAGTCACCGAAGAAATGGGCATCGATGGCCCCAAAATGGGGCTCTCGTGCTGGGCTTGGGACTACGACAATGATGGTTGGACGGACATCTTTGCAAACTGTTATGACCACTCCGTCGAAGACGTGGTCAAGGGATTGATAGGCGTTCCTCATACACGTCACACGAGCAAATTATATCGAAACCTGCAAGGCACAAAGTTCGTGGACGTGACCATGGAAAACGGGCTTGAGCAGTGCTTCGGAGCCATGGGCTCAAACTTTGGCGATTTCGACAACGACGGTTTCCTCGATTTCTACCTCGGCACGGGAGATCATGACATCGCGACACTCGTTCCAAATCGAATGCTCCGCAACCTTGCCGGTAAGAAGTTTGTCGATATCACGTCTTCGTCCGGAACCGGACACCTTCAGAAAGGCCATGGCGTCGGTTGCGGAGACTATGACCGCGACGGAAATCTGGACATTGCGATTCAGATGGGCGGGCTGATTCCGGGGGACAGGTATCATAATGTTTTGTTCAAAAATCCAGGCCAAGGTAATAACTGGCTCAATGTGAAATTAGTCGGTAGCAAATCGAACGTGTCCGCGATCGGCGCTCGCATCAAGGTTGTCACGTCTGGCGAGGTGCCAATAACGGTATATCGTTACGTCTGCTCGGGGAGCAGTTTTGGCGCGAACCCACTGGAACAGATGATCGGACTGGGAAAGACAAGTCTGATCGCCGAATTGGAGATCTTCTGGCCGACCAGCGAGACGACACAGATTTTTCGCAACGTCTCTGTCAATCAGGCCATTCAAATCACCGAGTTCGCTGAAAACTACCGGAGTCGGGAATATCGTAGCGTTCCCACCCCAAGCGAAATCGAATCGCGTCAAGATACTCCTTTGAAGAAACCGTTATAGTCGCGTTTGGGGACGTCATCTCGAACGGTGAACTGGCAATTCATCTCGATTGCCTCACGGAATCGAGCCAGGTCTGCTCGCAAATTCCCCGAAAATCCTGTGTGAATCGTTGGCTGGCATCTCCGCCAAATCAACCGTCTGAACACTTCAATCCCCCACACAATCGTCTCGTCGCTTACGGCATACGAGATGCATAAGTGCGTGTCGCGCAATCTGAAGATAGAGCGTAGAATGATGAGCAATTTGTGCTCGATGGCTTTGGCGACGAATTCCTTTCCCGTTCCCTACGGGGTGGACTTGCCCACTTTTAATTCAGTCACAACTTGACCGCGGTTTCTGCAGGCTGGACTAGCCCACGTTTTGCGTGCGCGCAACGTAGCGCGTAATGTGACGCGTAAGGAGCGAAGTTCATGTCAAGACGTCGAGTTTTTACGAGGGAGTTCAAGGTCGAGGCCGTGTCGTTGGTGTCTGGGCAAGGATTGAGTTTCGCGGA
>CAMDRI010000081.1 GCA_945906725.1 Candidatus Kuenenia stuttgartensis | reverse complement strand
CTGACGGAGCCGGTCTGCGCCGATCGAGAGAATCATGCTGAAAAACGCTCCCGTGCGCCCCGTTTTCAGGTTTTCGACCGCGCTCAAGCGGGACCGGCGTAGGAAAAACGACAAAAATTTGCCACGCGCTAGACACGGGGGGGGGGGGGCCGCGATTGTTAACTGTGAGGCATTGCCAGCCTGGAGCGTTTCCCGGCTCAGCCCATCTGGGAAATGTCGGGTAAGGGAATTGACGGCGAGTGGCGTCTGGCCAGCCAAGTCCGTGGCTTGTTCGATGAGCAGACACCAGCTCTGGAGGTACTGTCCTCGACGTTGGAAGATCTGTTCGCGCCAGAGACCTCCGCGCCAAAAGAATCGCCGGCGGCGAGAAATGCGAATCGACGTTCTGAGACGAAGCCTGCACCGACTCCGCCGGCTTCCATCACTCGTGAACTGGTGTTGGAAATTGACGTGCCGCCGGCGATCGTTCCGACACAGCCTGCCATTGAATCACCGGTGGTGGAGCGTCCTCCGGTTCGAGAATCATTTTCGACACCGACACTGAAATTCTCGGAGCAAACAGAATCTGAACAAGTCAACGACTTGGCTCCTCGTGTGGATCTGCCGACCAACCACGAGCCGGAATCCATTCGCCCTGCTCCGTTGGAATAGCGGCCGCGCGTCACTTCACCCTCGCTCTGGCACACAAGGGCAACACAGTCAATTCGAGGGTGGCGATCCGACAAGCAATCCTGGCTGGTGAGAGCGATCGCCGTTGCCGTGTTCATGGTTCTCGGCGGGACGTGGTGGTTCTGGCCGCGTCAGCGCCCCGACATCTATAAGAGCTACGTTGCCATCTACCAAGAATTGCAGCAGCGACGGGACATCGCCGAGGACTACGCCAATTGGACGGCATTTGTGACGCGAGCCAAAACTCAACTTGCCGCGACCGTTCCGTGGCTGGAAGACAAGGCCAAGCCGGGCGACCGTGAGAAATCTCTGTTGCTATATGCCGGACGCGATTTGCAAGAATTGCTGGAGCTTCCACGCACTTCCAAAAGTCCGCACCAGCAGCGGCTCGACACTTTTTTCGAGCAGCTTCAAGAAGTGTACGGCTCGAATTGACGGCGAAAATCACGTCTTGACCTGTTTAGCCACGAGTTCTAATGTCCCGCCCCGCTTAGCGAACCTCGGTGGAATTCTCGCGCCGAATCGTCAGCGTCTCTTCTCCCCGTCTGAAGTTTTCCCTCCCCTCTCTTCGAGCCGATTCGCTGGTGAAACAGTGAGTGGCGTCCGCTTTTTGACTCCCCTCGGAAAGGAATCCCTCCATCATGAAACGTCTCACAACAATGCTGGCATTGGCCGCGATGATGTCGAGCCTCACCGGCTGCTGCTGGTGGCCGTGGAACGCCTGCGGCGGCGGTTATGGAAACTCGTGCGGCCCTGCTGGCTGTGCTCCCGGCTACGGCCCTCCGGCATATGCTCCGGCAGGCCAGACAAGCTATCAAACCTACGACTCGGTGACCGGTCTGCCGCTTTCGACGACGACAGCCTATCAGCCAGTTATGGTCGCGCCAGCGGTTTCGCTCGGACCGCTCGAAGCACTGCCGACATACCGATAAAGTGCGCGATTCCTTTCCGAAAAACTGATGGCGACGCTCCCGGTGTGTCCCGATCCTGCGATCGAGCACACAGCGAGAGCACCGCCCTCATTTTCGTAGCTCAGTTGCTCCGCAACTGTGATTCTCGATGCATCACAGATCACAGAAAAACGTGATGCCGGGAGTTGACCAATATTCGGAATGCAAGTCGCGGCAGCACCCCGCCTACGATCCTGTGGATTCGCTGCCCTACTTTTTCCGTTTCTTGCCAGTAGCGGCGGCGAACTTCTTGTGGTCGCCAACCTGCGGTAGCACCGAATCCGGGAAGGCATCCGGGCCGAAGTAGCGCAGGCCGACCAGCGGTTCGGTACCTGTGTTTTCAACTTCAACACCGTCGCGCGCCGCGCGGTGCGAGATGAAAACTTCGTCCTCGGTCATCGAGCCGAAGCGGATCATTACCGGCGTTTGCAGAGCGAGCTTGCCGATCCGGCCACGGCCTTGAGTCGTGATCCAGCCAGATGCGGCTCCGTCCTTGATCGTGCATTTTGCGCCCGGCATCACGGTCAACTCGCGAGCCGAGAACAACTGCTTGCCATCGACTCGGCCGTAAACGATCCAGCGGTCTTGATAGCCCGCAGCGGCCGTGTCGCCGATGTTGATCGGTTCGAGGTAGTTGTTGTCTTTGAAATTCGGATCGACGTTCTTGTCCCAATCGAGCGCATCGACGAGGTGCTCCAAGTCGTCGTGCTTGTTCTTGGGAAAATCTTTCGTGAGCAACGCGCGCGGCACGGCGCGGCCTTCGACCATCGACTGGTACATGCCGAACACGTCGCTGCCCCATTGCGGCTCGTAGGTCACGAGACTGCCGGGAGCGTGCAGCACGCACGGCGGAATCAACCAGCCGGTGCCGGGCTTCAAGCGGTACGCTTTTGACAGATCGAGGATGCCGTTGTCGCCGTCGTTCCACCGCGCGAGGCAGTCGATCACGTTTTGCTTCGTCGTGCCCGGCTCCAGGCCCATGAATGTGTATGGGAAATTGTTCCCGATCTGATTCATCTGCGGCGGGAAGTAATACGACTCCGGCTTCCCCTCCTGACCGACGAGCTTCGCCTGCTTCTCGTTCTGGTGCATGTGGTGCGGGATCGGTCCCATGTTGTCGAAGAATTTTGAATACACCGGCCAGCGCTTGTACTTCTTCCAGATCGACGAACCGACTGCGTCCGCACCCATCTCTTCGATCGCGTCGCGCAGCGTGAACTTCTCTTTGCCGAACACGACGTAGCTCAGACCTTCATCCGCCGCGCGGTTGTCGTTCATTGCGAACGTCGTCGAAGAGAACCACCGCTCATCAATGCCGCCGCGATGCGTGCCGAGCGCGTAGTAATCCGCTGGATGCAGCTTCAACCGCAGGCCTGGTTGCAAGAATGACCGAGGCACCCAGGTCGGTGCCAATCGAAAGAGACCATTGCTCGCGTTGAGCGCATCCGTTGCCAGCTTTGCCACATTGGCCATGTTGAAAAACTCCAGGTGCGGTTTCGTAGCCACACGCGGCTCGCGTGTGGCAGGAGTGGAAATCGGGATTCGCCAATAAAAAAAGCCGCGAACGCGGCCTGAACCGAGCAGGCATTCTGTCTCCGAAGTGCTTGATTTTCAACGAAGTCCGCTCCTTCAAGCCGTGGTTGAAGGGCTTTTGGTCCGGCTGTATCTTGCCGCCCGTATCGAGCAAATTCGCACACCGACACGACAGTCAAGTCGCCTGTCGCCACGACTTCTCACAAGGTTGATTCGCAATGGGCATGTTTACCGGCAAAAAGGGTTTAATCTTCGGCATTGCCAACGATCATTCGATCGCCTGGGCGATCACCGAACGGTTGCATCAGGAAGGGGCGGAGATGGGATTTACTCACCTCCCTGACAAAGACCCGACGATGCCGAAGATGGAACGCCGCGTCAAAAAGCTCGTCGAACCGATCGGAGCAAAGTTTCTCGTGCCGTGCAACGTGCAGGATGATGCCAACCTCGACAACGTTTTTGCCGTCGCGAAGGAACAATTCGGCACCATCGATTTCGTGCTGCATTCGGTCGCGTACGCTCCGATCGACGACCTCAAGGGGCTGACCGTCGCGTGCAGCCGCGACGGCTTCAAAGTGTCGATGGAGATCAGCGTCTATAGCTTGCTGGCGATTGTGAACCGGGCTCGCGGAATCCTCGCTCCCGGGGGCAGCATCCTGACGCTGACGTATTTGGGCGGTGAGAAAGTCATCCCCGGCTACAACATCATGGGCGTGTGCAAAGCCGCGTTGGAAAGTTCGGTGACGTATGCCGCTCACGAACTCGGTCCGATGGGCTTTCGAGTCAACGCACTCAGCGCTGGGCCGCTCAAGACACTCAGTTCCTCCGCCGTCGGCGACTTCGATCAGATGATGAAGCTGTACCCGGCGATGTCTCCGATGCGCCGCAACATCTCAATGGAAGAAGTCGGCAAGACGGGTGCGTTCCTGCTGAGCGATCATTCCAGCGGCATCACCGGCGAGACGGTTCACGTCGATGCTGGCTTTCATGTGATGGGTGCTCCGCCAGCCGAGATGAAATCGTAGGTCAGCCTTTCCAGGCTGACGCCAACGGGTAGTGACGCGGTTGCAAGCATTCGGGTCAGGCTGGAAAGCCTGACCTATGTGGGAGCGCACGATGGCGGAGTTTCGTCGCAAGACCATTGGCATCGCGGTGGTCGAACATCAGGGCAGTTACTTGATCGGCATCCGCCCACCGGGAGCGTCGCTGGCGGGCTTCGCGGAATTTCCAGGCGGTAAGTGTGAAGCGGACGAAGATCCTGCCGCTGCCGCCGTGCGGGAATGTCTGGAAGAAACTGGCCTGCGCGTCGAGATTCTCGAACTGCTCACTCGGCGGCTCTACGAATACGCGTATGGCTCCGTGGATCTCCACTTTTATCTTTGTCATCCGCTCGATGCACCGGATGCGAGTCACGATCTGCATGGCTTTCGCTGGGAAGAGGTCTCCGCTCTGCGCTCGCTGAAATTCCCAGACGCAAACGTTCCGGTCCTGGACCTGCTGGAGCAACGTCCCCGCGCGTAGTTCGGACGCCTACGTCCGGACGTAGGCGTCCGGCCTACGCAGAGGTTTGCTGATGACTGACCCTCGCAACCATGACGCGCCCGCATTCGTTCGCCGTCGTGCCCCGGCACTGCCGGTCGTTCTCGCGTTTGTCGTGGGGATCGTTGTGGACGCGAACGTCGCAGCGGTCGGCTGGTGGGGCTGGACTATCACGGTCACCGCACTGTTGCTGACAGGGTTGATGAGCTGGCTGCGATGCTTGCGACTGTCGATCTACTGTCTATTGCTGGTCGTGGCGGGCATGGGAGCGATGCGGCATCACGACGTGTGGTTCGTAGGCGAATCGAACGACATCGGACTGTTTGCTCAAGAGGAACCACATCCAGCGCGAATCATCGGGACGATTGCAGAACGGCCGCAACTCATTCGCGAGGCCGATGAAGACAACTCTCGGCCGTGGGGAACGCGCGAGCGGACTGTGTTGATCATCGACGGACGCCAACTTCGAGACGGCGAGCAATGGCTCGATGTGACCGGAGGCGTGCGAGTCGATGTGTCGGGATTGGCAAGCGATCTGCGTGTCGGCGATGAGGTCGAATTGTTGGGCCGTTTGTCGTTGCCGGAACGTCCGCGCAACGTTGGCGAATTCGACTTTGCTGAGTTCTTGCGGAAACAAGGGATTCACGCGGTCCTGCGGTGCCGGTCGCTCGAGGCAGTTCGGATTCTGAATCGGCCGGGCGATCTGGTCACGCAGATGCGGCGACAACTGGTGGTCGCACGCGAACTCTGCGAGCAATTGTTGCGGGACAATTTGCAGCCGAGCACAGCGTCGGTCGCGTTAGCGTTGCTGCTGGGGAGTCGCGGTCGCATGACGTCGGAGCAGCGTGAGGCGTTCGTCGAAAGCGGCACAATGCACGTCCTGGCGATCTCCGGTTTGAACGTGGCGATCCTGGCGATGTTCGTCGGCTTCGTGTGCCGGCTGTTCAACTTGCAGCGCGGGTTGACGGCGATTTCGATTTTGGCGTTGGTCGGTGGTTATGCCGCGATCACCGATGCGGGACCGCCCGTGGTGCGCGCGGCGTTGTTGGTGTTTCTCGCGACTCTGGGCTGGCCGTGGGATCGGCCGATCCACGCGAACAACCTGCTGGCGGCCACGGCGCTCGGCGTCTTGTGGTGGAATCCCACGGATGCGTTCAACACGGGAGCACAACTTTCCTTCATGGCGGTCGCGGTCATCTTATGGCTTGCCACGCGACGCGGTTGGCAGTTGGAAGAGGCGCGGATGGAAGCCGAAGAAGAGACGGCGAGGCCGACCGCGAAGACCCCCGCCGAACTTTTGAAGGAACTGAATGACAAGCTTCCTAAGACGGTTTGGCACCGGAACCGAATCGCGATCACGTTTGCAATCAGAGAGACGGCGACCGTATCGGTCTTCGTTTGGTTGTTCTCGGCAGTGGTGATTGCTCGGCAGTTTCATTTGGTGTCGCTGGTCGGATTGCTGGCAAACATTCCGCTGATCCCCGTGGCGTCCATGACGCTGTGCTTTGGGTATTCGATGCTGCTGGCGGGCTTCGTCAGTTCGACCGTGGCCGGTTGGATCGCAGTACCCTTCGAGTGGTCGCTGCGGCTGATGCTCTGGATCGTCGAACTCGCCGCCGAGTTGTCTTGCGGGCATCGTTACGTTCCGACGCCGCCGGCATGGTGGTTGATCGGAGCGATCGTTTGTCTGCTGAGTTTGTTCTGGTGGATTCGCGGCTCGCTGTTGCGGAATCTGGGTTGGCGGATGTTTTGGCTTTGGACTGCTGTCGGACTGATGCTGCCGCTGTGGCCGCGCGAGCCAGGGCCATTGCGCGTCACAGTCTTGTCGGTCGGGCATGGCTTGTCGGTGTTGATCGAATCCCCTTCCGGGCGGACGCTGCAATACGACGCGGGCATGATGGGGAATGGCCGCCGAGCCAACGATGTCGTGCAGCAGTCGCTGTGGTCTCGCGGGCACAGCCGGCTCGACGGTCTGGTGCTGTCGCACGCGGACACCGATCACATCAACGGCGTCGCGGGGCTGATGCGAACATTGCCGATCGGCCGCGTTTTCGTCTCGCCGCAGTTTCTTGACCGGAATCAGCCGGAAGTTCAACGAGTGATCGCCACGGCCAAGCGCTGCGACGTACCGATCAAGTTCCTGTGGCAGGACGACTCGCTGACTTTGGGCGACGGCATTCGCTGCCGCGTGCTGCACCCGTCAGCGAACGAAATACTTGTCCCGGACAATGCCAACAGCATCGTGCTGCTGATCGAGTTCGCCGGCCGCCGCCTCCTGCTGACCGGAGACTTGGAACGCGACGGATTGCTCCGTCTGTTGCAGTCCACTCCGCAACAGGTCGATGTCCTGGTCTCGCCACATCACGGCAGTCTCGGAGCCAACACGACCGACCTCGCCCGCTGGGCGCGGCCGGATTGGCTGATCGTCAGCGCGGATCGCCGAGCAAATCTTGCCACGCTGCGATCTCGCTTCGGTCTCGACACAAATGTCCTGAGCACCGCCGACCACGGCGCAATCACGTTCGCGATTCACTCTGACGGCCGACTGACGTGCGAGACTTTCCGTTTCGGAAGCGTCACGAGCGACGGGCCTGAACGGAAATAATCCCGACGTGGTACTGAATCGCCAAATCGTGACCGCGCGGAAGATGGCCGCCCTCGGCAGTCCTCCAAGCTCACTTGCGATCAATTCGTCCTTCGTAACCAGCGGCCTTGTAGGCATTCACCGTGCGGTTGAATGCCGCGTCCTTGGCGTTGACGAGCGTGACGTGCCGCGGCGCGAGAAGTCCCAACGCATCCGGCACGTTGAGCACTTTCATCACGCCCAAGAAGTGCGGGCCGTCGCGATGACTGCTCGGCGGATCGACGAGCGTGACTTCGGCGATGCAGTTCTCAAACAGCGCGGCATACGCGCCGAGGATACCGGCTTGGCCTTTCCCGATGACGCCGACGGAGAGTTCGTTCCCCTCCGCCTCGTGCAGCCAGCGCGCCGTCGCTTGCACGTCCCAGACTCGGCCGACATCCGCGGTGCGGCCGAGCAGCGCGTGAGCACGCTCGACGTAGTTCGGCGGATTCTTGCGAGTCCACGACGAGAACTCACCGCAGCCGCGCGGGCTGAGCACCGTGATCGGTTGGCCTTCGGGAAGTGTTCCCTTCGTCCACACTGGGAGCTTGCCTTCTGGGTCATCCGCATTGAGTACCACGAGCCACAATCGCTTCGGTTTCTCCTGCGCGGCACCTGTTGCCTGAATTCGCGCGGCGAGCACGGACACCTCGTTGTCCGTCCGAAGAATGACACGACCGTCTGGCATTTCTTCACGCACTTCAGCGGCGAGGACCTCGTCCGGCCATTCTCGGAAGACGCGGTCGAGCAACTCGCCTCTCAGTCGTTGTGACCAGGCGCGATACTCTTCTTCGTTCTTCGGCGTCGTCGGCTTCGTAAGTTGCACGAACGATTCGTCGATCTTCGCGTTGAGGCTGTCAATCGGCAGGTCGCTGTCTTCGGGAAAAACACGCAACTCTTTGCCATCGAACGGCGGCAGCGGCGGTTCGGCTGTCTCGGAGTTGTCTCCCTTGAGATGTTTGCTGATCCAGCGATAGGCCATCAGACGCAACTCGACATTGTCCGCGTGCCCGCCCGGAGTGATGCCGATGTCGAACAAGTCCCCCGGCTTCTTCTCGTACCAGTTGTAGAGCTTCGCCAGCCGAGCACGAATGCGTTCGTTGCCGGGCATTGGGAAGATCGTGTCGTAGCCGGAGTTCTCAAACAGCATCGGCCGCGGAGCGACCAGCGCGGCGATCGTCGTCCATTCCCAACGATAGTTGTTGTAGAGAAACATGCAGTCGCAGTGCCCGTTGCAGACTTTGTCGGTGACATAGCTTTGCAGATCGCTCATGCCGCTGACCGGCACGCAGACTTTGACTCGCTCATCCGCTGCCGCGATCCAAAACGTCGCGGCTCCACCGCCGCTGATCCCCGTGACCGCGATCTTTTCTGGATCGACCTCCGGTCGCGACACGAGATAGTCGATCGCTCGCACGCCGTTCCAGCACTCGACCCCGGCCGACGTGTAGCCATACGAATGCCACCACCAGCGATCGAGGTTGTACGTCCCGTGATGGATGCCGGCGACCTCGCCGAGTTGCAGCGTGTCGATGATCAGGCAGACGTAGCCATGCGTCGCGAACCACATCCCATGCTGCTGAAACGCCGTCTTATTACCGTCCCGCCCTTTACCCGAATGCCCGCAGACGTAAAGCACGGCGGGCAGTTTTCCGTCGGGCAGGTTTCCAACCTGCCCGTCCTTTTTCTTTTCCTGGCCGGACAGGTTGGAAACGTGCCCCACTTTCGGCAGATACAAATTCCCGGTGACATACAGCCCCGGCTTCGATTGGAAATGCACCTTCTCGACGGTGAAGTTCTCGCGAGCGACCGTCCCCGTGACCTGCGCCTTGAGCGGCGTCCGCTCCGGCACCGGCCACAGTCCGAGCATGTCCCAATACTGCCGCTTCAACTCCTCTCGCTTTGCCTCCCACGCCTCGCGCGAATCAGCCTCCGCGAGCACACCCAAGCTGAGCAGTTTCGTTTCGCCCGTCAGATACTTCTCGATGGCCTCATCGCCGGGAAGCGGTTCAGCCGCGTGGAGTGACAATCCGAGAAGACCGAAGCACCATGAGACACACACGCACTGAAGGATTGGTTTCATCATTCATTCTCCAGAAGGATCTTCGTTGGTGCTGTTTTATCACTCAGTATCTGGTGAATCTCCAGCGACGGCAACTCGATGACAGATGAGGGCGTGCGTCGCGGAGTGTTCAATCAACTTCGCCGGGACAGTCCAAACAAGTCCTGCCACTCGCATCGTCAACGAGACCGTGATTGGCTCGCGAATCAAAATCTCTCAAATATCGAGAAGTTCGCTCAGTATTCATCGCGAGGCTCTCGTCACGACAGGGCAAAGGAACTAGCCTTCTGCCTCGGGAAGTCCTCATAGTGACAAATTGCATGGCGATCCATTTTTCAGCGATCATTGATCCGGCGGCCGAGATCGACTCTACGGCGACCATCGGGCCGTATTCTGTGATCGACGGCCCCGTCCGAATTGGTCCCCGCACAACCTTGGGACCGTTCGTGCAGATCCTTGGCAACACCGAAATCGGCTGCGATTGTCAGATTCACGCCGGAGCCGTCGTGGGGGATGTGCCGCAGGATCGGACTTTCTCCGGCGACATCAGCTACTGTCGTATCGGTGACGGAACGATCCTTCGCGAACACGTCACGGTGCATCGCGGAACGGCTCCTGAATCGGCAACGGTCGTGGGACAACGCTGTATCGTGATGGCCGGGGCGCACATCGGCCACAATTGCCAAGTGCATGACGAAGCCATTCTCGTCAACGGCGCGTTGCTGGGGGGGTATGTGGAAGTCGGACGCCAAGCGATGGTCTCTGGGAATGTCGGTGTGCATCAATTCGTGCGGATCGGTGAATTGGCCATGATCGGCGGCCTGACGATGGTCACGCAGGACGTGCCGCCGTACTTCATGTTGGACAATCGCGGCTTGTGCGTCGGAATCAATCGCATCGGCCTGCGTCGCGCCGGACTGAATCGCGCGGAATGCGAAGAGGCCAAGGCGGCCTACCGAGTGCTCTGTCGGATGCCAGGCAGCTTGAGTCAGGCCATCGAGAAGCTCAGTGCGATGGTCTGCGAAAGCACTGGCCGGACCATTCTGAAATTTCTCTCCGCGACCTCGAAGCGCGGGATTCATTTGCTCTCGCCGAAAAACCTGCCTTGGCAATGCGACGTGGAAGTTGCCTCTGCCTTGCGATTAGCTACTTTGGCTACGACCGTTGTTCCTGAGCGATGATTTGCCTCGCTCGGCAGATGGAGTCGAGGACGGCGGAGACGTTTTCGGGTTCAGAGAACGGACTCATGATGTACGACTTCAGCGCGACGATCGGTTCGCCATAGTCGGAGAGGCGGTAGCAGTCGGTCACCGAGATCACGACGCCCCGGCCTTGCAGGGCCTCGTCGTGGATTAGCTCGAAGACGCGGCGGTTGTAGGCGTTGTTGGCTCGCAACTGATCGCGGTACGACGCATCGGTCTGTTCGAGTTTCGGCGTTGAGAATGTGTCAACGCCGTCGGGATAAACTCGGAACAGCGTGACCGCTCCGAAGTTGTCGGCGTTCAACACCGTCGTCGAGGCGTGAGCCTTCAGGTGCGTCGAAAGCTCCGAGGCCATCGTCACTAAATGGCCGAGCAGCGAACGCAGTCCGTCCTTGCCAAACAGCCGCAAATTGGCGAGCGCGGCCATCGGGCCGCTGCCGCTGCGTGTTGTCTCCAGCGTGTACTTGCCGGGGTGATGATGTCCCGATTGGAAGAGATACGGGGTCGCTGATTGATCGCGCGAGATGAATTGCAAGTCAGCCGCGCTTCGCAGCAAGAACAAACTGCTGACGTACGGTGCGAAGCCGGTCTTGTGGAAATCGATCCCCAGCGAGTCGCTTTGGCCGAGATGCTTGATGCGCCGCGCGGTGCCGGCCAACGCTCGCACGGTGCGCGGTTCAAAGCCGAGCGGGTTGGTCGCGAAGTCGTAGTCGTTGAAGACGCTCCACGCCCAGCCGATGACGGCATCGGCGTGGATGTGTGGCGTGTAGTCGAGACTGAACTCGTCGCGCAGGCGATCGCGAATCTCAATGATGCTCGCGAGGTCATCGAGGCCAAAGGCGTCGGTCGTCCCCATCGTGGCCACGATCGCAGCAATCTTGCGGCCTTGCTTCAAGAGATCACGCAGAATCGTTTCGAACAGACACGTCTGCATCTCGTTTTCGGCCGAGGTCGGAATCTGGATGACGTTCTGCTCGCCGAGTCCCAGCCAGTTCGCGACCGTTGAGCAGGCGTAGTGAGCACGCTCCGAACAGACGAGAACGGCCGGTTCGCGCAGACCGGTTTGCGCGGTCCCCGGGCAGGCTTTTTCGAGGCCGATCTTGACTCCGTACAGCAGCGTTCCGGTGCCACCAAAAGTAAAGACGCCGCCAGAATGTTCGGCCGGGTAGCCGACGAGTTCCGCGGTCATCGCAGTGACTTCGACCTCAGCCACAGAAACTCGGCGACCCGATTCGTCGCTGCATAAGTTCGGATTGTAAATCGACGGCAGCATTCCACCGATGATGCTGGGGATCGTCGGAGCCGGGACGACGTTGACCTGTGCTCGCGGGTGGCCGGAAACGAACAAACCAGAGAGGTGCTCAACCAACTCTTCGGTGACGGACTCCAACGTCGACGGTTCATCGGCCACGCGACATTTTTTCGCAGCGGAGTAATCCAGCATCTCCGGTTTGCCGAGCAGCGGGCTGACCGACTTCATGCGATCGACCTGATCAAGTGCTCGCAGGAATGAGAACACGAAATAAGCATCCTGGACTCGGTCGGAGACCGGTTGTGGAAACGCTTGCCGCAAGGCTAGGACAATGTTTTGGTACGGTGCGGGCATAAGGTGCGCTTTGTTGTGTGGTTCGCCGAGAAAGAGACGCGAGTCGATTTCATCCGCGGTCGGCTAGGACCACAGGCAAAAAGGGTATAACGGCTTTCGGCCTGCGGCTCACGGCATTCGGCCGGAGAGTGGATGAAATCGGCGTTTCGAGAATGGCGTTCAGTCGCCGACGTTCACACCGGCGGATGATCGGCGGTCTTGCCGGCGTCGCTGATTTGCGTTGCTTGGCGGCTTTCGTCATTGTGTCGGGCCTTGTGATTCAGCATCTCGAAAGGGAGACAGAGTGATGAGACAACGACTGAGAGCCGCAATGGTGATCGCCGGTTTGGGGCTGAAGTGTCTCGCAGCCGACGCGGCAGAGATTCCCAAGTTCGAGGCTCAGACGCTCGATCCAGATGTTGGCAAGATTTGTTACGCGGTGACGTTGGCGGATGTCGATGGCGACGGCAAACAAGATGTCGTCGCTGTCACGGAAAACCGCGTCGTGTGGTATCAAGCTCCTGACTGGAAGCCGCGAGTCATCATCGAAGACCAGACGGAACGCGACAACGTCTGCATCGCGCCGTTGGACATCGACCAGGATGGCAAGATCGACTTCGCAGTCGGAGCCGGCTGGTCGGGCAAGAACACCGGCCAGATCGTGTGGCTGTCGCGCGGCGTGTCGCTCGACGAGAAATGGCATGTGCATCTGATCGGCCACGAGCCGTGGACGCACCGCATGAGGTTTGCCAACGTCACGGGCGAGAAACGCCCGCAACTGGTCGTCTCCCCGCTGAATAAGTCGCAAGGCGAAGGGGCGCGGTTGCTGGCGTTCTCGATTCCGCCGAAGCCCAAGTCTGATCCGTGGCCCAACCGAGTGATGAATGCCTCGATGAACCGGATGCACAACCACTGGCATCTCAATTGGAATAACGATGGCAAAGGAACGGATGCAACGGTCACTGCGAGTCAAGAAGGGGTGCATCTTCTCAACGACACGATTCGTGATGGCACGTCGATCACTTGGCTTACCAGGAAAATCGGCAATGGCGTGAGCGGCGAGAAGCCGGAAGCCAAAGGAGCCGGAGAAATCAAAGTCGGCAAACTGAAGAATGGGCCGCGATTTATCGTCACGGTCGAACCGATGCACGGCCAAGCCTGCGCCGTTTACGTCGAGCCGAAGGCCGGCGAGAAGACGGCTGATGGACTGTGGCCGCGGCACGTCATCGACTCGACGCTCAATCGCGGGCACGGGCTTTGGACGTGCGACATCGACGGCGACGGCGGCGACGAAATCGTGCTGGGCTTCAGCGATCCCAGTCCCGGTCGGATCAAAGGCCCCGGAGTTTTCGTCTATCAAGCCGATGACGCGACGGCGACCAAGTGGACCAAGCACACGATCGATAACGGCGGCATGGCCACCGAAGACTTGATCTGCGCCGACCTGAATGGCGATGGGAAGCTCGACATCGTGGCCGGTGGGCGAGCGACTCATAACGTGAAACTGTACGTGAATCGCGGGAAGTAAGCTTGATGAGATTGGTCATTGGTCATTGGCTATTGGCTATTGGCTATTGGGCAATCACAAATAACCAATCGCCAATTATCAATGACCAATGATTTTCTCAACTTGACCGACCGAAGCATCGTGATCTTCGGCATGGCGAACCGAAAGAGCGTCGCCGCGCATGTCGGGCGAGTGCTGACCGAAGCCGGGGCAAAGGTGATTCACGTCGTCCGCAGTGATGAGCGGCGGGAACAGATTCGCAAACTGGTTGGCGACGTGCCAATCCACGTCTGCGATGTCGAGCATCAAGACCAGATCGACCGAGTCCGCGACGAGATCGCAGCGCAGCACGGGCCGATTCATGGATTTGTGCATTCGCTGGCGTTTGCCGACTATTCGGCCGGTTGGCTGTCGTTTCACGAGACGCCACGACGAGCGTTCTTGCAAGCGGTCGATCTGTCGTGCTTCTCGTTCATCGCGCTGGCGAATGCCTTTCGGGAGTTGCTCGACAAGGAACAGGGCAGTGTCGTGACGATTTCGATTTCGACCACCAGGATGGCGGCGGAGAATTATGGCTACATGGCACCGGTCAAAGCGGCTCTCGATTCGTCCGTTTGTTTTCTGGCAAAGTCGTTCGCGAAATTCTCGGCGATTCGGTTCAACGCGGTCTGTCCAGGACTGCTGAAGACTTCCGCTTCGGCGGGGATTCCCGGCTACATCGACAGCTATCTGCACGCCGAAAAGGCAACGCTTCGCAAACGAGCGGTGCAAACGGATGAGGTCGCCAATGCGGTGGCTTTTCTGTTGAGTCCGCGATCATCGGGCATCAACGCTCAGGGATTGGTCGTCGATGCAGGGATGTCGATCAACTACTTCGACGACAGCTTGGTCCGGCCTACTTGACCGAGCGCGATGTCACTTTCAGAATGCCTCGCCCGCCAACTCAGCAAATCACACACTCACCAAAACTGGAGAATCCATGCGTCGATTCATTCTGACTTTGTCATTGTTGGCCGTGTCGGCGTTGTGCCTGCTTCCCGTATGGGGCGAGGCCCCTCAAAAGGTCGTGGAGATTGCGACCCTTGACGATCTCGTGGCTGAGATCAACGCAAAGGTCGAGTTGCTTGGCCAGCAACTAGCCAGCGCGGATGCGTTTGCGAAGACGCTCGAAAAGAAAGAGGTCAATCAAGCAGCGGGCGTCGTCGCTTGCATGGCTCAGGCGATCGCCGAGCACCCAGACAAGGCCAAGGCCAAGTTCCACGCCGCCGATGTGCGCGAGGCTGCGGTCTTGCTGCGAGCGGCGAAGACGTTCGAGGATGCGACCAAGTTATTCGCCGCGTTGAATGACGCACATGCTGGCAAGTCGGCCGGCACCGCCAAGTCGGAGGCGGAGTGGAATAAGCTCACCAGCCAAGGCCGCATGATGGAAGAGATCAACGGCCGCTCGGCGACGATCCGCCGCGGTTTGCGTCGGCTGCAAAAACCGGACGAGACTGCGCGAGATTGCACGACGCTGGCGATCCTGGCTCTGGCGATGGAAGCAGACACGCACGAAGTCAAAGATCCGACTCAACTGCCGCTGTGGAAGGAACTCTCGGTCAAGTACCGCCTCGAAATGACCGCGATGGCCAAAGCCGTCCGAGCCAAAGACACGGCCAAAGCGACCGAGCATTTCACCGCCGCGAACGAAGCCTGCAACAAGTGTCACGAACAAATCCGCGACAAGGGCAAGTAACGCCGGAGATTGCCCCGATCAATCGGCACCAATGCCCGGCGTCTGCAGAGTCGCCGGGTTTTTTTGGGCCGGATCTTATTGGCTGCTGTCTTTGTCGAACTTTGATCAGCTTCCGCTGTCGAAATGAGGATTGTGGCAGATAGAATGTAGCCAAATCTGGGGCTGGCTGGCGTCGATGAATCCTCGAAAGGTGGATTCTCGACCGAGGCCTGCAAGAGACGAAGGGAAACCCTCATGTGGACGTCTAACCTTTGGAAGCTGGTGGTCGCGGTCCTCTTGGTCCAATTGAATGTTGAGCCGACGATGGCTCAAGGCGGTGGGGGTGGTGGCCGCAGTGGTGGCGTGCAAATTGGTGCCGGTGGCAGCCCGCAGAACCAGCAGGCCATGCAGCAGGCGATTCAGCAAATCGGCCAACGTCTTCAGGAGGGCTCAAAGGTTCTGGAGGAAGCCAGCGAGAAGGCCACCGAAGTTCGCCAGGTATGGCAGAAAGTGGATGCCGACCATAAGCAGAATTTGCGCGAGTTGGCGAAGGCAAAAAAGGAAGCAGAAGAAGAAGCCAAGAACTCACCGGAGTTGAAGGCGGCTAAAGAAAAGCTCGAAGGGCTGCGCGGCGAACTGGCAGAGATTCGTAAAAAAGTGATCGAAACGTTGGCCACCGAGAACGAAAGCTATCAAACGGCCTGCAAGGTTTACGAAGCCGCGGTCGCTCAGCGGAAGGCCGACAGTGGTGTCGCCGTGTCATCGGAAACGCGCAAAGACTTGGCCAAGAAGGTCTCTGAAGCGGACAAGGGCAAGAAGATCATCGAAGACGTCGCGATGGCGGATAACACCGAGGCGAAAGAGTTGGTTAAGCAGATCAAAGAGGCGACAGCGGAGTTCGGAGTCGCCTCCAAGAAGAAGACGGAATCGATTGAGACCGATCCGAATTTGAGTTCTGCCAAGACCGCTTTTCAGCGAACGCGAGAAGAGCTGAAGAAGGCAAAAGCGGATCTCGATCAAGCGGATGGCGAGGCCAATCGGATTCGCTCGGCGATGCGGACGCTGGCTAATCAGCGAGCGTCGATTCAAAACCAAATCGATCTCCAGCAGCGATCGCAGCCGAGTGGTCAACAAGGTGGTGGTAACGGCTACCAGCAGAAGGGGAGCAAAAAAGGTGGGGCGCGATAGACTCGCGGGACAAGTCGATGACGATCGGCCCGGCGGCTTATGCGACGTCGGGCTGTTCTTTTTTTGGGTGACGAATTCACGGAGAAACGTCATGCAGCGCTGGATGTGGTCGGTGTTGTTCGGATTCGTGGCTCTGCCCTCATGGCTGTTTGCCGCCGATCCGATTTTTGAGCCAGGTGCCAAACTGAAAGTGGAAGCTGGGCAGGGAGCCGGTGGTGAAGGGCCGGCTTGGCATCCGCAACTTGGCGTTCTGTCGAGCGGCAATGGACACATCATGAGACTGACTCAGGACGGCAAGTCGGTCGTGTATCGGGAGGGAGCCGGTACGAATGGGCTGCTGTTCGACGCAAAAGGGCGGCTGCTCGCCTGCGAGCCGAAGCTGCGACGAGTCACTCGCACAGAACCCGACGGCACTCTCACCGTGCTGGCCAACAACTACCTCGGTAAGAAATTCAATCAGCCGAACGATATCACCGTCGATTCGCGCGGCCGGATTTACTTCTCCGATCCGCGCTACGGCAGCCGCGACGACATGCAGCTCCGCGATGATCAAGGCCGCACGATTGAAGGGGTCTATCGCATCGACCCGCCGGAACTGACGGGCGGCGAATCGAAGGTGACACGCATCATCGGCCGCGAACTGGATCGCCCGAATGGTGTGCTGGTCTCGGCCGATGATCGGTTTCTATTTGTCGCGGACAACAACAACGACTCGCACGACGGCGCTCGCAAACTGTGGCGGTTCCGTCTGCGAGCTGACGGCACGGTCGAACTCGCCTCCAAGAAGCTGCTGCGAGATTGGGGTAAGGGCCGAGGGCCAGACGGGCTCAAGCAGGACCAAACAGGACGACTGTTCGTGGCTGGAGGACTCAATAAACCGAACCCGCCCTTCGAACCGGCCGACGATGTCAAAGCGGGAATCTACGTGCTCGACCCGAACAGCGGCGAACAGCTTGATTTTCTGCCGGTGCCGACCGACGAAGTCACCAACTGTGCTTTCGGCGGTGAGGGCCGCAAGACGCTATTCGTCACCGGAGGCGGTGTGCTCTACAGCATTCGCATGACATCGCGCGGTCGACTTGTTTGGCCCGAATGAGCGGCCTCCCATGAAACGGAGCGCGAGATGTTCGGCTGGTTACGAGCACGTCGCCGTCGGCGCTGGTTGGCGGATCCATTCCCGCTGGTGTGGGAGGAAACTCTGCGGCGACAAGTCAAACAGGCCGAACGAATGCCAGCCGAACTCATGGCGAAATGGCGGCAACGGATTCAAGTCTTCGTGCGCGAGACCTCTTGGGAAGCTTGCCGAGATCTGAATGTCACAGACGAACTGCGGGTCGTCATTGCCGCGTACGCGACGTTGCTGGTGCTTGGCTTTGAAGACGAATGGTTGGGCCGCGTGAGGCATGTGTTGGTTCACCCCACTCCGTACCAAGGCCGCCGTGCGAGAATTGGTGCTGACGGGGTCGATTACTCGCACGGCGATTGGATGCAGCAACTGGAAGACGACATCGAGGACGAGCATCTCGGTGAGACGTGGATCGAGGGTGGTACGGTCATCATCGTCTGGAGCGAAGTCCCGACCGCCGAGCACATCGTGCCGCCGGGAACGAATGTCGTGTTGCACGAGTTCGGACATGTGTTGCACGAACTGCTGAGCGGCTGGTTTCCAACCGCTCGTACCGAGCGCGGTGAGTCGTGGTTGGAGGCATTTCAGAACGAGTACGGACGGCAAGTCCGCGATGCTGATCGAG
Organism: Candidatus Kuenenia stuttgartensis; assembly: GCA_945906725.1. GTDB lineage: Bacteria > Planctomycetota > Planctomycetia > Planctomycetales > Planctomycetaceae > SXKJ01. The sequence continues at coordinate 7,178 of CAMDRI010000081.1, read as the reverse complement.
GCCGGCGCTCGTTGTTGGACGACTACGCGGCCGAAAGTCCCGAAGAGTTTTTCTGCGTCGCCACCGAATGCTTTTGGGAACGTCCCGGCCGAATGCAATCTCAGTCGCCAACTCTGTTCAGTTTGCTCAAGCAATGCTTTCGCGGCGATCCGACGAACTGGATGACCTGAGAGAGCATCGAAGCTCGACGTCTGAGGGTCATTCTTTGACGAAGCACTTCGGGTGCCGCGTTCGAAAATCTTTGATGGCGTCGAGGCTGACGACCGTATTTTGCAGGTCGAGGTACGCCAGTTTGGGAAGCAGGTCAAGATGTTTGAGTCCTGCATCCGTGATGGCTGTGCCGTCGAGAGCCAGGAATCGAAGCCGAGGCATCTCGCTGAGAGACGACAGTCCCTGGTCGGTGATCGGCAGCGCGGTCAGCTTGATCGCTTCCAACTGCGGTAGCTTGGCGAGATGCCGCACAGCCTTGACCGACAAGTCGGTATCTCCCAGATAAATCAGGCGCAGCGACGGCATTTCTCGGAGGCATTCCAAGCCGTCATCAGTGATGTGAGTGCGATTCAACTTGAGCAACCGCAGATCGCGTGACGCGGCGATCAACTTCAAACCACGGTTTGTCACCTTTGTGTCAGTGGCATTCAACACATGCAAGTTGGGCAACTTGGCCAAGTCCGGCATGGCAGCGTCTCGGATCGGTGTGCTGGTGACACCCAAGAAGAGCGCTTGAATCTCGCGAATCAGTTTCAGCACGTCACCCTGCACTTGGCCGTCGTTTGTGAAATGCTCTTTGAACAGCAACACGTACGTGCCGCGATCGTGAGTGACTTCGTCTTCGACGTCAAAAACTTCGGCACCCAGATCGATCAGCGCCTTGACGGCCTTCGCGTGCCGCACTGCCGCGGGATCGACGGTTGCTCCGCATCCGAGAAAGATCGTCGGCAACAAGGCGAACAAGAGCCATGCAATGAACCGCGCGGATTGGAGATTCGCAGGAGTCACTCGGCCGGTGAACGGGACAGGATTCTGCGGGACTCGACGGATCATTCGGAGAGTTCCAAGTCGATGATCTGTTTGCCGGGTTTGACTTCCCGGGTCTCAAATTCGGCATTGGCCTGAAAGTATTTCGGATTAATTCCCGTGGGATCCGTCGGCATGATTTCGACTCGGCACTTACCGATGGCCGCTCCTCGAAGCTTGTCTTCTTTTTTTCCGTAAAACAGTTCGTAACGACCGGTCGTATCCGTCTCACCAACCGAGGCCGTGATTCTGAACGACTTGCCCTTTGATTTTTGTTTCTTTTCCGCAGGATGAAACAAAACTTGTGCTCCGACCAGCGGCTTGCCGCTCACGGAGACGGTCCCGGTGACGCTTCCCAATTTGGGTACGTAGGCCTTGTCGCCGAACATGGGAGAAACCAGGAAGTAGATCAGCAAGTAGATGACGACGCCGCCTCCCAAAACCGGCAACAATTTGGTGCGAGCCTCGTACCGCAAGCCCTCCCAGTCGAAACCGGGCTCGTCTTTTTTTTTCTGCGGCTCGGCTTCGTTCCAGTTCGCCTTCTTGCCTTTCTTGGCGGACTTTGACAACAAATCGCTGGCAATATTGGCGGCGGGAGCATTGGGATTCGTTCCTGGCGGGCGTCGTGACGGAGTCCGCGGCTCGTCGGACTCGTCGCCCAATCCTGGGAGGGGAGCTGTTTTTCCAGGTGCGTCTGGTCCACGTCGAATTTGAAAAGATTCGCCTTCGTCATCCACGTCAGGCCGCGATTTCGAGCGCTTCGCTGGAGGTTTTTCGTCCGATTCGTCGAGCGAGGAACGCTCGGCGTCGAGGGCTTTGGTCGGCCGCGAAGTCTTCGCGGTTTTCGGTTTCGACTTCGCATCCGATTCGTCATCGCCCGACAAGAAGGCCTCCAAATCGAAATCGGCACCTGAGTCGGAGGGCTGGCTGTTGGCCTGTTTGGATTCGGCGTCTTCCGAGGACTCCGTCGCGGTGATCTCACCGGAACTGGCGTCTCCGTCCGCAGCGGGGACGGTAAACGGGGTCTTGCACTTGGGACACTTGCCCGGCTTGCCTGCCAGATCATCTTTGATCTTCAGGACCGATCCGCATTCCTCGCACTCGTAGCGAATCGACATGCAGTCTGCTCCGGCAGAATCCGATGGGGAAGACAAAGAGACAGCTCTCGCAACCCGACGTTTCGAAAGCTGCCTCACGAGAAATCCGCAGTCTCGGGAACGAATCTATTCCCCTTCATACTCACCGACCGTCAATCCATCGCTGATACTGGACAAAAAACGGAACGTGCTGAGGTCAAGGTTTTCGTTCATGAAGCTGACTCGGCCATCGACAAACAGGAACCATGCACCGCTTTCATGATCGCTGCCGGGACTGTCGTAATGCAGGTTCTTGTTTAAACCGAAGCGGGTGGTAAACAGCGTCGCCATACCGCCCCATGCCCAACCATCGCTGCTCTGCAACAGTTGGTTCACAGGATGATTCAGACGCGTATTCTCCCCGACCATTAGAGATTGGCTGGTGCCATCAGTGACGTCGGCGAAACGCACGCTGCTGTTGACGTAGAACACGCCCCGATTAATCGGCGATGGTAAGTACCCTTGCGTGACATCGTTCAGAATCTGATCGGGCGTCAGAGCAAAGATCGCACGCGGGTTCCCGCCGGCTCCAGTCGGACCGGGATTAGGATTACCAGGACCAGGGCCTCCTCCACTAATCACTCCGTCGTTGACCAGTAATCCGCGACCAGCGTTTCCGCTGTAGTCATTTCCGCCTTTGGACCAAAGCCCCGTATTCGGCATCGGATTGAGACTATCGACACGTTTGACGTAGGTCAGTTTGGAAGTGTTCATGTCGGCGCGCCGCGTCGGGCAATAGAAGGCCGGTATTTCAGTGTGCGCTGGACGGAACGGATTGAACGATCCTCCGGTACTGGTTGTCATCCCGTTGTCGTACACATTCAACGTAGACAGCCACTGCTTTGTCAGCGTCCCGAATTCTAGGCCCGGAAGAATCTGCAGCATCCAACTTGTGCCGTGATAGCCCAAGGCGGCGGAGTTCGACTGGGTGGCTTCGAGGGGATTGGTTTGCCGTTGCGATGTGGAAGGCATGATGTTTGTGAACAGCGTGGAAATCATTCCCGACGGGAATCTCTTATGGATGCCGTGGTAGTTGTGTAGCGCGAGGCCAATCTGCTTGAGATTGTTCTGGCACTGCGCCCGGCGAGCCGCCTCACGAGCTTTCTGCACGGCTGGCAGCAATATCGCGACGAGGACCGCGATGATGGCGATCACGACCAACAATTCGATAAGAGTAAACCCACGGCGGTGTTGACGTGGCAACATAGCGACATCCTTTGAACAAGAACGAGTTCGGATGAGAACAGATCACATCTAAGGTCAAAGAAACGTGATTCCTCGCGGAGTTCAACGCATCTTGGAGATTGCTGCTGGAGTTGGGACAAGAGTTGGATGGGATGCTAATGGTGGTTGTCGAAGAGCGTCAATTAGATTTTATCAATCGTAGAGATTGTGCGGTCGTTTGACGCTGGGCGTCCCGGTGACACTCCACCAACGATCGAAACTTTACAACACGATTGTCTGGGGGCGACCAATTGGCTCGTTTACCGAACCCGTCGCCTGGAAGTTCGCGAGCCGTCGGCGAATGATCGGTATGACCAGAAGTGGTGCTGCGGCGAGAACAGTCGATTCGACAAGTTTTCCCGGCAGCGGCCGAATCACCGGACAGAGTGGCGATCACAGATACAATCTGGCAGTTGCGAGATTCGAGATTTTCAGCCTCGCGAGGATCGAGGGTGCGATCAGCAGAGCTGCCGCCATTCAACCTGTTACGCTTCACCGTCAAGTTGGTTCACAATTTGACGCTCGTTTTTGAGCGGACCTATAATTTGCCTCGCTGATCGGCCAACGGCATTTGGCAAAGTTTGGGGAGAGTTATCGTGAATTGGTTACGAACTATTGGTTGGGTGAGTGCGTGGGCGGCCGGAATCGGATTGTTGGGGCAGGGCGTCTCGACGGGGACATTGTGGTCGGAAGAGGCCGACGACGCGCCAGCGGTAGCCGCCAAGTCGCCGCTGGCGGTGTATCTCAGCGTCGGCAGTCCAATCCGTGATGCCGTTCAGGCCAAGGTGCTCAACGCTGCCAGAAAACTCCAACAGCAGGCCGAGCAAGAATCGCGACCGGGAATCCTCGTCTTAGAAATCGGCCCAGGAACCAGTCAATTCGGTGCGGTGCGAGATCTGGCGAAAGAACTGGCCTCCGCAAAATTTGGTTCGCTGCGAACTGTCGCGTGGGTGCCGGAGCCAAAGGACAAGAAACGAATCGACGGCTACAACGTGATTCTGGCGCTGGCCTGCAAAGAAATCGTGATGCATCCGGATGCCGAGTTGGGCGACATTGGCCGAGGCAAGGCGCTGGACGCCGAAGAGCAACAGTTCGTGCTGTCGTTGATTGAGAAACGACTGAATCCCAAGCTGAGCACTGCGTTCGTCGCCGGCCTGATGGACCCACAAAAGACGGTACTCAAGGTCAAGATCGAAGCCGAAGTGGACGGGCGCAAGGCATTCGAGAGTCGCGTGCTGACGGCAGAGGAGCATCGCCGTCTGCTGGACAACAAGGTCGTCGTGCAAGACGTCATCACCATCAAAGAAGCAGGAGTCCCGGGGCTGTTTTCCGGCAGCCGAGCTCGAGCCTTGGATGTGCTCGTCACTCAAACGGCCGAGACACGCAGCGACTTGGCTGACCTCTACAACTTCCCACGTGAGTTTCTCCGCGAGAACGCGACGTCCGGTGAAACGCCGCGAGTCGTCCGCATCAGAATCGACGAGATGATCGAACCGATTCTGCAAGGCTTTGTCGATCGCGAGATTCGCCGTGCGACAAGCTCCGGAGTGAATCTGATCATCTTCGAGATCGACTCGCCCGGCGGAATGCTCGAACCGAGTTTGGAGATCGCTCACGCGATCGCCGACCTGGACACCAAAAAGATTCGGACCGTCGCATATGTGCCCAAGATGGCACTCAGCGGCGCGGCGATCATTGCGCTGGGTTGTGACGAGATCGTCCTGCAACAACACGCCAAAATTGGCGACGCGGCTCCGATCACGATTCGCGCCGGACAACAATTCGAACGAGCTCCCGAGAAAATCCTCAGTTTTCTGCGGGAAGAACTGAAGACACTGGCCGAGAAGAAAGGGCGTCCGTCCGGTCTCTGCCAAGCGATGGCGGACAAAGACCTCGACGTCTTCCAAGTCACGCATCGCGAGAACGGACGCGTATCGTACCTGACGGACGAAGAGATTGCCGTCTCTAACGGCGAGTGGATCAAAGGTCGTATCGTCCCGGAATGCCAAGGCGAGAATCTGCTCACCGTCGATGCGCAGCGTGCTCACGAATTGAAGCTCGCCGAAGCTCCGGTTGCTGACGAAGACGAATTGCGGCAACGCCTCGGCATCCCGGAAGGTGAAATCCCACAAGCCAAGGGCCGCACCTGGGTCGACACGCTCGTCTGGACTCTTAACACGCCGGGCATGACGGTGCTGTTGCTGCTGGCCGGCAGCGTCTTGATTTATCTCGAACTGCACACGATGACGTCGTTTTTTGGAGTCGCGTCAGCCTTCTGCTTCATGCTGTTTTTCTGGAGTCGCTTTCTCGGTGGCACCGCCGACGTGTTGGAGATCGTGCTGTTCCTGTTCGGCGTGGGCCTGATCTTGATGGAGATTTTTGTCGTTCCCGGCTTCGGCATCTTCGGCATCGGTGGAGCACTGGCGATCCTCGCGTCGTTGATTCTGGCGAGCCAAACGTTTGTGTTGCCAACTACCAGTTCGGAGATGACACAGATGACCAAGTCGCTGGGCACATTGAGCATCGCATTAGTCAGCGTCATTGGCGTGGCGGTGATCATCAGCAAATATCTGCCAGAGATGCCTCTGCTCAAGCACCTGATCCTGTCGCCTCCCGATCCGACCGCCGTGACCGACATGGATGCGCCGCGTCTCCGACCAGACATGCTCGGAGGCGTGCTGGCCACCGGACTCGAATGGCTGCTGCACCAAGAAGGCGAAGCCTTCACCACGCTGCGTCCCGCCGGCAAGGCCCGTTTCGGCGAGCAAGTCTTAGACGTGCAAAGCCAAGGCGACTTCATCGACCCCGGCCAAAAAATCGTCGTCACCGAAGTCACCGGAAACCGTGTTGTCGTGAGGCGTGCGTGACATGGCGAAACGCTTTCGTAGTCTGCAACCGGACAAAGTCGTCGAAACGGTCGAGCGACTGGAACGCCGCATTGCGGAACGGTTCCCGGAAGTGAACCTGCGGCAGGTCGCCGCCGAGTTGGTCGTGATGGCTCGCGAGGCCGCCGAGCGCGCCCAAGCCATCGGCCGGCCGAATATCCCGTTGCGCATTCTCGAAGGCGTGTTAATCGTCTGCTGTCTGGTGGCGGTCACTTGGATCATGCGGCAGGTGCGATTGAGCGGCAACAACGAGGTCTTCAATCTGGAAGTCTTCGCACAAACGGCCGACGGCTTGATGGCCAGCATCGTCGGCATCGGCGCGGTGATCTTGTTCGTGGCCTCGTGGGAGTTGCGTCTGAAACGCCGCAAGACACTGATCGCGATCCATGAATTGCGCTCGATGGCGCACATCGTCGACATGCACCAGCTCACGAAAGATCCCGAACGCATGTTGCACGGTGGCCCGGCGACACCGTCGTCCCCCAAACGCACGATGACGCCCTTCGAACTGGGCCGCTATCTCGATTACTCCAGCGAGATGCTATCGTTGATCAGCAAAACGGCAGCGATCTACGTTCAAGAATTCCCGGACTCGGTCGCCTTGGACGCGGTCAACGAAATCACCTCGCTAACCAACGGCCTGTCGCGCAGCATCTGGCAAAAGATCATGCTGCTCGACCGCATAGAATCCTCGCGAGATACCTCGCACGAGAGTACGCCTACACCAGTCCCAGCGCCTCTAAGTCCCGCGCCAACAACTAGTCTGCCTGGACCTGCCCAAGGATTGCGTGCGCTGGGTTAAGAGTGGGACTGATGGTTTGACACGGAACAAGTTCCTGAGAATCAGGCCGCAGGCCTGGGGGTTGGCGGCGGGGGGCATTTTCCGCCGCGCGCAGTCGACTCAATTTTGTCATAG
>CAMDRI010000080.1 GCA_945906725.1 Candidatus Kuenenia stuttgartensis | reverse complement strand
ACTCGGATAGGGCTTTCGGATTTGTTCCTGGGCATCCATGCCAATCCTCCGCTTCGTGTTGATAGTTCTACCAATTCACAACGGCGGACTCGTAAGGCGGGCAGGACTTCCTTGTCCAGAACTCTTATCTTCCCGCACGCTCTCTAAGTGGCATTGCACGGATTGGTCGTTGAGTGGTGTGTGTGAAATCGGCGACGAAGCTGACGTCGTACCGGGGCTTCGATAGAGTTTGCGGCTCGTTCTCGAGTTATGACCGTTGCCGTGGCTTTGCAGTTTTCCGTGACGTGTTTCGCAGTCGCTCGTTTTGAGGAGGCGCATTCATGAAATGGCATCGTCGATCGTTTCTTTCGTTTTCGGCGGCGAGCGTTCTAGCCGCGATGGGATGGCAAGTTCTTGCGGACAACGTCGAGGAGGGCTTTCGGCCGTTGTTCGATGGCAAGACTTTTGAAGGATGGGAGGGCGACCTGAAGACCTTCCGCATTCAAGACGGGGCCATCATCGGCGGAACGATGAAGGAGAAGATCCCGCGCAACGAATTCCTCTGCACGAAGCAGGACTTTGGCGACTTCGAGTTGCGGTTGCAGGCCAAGCTGGCGGGGGACGGGGCGAACGCGGGAGTGCAGTTTCGGACGAAGCGGATTCCGAATCATCACGAGGTCATTGGCTACCAGTGCGACATGGGGCACATGGAAGGGCGGTACATCTGGGGTTCGCTGTACGACGAATCGCGGCGAAAAAAGTTTTTGATCCACGGCGACAAAGGCAAGGTCGAGAAGGCGTTCAAGCCGGGTGAGTGGAACGATTTCGTGGTTCGCTGCGAAGGGCCGCGGGTGCAGATTTGGCTTAATGGCGTGCAGACGATTGACTACAAAGAAGAGGACGACACCGTTGTCCGATCCGGAGTGCTCGCGGTGCAGATTCATGGCGGGCCACCGTCCGAGGCGTCGTATCGCAAAATTCGGATCAAGCGACTCGGTTCGTAAACCGATAACGGCTCCGATTGCGCAACTCCAAATGACCGACCATCGAACTTGTTGCCCCTGAGAGATTGCTCGAACCGATGCTGCGACTCACCTACACCGGCACGACCACGATTCCCATCGAAGCGGAGTGCATCGCGCCGAATCTTTTAGCAGGCAAGACGGTCGCCGAGATTGCCGCGCTGCCAGTGCAGCACGGGAATGCTCCGGCACCGCTCGGCGAGTTCTTCCGAGTGGAAGGGGATGCCGGCGATCAGCAGATTGTGCTGGCAGGGGATTGCTCGCGCGTGAAGTGGGTCGGAGCCAACATGACCAACGGCAGCCTGACGATCGACAACAACATCGGGATGCACTGCGGCGCCGAGATGCGTGGCGGTTCGATCGAGGTGAAGGGCAACACGGGTGATTGGGTTGGAGCGGAGATGCGTGGTGGAACGATTCGAGTGCGCGGCGATGCCGGGCATCTTGTCGGCGGTTGTTATCGTGGCGGCCGATCGGGAATGCGCGGCGGGATGATTCTTATCGATGGCAAAGCGGGAAACGAAATCGGTGGCCACATGCGGCGCGGGTTCATCGCGATTGGTGGAGACATCGGCGACTTCCCCGGAGTGTCGATGCTGGCTGGCTCGGTGTTCGTCTTTGGAAAGTGCGGGCAGCGGGCGGGTGCGGGCATGAAGCGGGGAACGCTGGCATTTTTTGGCGACGCGCCGGCGCTCCTGCCGACGTTTCGCCGAGCCTGCCTCTACGAACCGGTCTTTCTGCGTGTCTGTCTTCTCGAACTTCGCAAAGCGGGCTTTCCGGTCGCGGATGAATTCCTCAAAGGCTCGTACCACCGGCACAGCGGCGATCTGGTCTCGCTGGGCAAGGGTGAGATTTTGGTCTTCGATCGGGCCTCGCGCGTATGACTTCGTGTTGAGCGCGGATCAAAAACGGTATTGCGACTGTCGGCCATCGGCTCCCGGCAATAGGTCGGGCGTATTGAAACGGCTCAAAGGTCGGTGAGTTGAAGTTCGCCGATCTGCGACTCGGAAACCTGTCCGTCGGCGTTCCAGCCTCGCGCGGAGTAGTACGCGTCGATCATCGTTTGCAATCGCTCGACAGTGAGCGTCGCCTCGGTCGCGACGCCGGTCGAAAGTCCTTCACTGAGAAAGCGACGCGGCAGCGTGTCTTCCGAGTTCGACCAGCCTTCACGGACGTTGTAGAGCTTCTTTGCCGTGACGATACGCCGCGCCGTCGTGCGGAGTTCCTCGGCGGTGATGTCCCAGCCGGTGACGATTCGCAGCAGGTCGGCGGACTCGGCGAAAAAGTCGGTGAAGACGCCGCGCAGGAATTTGCACAGTATCATCGAGTCGATGAGAGCCGCTCGGTCTTCGGTGTCGACCGCCAGAGCGGCGGCTTCGGGCGAGCCGTGGAAGCGGTCGGTCTTGGCGGAGAAATCGAGTTCGTAGGCACCGCTCCGATTGTGGTCGGCTCCGCGAGAGCCGACCGCGAAGCCCAGCGCCATCGTTTGCAACGTGCGTGGCTCGTAGCCGGGCAACTCCAAGCCCTTCACATGCGGCGCGAAGTCGGGAGCGTCGCCGCCGATGCGTGCGGCGGCCCGGCGAGTTCCTTCGGCGAGCAGATCGCTCAGCGAGTCTTCACGGCGAGAGATGCGCGGCAACAGCGCCAGCAACGCTTCTCCGTCGCCGAAGCGAAGACCATCGGCTTCGAGTAGTCCTCGTTCAGAGCACTCCATCGCGAAGGCCACGGTTGCTCCAACGGAAATTGTGTCGAGGCCGAGCCGGTCGCACAGCCGCGCTGCTCGGAGGACGACATCGCGGTCGCCAATGCCGCACAGCGGTCCCAGCGCGAACAGGCTTTCGTATTCCAGGCGGACGTTGCCTTCGGAACTGGAATAGATGTGTTCGCAACCGATCGTGCAGGAGGCACAGGATTCGCGAGCGACTCGGCGAGTGGCGTTGAGCGACTCGCCGGAGAGATTCTCGGCTTGCTCGAATTGCCCCTGCTGAAAGTTGCGAGTCGGCAGTGCGTGCAGGCGATTGAACGTCAGCAAGTTCGACACGGTTCCAAGTTCGCGGTACTTCGCAGTCGCCGGCCCGAACGATCGCTGCGAGAGATCACGAGAAGCCGCGACGACGCGTGCCGGATCGGCCACGGGGACTCGCTGCGTCCCGGCGACCAGGACCGCCTTGAGTCGCTTCGATCCCATGACAGCACCGAGTCCGCCACGTCCCGCGTGACGATTCGCATGGCTGATCGTCGCATATCGCACGAGATGCTCGCCGGCCGGGCCGATGACTGCCGAGTGAAACTCCTGGCCGAACCGCTCGCCGAGTTGCTTCGTCGTCTCGTCGGAATCGAGCCCCCACAATTCGCTCGCCGATTCGATGCGGATCGCACCATCTTCGATGACCAGCACACTCGGAGCCGTACACGCTCCGACGATCACCAGCGCGTCCGCACCAGAACGTTTTCCGGCCAATGCGAAATGAGACGACGACAGGGCGTCGTTGAGTCGAAACGTCAGCGGAGACTTCGCGACGACGGCGAACTTCGCCGAAGTCGTCAGCGGCGTTCCGACTAGCGGGCTGAAGCAAAATACCAGCGCCGCCTCGCGAGCCAGCGGATCAACACACGGCGGAGACTCGTGGTGCAGCAGCCACGTCCCCAACCCGACGCCACCGAGGAATCGGCGCAGCACAGATTCCGACAGCGTGACGTAGCTCGCCGTGCCACTGTTCAAGTCGATCCGCAGGTAACGCCCGTGATATCCACCCATGACGCAGACCTCTTAGCCCCCCGCATCCGAGGAAAGCAACAGCAGGCGGTCTCCGGGTTGCAACGGTTGCGAAACGTCCGAGACGAAATGCTTCCCGTCGAGCGAGAGCAGGTATTGCGAGGCTAGTCGGCCGTCGGCGTTCACGACATCCGCAAGCGTCGGGCATTTCGCGACGACTTCGGCCAGAGCTTCGCCGACTGTCGCGGCCGAGACAACAAGTTCCCGGACTTCCGCTCGAGCACGGGGCATCCCAAACAGTTCGATCGTGATTGTCGGGAGGCTCATGCGGCCGATCCTAATGACTCGGCAAGGTTGCGGAACCTGTCCGGCCGACCGCCGAAAGCCGTCGGCCGACCGCCGTGATCCCGTTTTTGAACGAATATGCAGGGCGTCATCGACCCGCGATCGGCTTTCGCGCAAACGGCTCCGCCATCCCGATTTCCTTCAAGGGACCGATGAATTAGCATCACTCCGTGGTTTTTGACTTCCCAGGTGCAGTCGGCACGGGCCGAAAGACGATTCACTCACGCTGATGGACGACATCTTTATCCTGATCCCCGGTCGCACCAGTCGGCAGGGCACGACGCTCAATGAAGGCAAGCTCAAGGCGGACTTCATTGAGGAAACTCAAACGCTCTTCATGTGCCCGGACGATATGACTCGGCGAGGGGTTGTCGATGGCGAGCGAGTCCGCATTCGTTCGGAGTTCGGCCAGGTCGAGCTGACCTGCAAGGCGGCCAAGACGGGCGAATTGCCTCCCGGATTGCTGTTTCTGCCGTACGGCGATCCGTCCAGCCGGCTGATGGGAGGCGAGACGCATTGCACCGGAATGCCGGATAGCAAGGGCATGGACGTGCAACTGGAGAAGCTTCTTTAGGAATTGAATAATATGTCTGAAGCCGCCGTGATGGATGCCGAAACTCGAATCGTCAAAGACGCCACCTGCACGTTTTGCGGGTGCGTGTGCGACGACATGGAACTGACGGTCGTCGGGAAGCGGATCACCAAAGCCAAGAATGCCTGCGTGCTCGGCAAGGCGTGGTTTCTGAACCATCACATCGAAGAGCACGCGGTCGCCACGATCGAAGGGAAGCCGGCGACGTTGGAAGAAGGGGTCGAACGAGCGGCTCAGATTCTGGCGAACGCTCGCTATCCGATCGTCTACGGGCTGTCGGACACGACCTGCGAAGCGCAGCGCGTCGCGGTCTCGATCGCCGACCGCGTCGGTGCCTGTGTTGATACGACGACCTCCGTGTGTCACGGCCCTTCGGGCATGGCGTTTCAAGGAGTTGGCGAAGTGACCTGCACGCTCGGCGAAGTGAAGAACCGCGCCGATCTGGTCATCTTCTGGGGAGGCAACCCGGCCGAGTCGCATCCGCGACATTGGACGCGTTACTCGTTGATGCCCAAGGGGCTGTTCGTTCCCAACGGTCGCAAGGGCCGGACGGCGGTGCTCGTCGACGTCCGCAAGAGCAAGAGCGCGGCGGCGGCAGACATCTTCTGGCAGATCAAACCGCGCAAAGATTTCGAGGTGCTCTGGGCGTTGCGAGCGTTGGTCAAAGGGGTGGAGATCGACCCGGCGATCGAGCAAGAGACCGGCATCTCGCTGGCTCAAATGCAAGACCTCGTGCAGCGGATGAAGTCGTGCAAGTTCGGGATCATCTTCTTCGGCATGGGCCTGTCGATGACGCGCGGCAAGCACATGAATGTCGAAGCGGCTCTGTCACTCGCTCGCGACCTCAACGATTACACGCGCTTCTACGCCAAGCCGGTGCGCGGCCACGGCAACGTCACCGGTGCCGACAACGTCGTCGCCTGGCAGACCGGCTATCCGTTCGGCGTGAGCCTCGGTCGCGGCTACCCGCGCTTCAATCCGGGTGAGTTCACGACCTCCGACACGCTGGCTCGCGGTGAGGCCGATGCGGGATTGATCATCGCGTCTGATCCGGCAGGAAATTTTTCTCAGCCGGCTCGCGAGCATCTCAAGAAGATTCCGTATATCGCTCTGGATCCGCACGAATCGGAAACGACGCGCGGAGCCACCGTCCACTTTTGCACGGCCACTTACGGCATCAACACTCCGGGCACCGTCTATCGCATGGACGATGTGCCGATCCCGCTGCGACCGGCGTTCGACTCGCCGTTCCCCAGCGACGAAACCGTGCTGCGCGCGATCGAGAAACGCGTGCGAGAACTCCTCCGAGAACGATTGACCAACTAAAGCTGGCACCATGAGCCTTGTGAAAATTGCCAACGGCACGGTCTACGACCCAACCAACAACATCGACGGCGTCGTTCAGGACATCTGGATTCAGGACGGCAAGATCGTCGCGCCTCCGACGGCAACCGATGTGCGTCCCGACCGAACGCTCGACGCGACGGGCCTCGTCGTCATGGCCGGCGGCGTGGACATGCACGCTCACATTGCTGGGCCGAAAGTCAACCTCGCTCGCAAGATGCGGCCCGAAGACAAACGGCTCGCGCCGCCAGTTCGCCGCACTCCGAATACACGCTCCGGCACGGTCGGCAGCGTCCCCAGCACGTTCGCGACCGGTTATCTCTACGCCGGCATGGGCTACACGACCGTGTTCGATGCGGCGATTCCGCCGCTCGCCGCACGGCACGCGCACGAGGAATTCGGCGACACGCCAATCATCGACAAAGGCTTTTTCCTGCTGTTCGGCAACAACCATTACGTTCTCAATCAGATTGCCGCCAACGAACCAGAGCGTTTGAAAGCGTTCGTCGGCTGGATGCTGCACGCGGCCAAAGCGTATGCCGTCAAGGTCGTGAATCCCGGAGGCATCGAAGTCTGGAAAGGGGGCGGCGACAACGTCCACAGCCTCGATGAATCGGTCGAGCACTTCAACGTGACGCCCCGGCAGATCATCACGTCGCTCACGCAAACGGCGATGGACCTCGGCCTGCCGCATCCGGTTCACATTCACTGCAACAACCTCGGTCTGCCCGGCAACTGGAACACGACGCTGGCGACGATGCAGGCGCTCGAAGGCCGGCGAGCACACCTGACGCACATTCAATTTCACAGCTACGGCGGCGGACTCGGTGAGCAGAGTCAGTTCTGCTCGAAGACGACCGAACTGGCGGACTACGTCAACGCGCATCCGAATCTGACCGTCGATGTCGGGCAGGTGTTGTTCGGCGAGACGACGTCGATGACCGGCGACGGGCCGCTCGGTTACTACTTGCACAAGGTGACCGGCCGCAAATGGACCAACGCCGACACCGAGATGGAAGCGGGCTGCGGCATCGTCCCGATCACGTACCGCGAGAAGAGCTTCGTCCACGCGCTGCAATGGGCGATCGGCTTGGAGTGGTATCTGCTCGTCAACGACCCGTGGCGGATCGCCATGAGCACCGATCATCCCAACGGCGGCTCATTCCTGGCGTATCCCGAAATTATTCAGCTCTTGATGGACCGTACCTATCGGCAGGAAGTCCTCAAGCGAGTCCCGCCGCGAGTACTGGAGTGCTCGGTGCTGAAAGACCTCGACCGCGAGTACTCTCTGTATGAAATCGCGATCATCACCCGCGCTGCGCCGGCTCGCATGTTGGGGCTGAAGCACAAAGGTCATCTCGGCATTGGAGCCGATGGCGACGTGGCGATCTACACGCCCAACGCCAACAAGCTCGACATGTTCGCGCTGCCGCGTTACGTGCTGAAGGGTGGCGTGGTGATCGTCGAGCAAGGCGAGATCCGCGAGGAACTCTTCGGGCGCACGTTGTATGCGGCCACCAGCTACGACGATGGGGTGCTGCCCGATATCCAGAAGTGGTTCGAGGAGTATTACACGATTCAGTTCAACAATTACCCGGTCGATGAGCACTACATGACGAACGGTTCAACCGCGGTCGCATGTAGCAACAGGTAGTCCAGACGTAGTCGCTCGGCCTACGACATCACTCCACCGGCACGTCGTGGTAATTCAACGCCCACTCGCGCATGAAGCGGACCTGCTTGGGACGGATGCGGTACACGATCAGTGCCGGGTTCTCCAAGCTGCCGAGATACTGCCGGAGCAACGGATTCGCGTCCCAGATTTCTTGCAGGACGGGCCGCTCGGTGACGACCTCTGCAACGCCCGTGATCCGCACTTGGTCGTGCTTCTGGTCGAGATAACACAGCTCGACATTCGGGATCGCGGCGATCTCGGACGTCTTGTGGTACATGCGGAGGTTCGCGACATAGACCGTGAAACCGTCCGTTCGGACTGGCGAGACGGGTCGTACGCGAGGCTGATCGCCGTCGATGGTCGCCAAGTACGGGAAGTGATCGGCCGCAACGACCGCGCGAGCCAACTCTGGCAACTTTGCAGGATCAATTGGTTCGGGTTGTGGCTGAGTCATGGCGCGGCGTCCCTTCGTTTCCGGTCAAGTGGCTGGCGGGAAACTTCTGCAAAGTGTTGTGTGGGCAAAATCATAAAGACTGGTCGTGTCATTTGTTCATGCTGTTGGGCTCGCCAGAACTGTCCTCGTGGAGTTGGCCCGTTTGGCCGGCGCGGCGGTTTTTCATCAATTGACGCCTGTTGATGTGGCCGATACCGTCCCTATCCCACCAGTAGAAAATCCCCGCCTTTTTTCCGAGCGGAGCCAGCAATGCTCACCCTTTTCGGACGCCAGCAGAAATACTGTGACGGAGTCAATCGCCGCAGCTTTTTGAAGATCGGCGGTTTTTCGTTGGGAGCCGTCGGCGGCTTCGGCTTGGCCGACGTGATGCGAGCCAACGGCAGCGAGACCACCAATCGGCACAAGGCGGTTATTAACGTGTTCCTTGGCGGAGGTCCTCCGCACCAGGACATGTGGGAAATTAAAACCGACGCTCCGAAAGAGATCCGCGGCGAGTTTGAGCCGATCAACACAAAAGTTCCCGGCATCCAAATCGGTGAAGCCTTCCCCCGCATCGCGGCGGCGTTCGACAAGTTCGTGGCCGTTCGCGCGGTGGTCGGCTGCGTCGATAACCACGACGGTTATCAATGTCTGACTGGCTGGCATCGCAATCAAGATCGTTCCATTGGCGGTCGTCCGAGCATCGGTGCGGTTGTTTCGAAGCTGCAAGGTCCGGTCACTCGCTCCATGCCCCCCTTCGTGGCTCTCGCGGCCAAAACTCAGCATGCGCCGTGGTCCGAACCAGGTGGTCCTGGTTTTCTCGGAGCAACCTGTCAGTCCTTCAAACCGGACGGGCAGGGCATGGCCGACTTGACGCTCAACGGAGTCACGCTCGACCGACTGCAAGACCGCAAGTCGTTGCTCGGCGGACTCGACCTGCTCAAGCGCGAAGCGGACGCGAGCGGCATGTTGAAAGGACTCGATGCGTTCAATCAAGCGGCGTTCGGCGTGCTGACTTCCAGCAAGCTGGCCGACGCGCTCGACGTCTCGAAGGAAGACCCGCTGGTCCGAGCCAAGTACGGCGACGGCAAGCCGTACCAATTCCAGTACGACGGTGCTCCGACTTGCAACGACCATCTGTTGATGGCTCGGCGATTGGTCGAGGCGGGCGTCCGCTGTGTCACGCTGACGTTCGGCCGCTGGGACAGTCACGGCGACAATTTCAACCTGGTCCGCGATCACGGCGGCAAGCTCGATCAAGCCGTCACTGCGCTGGTGCAAGATCTCGAAGAACGCGGAATGCTCAACGATGTGACGGTCGTGGTCTGGGGCGAATTCGGCCGCACGCCGCGCATCAATCCTGGCGCGGGCCGCGATCACTGGCCGCAAGTCAGCTGTGCGTTGCTCGCCGGCGGTGGAATGCGCACCGGTCAAGCGATCGGCTGCACGAATCGCTTGGGCGAAGTTGCCAAGGATCGCCCGACGCACATGCAAGAGATCATCGCCACGATCTACCACAACCTCGGCATTGACCCCCGCAACACGACGCTGATCGACCCCACCGGCCGCCCACAGTATCTCGTTGAACAACGCGAGCCGATGCGCGAGTTGGTGTAGTCTGTACAAGTCGCTTCAGCCACAAAGCCCCGGAGCGGTGGCATTCGCAAGCACGAATGCCACCGCTCCGGGGTTTCTCGTTGAGAGAGATGGACGCGTTCCGCGGAAGTTGCCACGATCCTCTCGACCGGAACGCTCACCGCGATTCCTTCATGTCCTCTCGCACTTCTGAGAACCCACGATGTCCCAATCGTTCGACATTTCCGCGCACGGTATCACCATCAAACACGTTCTGCGCAATCCGTCTCCGGCGACTCTGTATGAGGAAGCGATCCGCCACGATGTTGGCACGACGATCGCCGATTCCGGTGCGCTGATCGCGTACTCCGGCGAGAAGACGGGACGTTCTCCGCAAGACAAACGAGTCGTGCGGCATCCCCAGTCGGAGGGCAATATCTGGTGGGGGCCGGTCAATTTCCCGCTCGACGAGCCGACCTTCATGATCAATCGCGAGCGGGCCAAGGACTACCTCAACACGCTCGACCGGCTGTACGTCATCGACGCCTTTGCCGGCTGGGATCCGAAATATCGGATGAAGGTTCGAGTCATCTGCTCGCGTGCGTACCACGCCCTGTTCATGCACAACATGCTCATCCCGCCGAGCGACGCTGAGCTCGCGGATTTCGGCGAGCCAGACTTCGTGATCTACAACGCCGGCCGCTTTCCGGCGAACCGTTACACGACGGGAATGACGTCCCGCACGAGCGTGGATCTCTCGTTCGAACTGGGTGAGCTTGTGATTCTTGGCACCGAGTACGCCGGCGAGATGAAAAAAGGTGTCTTCACGATCATGAACTACTTGATGCCGGCCCGCGGTGTCTTGTCGATGCACTGCTCCTCGACGTGCGATCCGCGCACTGGCAAGTCGTCTGTGTTGTTCGGGCTGTCGGGAACCGGCAAGACAACGCTCTCTGCCGATCCGAACCGGCAACTCATCGGCGACGACGAACACTGTTGGAGCGACGACGGCATCTTCAACGTCGAAGGAGGCTGCTACGCCAAAGCGATCTACCTGTCACGCGAGCGTGAGCCGGAAATCTTTCAAGCTCTGCGTTACGGAGCAGTTCTCGAAAACGTCGTGTACGACAATGCTCGGCACCACGTCGATTTCGACAACGCCACGGTCACGCAGAATACGCGCGGAGCCTACCCGATCAGCTACATGCCCAACGCGAAGATTCCGTGCGTGGCGGGACATCCAACGGATGTAATTTTTCTCACGTGCGACGCGTTTGGCGTGTTGCCGCCCGTGTCGAAACTGACTCCCGAACAAGCAATGTTCCACTTCGTGATCGGCTACACCGCGAAAGTCGCCGGCACCGAGATGGGCGTGACCGAACCACAAGCCACGTTCAGCCCCTGCTTTGGCGGCCCGTTCCTCGTGTGGCATCCCAACAAATACGCCGAACTGCTCGCCGAGAAAGTCCGCAAACACAACGCCCAAGTCTGGCTCGTCAACACCGGTTGGAGCGGCGGCCCACCCGGCGTCGGCAGCCGCATGAAGCTCGCTCACACACGAGCGATCATCAATGCGATTCACTCCGGCACGTTGTCGTCTGCGCCGACCATAACCGAACCGATTTTCGGTTTGCACGTCGTCACCCAATGCTCCGGCGTACCCGACGATTTGTTGCAACCTCGTCGAGCTTGGTCCGATCCGGCAGCCTACGATGCCTCTGCCCGAAACCTCTTCGAGTTCTTCGAGCGAAATTACGAAGCGTTCCAATCGGGTGGCTCGATCGGCGTCATCGACGGCTAAGAGGCAAAGTGGCGCACGCGGCACGCGTGCGTTGGTGGCGATTTCCCTTCGCTATCCAGTGAGCTGAATCGTCGCACGCGAGCCGCATGCACCACAGAGCCATTTCCGATCGCTCACAACTGCCGCTCGGCGATGTCGATGGCTTTGAGCAGACCTTTGGCTTTGTTGAGCGTCTCGTGGAATTCGCTCTCCGGCACGCTGTCGGCGACGATGCCGGCTCCGGCTTGGATGTAGGCGGTCTGGCCTTGCAGGACCAGCGTTCGCAGGGCGATGCAGGTATCCATGTTGCCGGTGAAATCGATGTAGCCGACGGCTCCGGCGTAGGGACCGCGGCGGGTTGGTTCGAGTTCGTCGATGATTTGCATCGCCCGCACCTTCGGAGCACCGCTGACCGTGCCGACGGGCAAGCCGGCTCGCAGGGCGTCGAGCGCGGTCAGGCCCGAGACGAGTTGGCCCTGCACGTTCGAGGTGATGTGCATGACGTGGCTGTAACGCTCGACAGTCATTACATCGCTGAGTTTGACGGTGCCGTACTGAGCAACCCGGCCGACGTCGTTGCGGGCGAGATCGACCAGCATGACATGCTCGGCGCGTTCTTTCGGATCGGCGAGGAGTTCTTGTTCGAGGCGTTTGTCTTCTTCGTCGGTCGCCCCTCGTTTTCGAGTGCCGGCGAGCGGGCGGATCGTGACTTCGCCGTCTTCGACGCGCACCATGATCTCTGGCGAACTGCCGACCAGTGTAGTGTGCGGCGTCTTCAAGAGGAGCATGAATGGGCTGGGGTTCACGATTCGCAAGGCGCGGTAAATGTCGAGCGGCGTCGCCTTCGTTTCCAGTTGCAGCCGCTGGCTGATGACGACCTGAAAGATGTCGCCGGCGACGATGTATTCCTTGCACTTCTCGACAGCAGCCTCGAACTCCGGCTGCGTGAAATTCGATCGGTAAGCCAACTGCGGCTCACCGGTGAGGTCGATGTCGTTGAGCGCCAAGTCGGCTTTTCCGAGTTGCAGTTGCTGGCACGTTTCATCGGCGCGGGCGCAGGCCGCGTCATAGGCGGCGCGGAGTTCTGGCACGCGAGCCGCGCGCCCTACGCGAGCGTGTGCGACAACCAAGATCGTCTTTTGGACGTGATCGAAGATGACCATGCGATCGTAGAATGCGAACGACATATCTGGCAGCTTGCGGTCATCGAACGGTGCGTTCGGTAGATGCTCCGAGTAACGGACAATGTCGTAACCAGCGTATCCGACGGCTCCACCGCAGAAGCGGGGCAGCTTGGGATGTGGAGCGGCTCGATAACTGGCGATCAGCGATTCGAGTTCCTTCAGCGGGTCGGCGACCCGACGACGGATTTCATTTTCCGGCCGTCCGACTTCGCCGCATTCGGTCAGCGTGATTTCGTGGTCGAACGCTTCCAACCGCAGAAACGGGTCAGTCCCGACAAAGCTGTAACGGCCAATCTTCTCGCCGCCGACGACGCTTTCAAACAGGAACGCGCACGAGCCCGACTGCAACTTGCAGAACGCGCTGACCGGCGTCAGCGTGTCGGCAACCAACTGCCGATAGACCGGCACCAAGTCCCCTTGCTGAGCCATGCGGCAGAACGTGTCGAAGTCGGGAAGATGATTCGGCATGGGGTGTCCTCAAGGCTGCCTTGTCTTGAGGAGGCCGGGTATTGGAAGGAGGTTGGATATTGCAAATTGCAAATTGGCGGACGACGTTCTGTCGAGCCGCAGCACGATTGTCTGATCAATTCCCAATTTGCAATCCTCCCACTTACCGACCACGTTTGACCAACCTCTGGCGACGACTAGAATCCAGTCGCCGCGTTCAACGGAGTTCCAGCGGCCCATTCCTACGGGTGACATGATGAAGAAGTGCCGTCGCTGTTCCAAGCCTGCCACTCTGCACATCACGGAGATTCGCAAAGGTGAAGTGCAGCAACTTCACCTGTGCGAGACCTGTGCTCAGAAGTATTTGCAGTCAGACCAAGAGTCGGACGAAGATGTCCTGGCGAGTGGCGTGACGGATGAGTCCTTGGACTCCGTTGACGAACTGGTCTGTCCACACTGCGGCATCACTTTTCGCCAATTCCGGGCGAACGGCCGTCTCGGCTGCCCGCATGATTATGAGGTCTTCTCGACGGAGTTGGACGAACTGCTCAAGAATATCCACGACGACACGCAGCATTGCGGCAAGGCTCCACACCAGACGAGCGAGTCGAGCCAAGAGCAATTCCGGTTGATTAAGCTTCGCAAGGAACTGCAAGTGGCCGTGACCGACGAAGCTTACGAGCGTGCTGCGTCTTTGCGGGACGAGATTCAGCAGGTCGAAACGAAGCTCAAAGCCGGCCAGCCAGGGTAGTCACAAGCATGCATTGAAAATAACCCGAAGCGTCAGTGAGGGCACGGGCTTCAAGCGATGAGCAAGAAACTCGTGTGAAGCGTTCCCCTTCGCTGACGCTTCGGGTTAGTGTGATTGCGGCTCCGTGTCACAGTCCCGTCCGAGCGAGAATGTCTCGCAGCAATTCGACCGGGACTCCGGCTGACCAGGCGGCAGCGACTGCGGGCAGCAAGTGCTCGCGAACGATTGGTCCGGAAGACTCAATCCCTTTGAGCGGCATGAAGAACGCGTTCGGGCCGGTGCCGAGGATCAAGCTGTCGCCCAAGAAAAAGGCGACTCGGCCGCCGCGTGCCTGATGTTCTCGGAGTCGAACGGTCTCCCCCGCTGTCGAGTACAGGAGCGTGTGACCTCGGCAGGCGGACAGCAGTTGGTCGATGTGCGGCGCGGTTGCGGGGACGATCGCCGCACCTTCGGGCGGGACGGCGTGAACCAGCGGCAGCACTCCGTCGATCGACATCTCAGATCCGGCTGAGGCGAAATTCGTGAGGACAGCGACGTCGCATCGTTCACAGCCCAAGCCAATAGCCAGCGCTTCTGCCGATTGGCTTTCAAAGATCGCGGCTTCGACGCGTGGGTGCAGCAACAGTGAGCGGATGCGATCCTGATCCGAGCCGCGCAGGACGTACGGACGTTGGCCGTCCACGGAAATCTCGCAGCCCAGCGCGATGCCGACTCGCCGACCGAGCTTGCGTAGCAGTCCGGCAATCAACAGGCCGATTTGACTGGCTTCCGATCCGCCCGCGATGCCAACGATAGGAATGCGACCATCCTCGCCGCCGGGGAACATCAATTCGACGATCGCATCGCCGACTGGCTGAGGATGCCCGAAAAGCGGTTCGACATGGATCGACAGGGCGGGTCCGGCGTTGACCTCGATGATCACGCCCCCTTGTTCTTCGAGCGACCGGCTGATGTCCTCGGCGATGACATCCATGCCGGCGATATTCAAGCCCACGGTTTGCGCAGCGAGCACCGCACGCTCCGCCACGGCGGGATGAACTTCGCCGGTTTCGTCGGTCGTCAGATCGCCGTTCACACACACAACGATCTCTTGTCCGACTTCCAGGACCGACTCGCGCGTCAGCCCTTGGCGTTTGAGCCGCAATTCCGCGGCTTCGTTGAGAGCCATCGTGTCCAGCTTGTCGGTGTAGTTTTCGCCGCGCCGCGGATCGCGATTTTCCTCGTCGATCAGTTCTGTAATCGTGCTGCGACCGTCCCCGATCACGACATCGCTTTGGCCGCGAGTCGCCGCAATCAGCCGATCTCCGACGACCAGCAATCGGTGAGCAGGCCCGCGCGCGAACTGCTCGACGATCACTCCGGTTGTGCCGGCTGAGTTCTCGCCCAGCGCATGATCGAAGGCTTCGGTGATCCCTTCGCAAGTTCTCAAGTCGAACGAGATGCCTCGGCCGTGATTCGCATCGCGCGGTTTGAGGACGACGGGAAAGCCGATCTCACGAGCGATCTGGCACGCCTCGTCGGCGGTCTGGGCGACTCGGCCTTGCGGCACGGGCACGCCGACTTGCCGCAACAACATCTTCGTCAGTTCTTTGTCTTGCGCGATGTCCTCGCCAATCGAGCCGGTCTGGTCCGTCTCGGCGGTCCAAATCCGATGCTGTTTCGCCCCCTCGCCAAGTTGCACGAGACTGCCGTCCGTCAGTCTGCGACACGGAAGACCGCGAGCCGCCGCCGCTCGCAAAATCGCGCGGGTGCTCGGACCCAGCCGCACGTCGTCTGCCAGATCAACCAGTTTGCGCATCTCCGCCGGCGCATCGAATGCCGAGTCCGATAACGCCGCCAGCACACACAGCCGCGATGTTTCCAAACAGGCTCGGCCGAGCGATTCTTCTTCGAACTGGAATGTCAGCCGCCAGCTCGTGCCGTCATCCGTCTCCGTGCAACGGCTGTATTCTGGTGGCGTTCCGGCAGCGGTTTCGAGCACGCAAGTCACTCGTTGCAGCACTTCGGCCAGCGGCATCCCATCCTCGGCGAGTTTGTGAAACGAGGTTTGCGGTGCTACGTCGCCACCCTGAGACGGAGCCTGCTGCGGCGGATCGTCCAGCGCAGGCAGCCAAGACAATAGCCGTGCGACCATGGACGGATCAGCACTCGACCGCCACGTCCGCAGAGCACCCAAATCCACGAGCACTTCCAACGTCGGCACACCCGACCAACGATTCGGGCCGTGATACGCGACGATCTGACGAAACTCCATGAAGCACTCCGCTCTCGGCACTGCAAAGTCGTAGGGTGGGACCAGCGCAGCGCCGGCCCACCGGTTTCCTGATCCCACTGTTTTCCATTCGTCTGGTGGGCCAGCGCTACGCTGGTCCCACCCTACTCGGCCGCTCTTCGGAATCGGCTGTTGGCGAGCATCGTAATCGCATCGCGGCGACAGCCAAGCTCGACCAACCGATCAAAAACAACACACCGCCGAGGGGAGTGATTGCCCCCAGGACTTTGATGCCCGTCACCGCCAGCACATACAAGCTGCCGGAGAATAACGCGATCCCGCCGAGAAACGACCAACCCGCGACCGTCAACGATCGCCGCGAGCCGTCACGAGCGAGCAGACCAACGATCAGCAACGCCAGCGAGTGCGCGAGCTGATACTCGGCCGCAGTCTTGAAGTCTTGCAGATACTTCCAGGCCGCCGGCACCGACAACCCCGCGATCGTGCGCATGTCGGTCTCGGAGTAAACCGACTTTAAGACCTTGTCCAATCCGTGAGCCGCGAACGCGCCCAGCGCGACACCTAACCCCGCCAGCAGCGAGCCACTGACTAACCAGAACTTGGAACTTGGCATGACAGAAACCTCAAAAGTAGCCCTATCGCTCCGCGACAGGAAAGCCGTGGGGCGTTGTGATCTCAAGTTTGAAAACCGCGATGGCCGGTTGACGCTCCGCTTTCCTGTCGCGGAGCGACAGGGCTACGACGATCACCGCTGCGAATCCAAGAACGCCAGCACGTCACGGAGTTCTTGCAGAGTCATCCGTTCTACCAGCTTCTCCGGCATGACGGAAATCTTCTGCGGAGTGCGTGACTCGATGTCGATGGTCTTGATCTCGATTAGTTGGCCTTCGGCGTTGCCGACGATCGTCTTCCCTTCGTTCTCATGCACGATCATGCCGGTCACGACTTTGCCGTCCTTCTGCTCGAACGTCCACGAGACGAACTGCGGAGCGATCTCGCGGCTCGGTTCGAGGATCGACTGGATCAGTTGGATGCGGTTCACGTTGCCGACCGCTCGCGACAGGTCGGGACCGACTCGGCCCCCTCGGCCATCGACGATGTGGCATTTGAAGCAGCCGGGGCCGTTGGGATGGAAGAAGACTCTTCTTCCTGCGGACGGATCGACGTTGCTGCCGCGCGCGAGTTGGTCTATCCAGTCTTGGCGCGTCTTCGGTTTGTCATTCGTGTTGATCTTGATCGACTGCGGCGGATCGAGCTTGGCTTCGGCGAACGCTAGCACGAGTTGGTCGGCGAGATTCGTTCCGACTTCGCCGTCGGCCACCTTGATGAGCGTCTTAGCGATGTCGAGCACGCCGTCGCGAAGCTCGGCATCGTCAGCGATCAGCGGGCGAGCGGCTCGTAACGCCTCAAATCGAAGCGGCACGGGGCTGCTGTTGTTCAAGAACTTTTTCAGCAGTTGCCGAGTCGGTCCGCCGATCGGTTCGGTCTTCGCGACCGTGGCGAGACCGACCAGTGCATCGGCTCGCTGGGACACGTCGAGCTTGTCGTTGGCCACGAGTTCGCGCAGCAGTTCGCCCGACACGTCGGGCTTGGCGGCTTGCAGCGTGCGGATCGCTTCGATGCGCAGCGGTTCGTGGTCCGACTTCAGCAGGCTAGCGAACAACGGCGCGTCGAGCGTCTTGTCGGTGGGGGACACGAGTCGCAGGGCTTGTGCTCGGACGGCGGGGGAGCGATTTTCGTCTTTGAGCAGCGGGACGACGTATTGTTCGGCCGGCGTCTTATCAAAATCTTCGGGCTTCTTCCCGTCGAGCATCTCCAGCGCAGCAATCGTCGCGAGGAACAGCTCGGTCGTCATCCCCTTGCTGTCGAACATCGCGGCGACGCGCGGCTTGAGGTCCGTCAATTTCTCCTCGGCCACCCACTGCACCGCCAGCCGCCGCACGTCCGGGTCGTGGTCCGAGAGTGCGACTCGCAGCAACCGGTCTTCCCGCGGGGCCTGCTTCCGAGCCGCCAGCAACATCGCCTGCCGAGTTCGAGGTGAAGCGTTTGATCCCGGCGCGAGATATCGCGAGAAGTCATCCTGATTGAAGTCGATCGAAAAGGCCCAAATGACAGCCGAAAAAGCGAACGGATCGTTGAGAGACGTGACAAGCGGAACCCACTCTTCGTGCTCTTTGTAAGGAGCATTGCCCAGCATCGAAAGAAGCGAAAATGCGTCGATGTATGGAGATTCCTTCCCGGCAATTGCGTCGGTGAGCATCGTTCGGAATGGCGACTTGTCTTGGTTGGCTGGGTTGTACGGCTCTTTCATGAGTGCAGGAACGAGTTGCGACCAACTCGCGACTTCCTCTGCGGGACGAAGTTCGGGGAGTTGCTTGGGTGCCTTTGATTCAAACGGCGATTCCAACCACGCCGCTTCAAGGCGGACTCGCGGAGCGACTTTCGTCGAGGTCTTGCTGGTCAAGAACGAAAACGGAAACTCATCTTCAAAGACTCGCCGGATCGCCGTACGTCTGACATCCAATCGTTTTGACGAAAACAAAAATCCTTTCGCCACACCGAGCGGTGCGGTTGCAACAGTCTGTAAGTCAATCACTGGCGAGCTTTGCGGTTGAGTCGGCGCGATCCTCCAAATTCGTCCGTGGCCGTGCAGCTTGTAGTCTCGCAGCACCCAATCGGTGCAGAACAGCGAACCGTCGGGAGCGGTCGCGAGGCCGACCGGGCGGAAATTCTCGCCGCCGGTGATGAGCGGTTCGGCCAGCGACGTGAACGACGTCCCCTTCGGCTGCAAGCGAAAACGGTCGATGCGGTGGTCGCCCCAACTGGTGACCAGCAGGTTGCCGAGATACTCCTCCGGCAGGCCGTCCGACTCGTAGACGAGGATGCCGGAGGGAGCTTCGCCGGTCCCCGCGACCATCGGCAGCGTGCCGGGAATCTCGCCGTTCCAGGCGGTGAAGGGGTGCAGTCCCTTGCGGCCGTTGCGGAAGCGGTAGCCGTAATCGCCTCCCCGAATCACATGCAGCAGCCGACACGGCGGACGGCTGTCCGCGTCATTGTCCACGGTGAAGAGCCGCCCGAATGCATCGAAGCAGCTCGCGTGCGGATTCCAAAACCCGGTCGCGATGTGGCTCAGCTTCGAACCATTCAGCCGGCACCGATAGATGTTGCCCCCCTCCCCTCCCCCGCTGAGCGTCGTGCCGTCCGAACCGATGATCTTGTAGTCGGCTCCCAGGTTCTCGCCGAACCCGAAGTACATCCAGCCGAGCGCATCAATCGCGAACCCAGCCAGTCCGTTGTGCGGGTAATCGCCTTTTGTGTCGAGATGCACGATGGACTCTTTGCGATCGGCCTTGTCGTCGCCGTCGTCATCGTGGAACAAAAATATCTCGCGGCGTGTGGCGATGTAAACCGATTGCTTCGGCGGCGGCTGGTCCTTCGTGGCGGCGACCGGAAACCACAACGGTCGCACGACGACGCTCATCGAGAACTTCAGTCCGTCCGTGAAGACGACGATCTTGTCCGCTTCGCCGTCGCTGTCCGAGTCGCTCATCACGAGCACTCGATCACTCGGATGTCCCTTGTAGCCTTCGGGCGGGAAGTGCGTGTTGCTCTCGATGGCGAAGACTCGACCGCGATGATCGACGTCGATCCCCGTCGGCGTGACGATCTGCGGATGTTCGGCAAAGAGTTCGACCTTCAACCGCGGGTCGAGCGACTTGGGCGGATCATCCGCTCGCACCAGTGGGCCGCTGAAACACGCTAGACACATCGAGAGAAAGACAGCACGTCGCATGAACAACTCCTCGCCACAGAATGCCAAATGGCGAATGGCGAATAGCGAGGATCGTCTGAGAGCGACGCGGAAAATGCCAGCGAACGCCGAATCGCTATTTGTCCCTGAACTCATCCGGCATTTCGTCATCTCCGTCATTGTCATCGTCTGACGCAGACGGAACGAGCAGCGAGTCGTCGAGTTCGGGAGCCGGCGGCACGATGATCTCTTCCTTGTCTACCGGCTCAAACGGCGAGTACTCCAAGTTCCGAACAGGTAATAGGCCTTCCTTGACCAACGCGGGCTGCACTTTTTTCGTGGCGGGGAAACGACTGGTGACCGGTTTGACCGACTGCGGTGTCTTTGCCAGGCCCGGAGCGCGAGGTGTGCTTTTGCCGCTGTCATTCGCTTGTTGATCGATTTTCCTCAGCAGTTGTTCCGGGCGTTCATCGAAGACGGAATAGGCAATGTCGATGCCGGCGGCCTGTTCAGCCTTGTCACGAGCTGCTGCGACATCGCCCCTCGCGAGGTCGTTCCGAGATTGCTGCATCAGCGACTTGGCCAGTGCCATTTTTTCGGCAGGAGTCGAACCGACCAACCGCTTCGTTACTGAAACAGGTTCGATTGCACGATCCATGTCGGGAATCAGTCTGGCACCCTCGGATTGAGGCGTCGGCTTTACATCCTCGACGGCGGGTTCTGGTACGGGAGGGACTCGTTTCGGCAACGTAAGCGGTTGGTACTCGCTGGCCGACGAGTCAACCCCATCGATGATCCACAGGTCATTCTCTCCACCGAGGGCACCCCGTTCCAATTGCACGTTCTTTTGAGAGACGGCGTACTCGGTTCGCGACTGGTAATAACGAATCTCGGCTTCGACGACGCGGCGTTGAGTGTCCAGGATGCGGTCGATGTCGATGGGCAGTCCGTTCTTCTCTTCGGCTTCCAGCGACAGCAGCACTTCACGTGATGCGATGTAACGATTGAGGCTGCTCTGACACGACTCGTAGGCACGGACTGCATCGGACAGAGCGTTGCTGAGGTCATGGACAACCTCGCGTTCCTGTTCGCGGTGGATGGCCCGTTCGTGGCAGAGCGCGAGTTCGGCGTTCGCCACGGCGGCATGACCTTGACGGAATCCGATCGGCATCGAGAACTCGAGACCGAGCATCCACTCTTGATGCTCGAAGGTGGCCAGATTGCCCAGTGCGGAGACCGGGTTGCCACCCCCTTGATCGCCGCTGTATTGGATCAACTTGTCGCCGAAACCTCGGAAACGATAGCGGCCAATGGCATCCAACTGCGGAATAATGAAGTTCTGCGCGGCCAACAATTCCATCTCGCGACGTTTGACTTTGAGCTGTTGGCGTCGCAACTCCGGCCGTCGCGCCAATGACTCTTGCATGAGGATTTCCCAGTCGTAGACAACCTCGGCTTCGTCAGGGTCTTGCGAGGGCCGCAGCAGTGTGCCGTCCGTGATCGGCAGGCCGATCATCAGCCGCAATCGCCGCTCGTTGACTTGCACGCCGCCGTTGGCTCGCAGTGTTCCACCGGTGCTGCCGTTGCGGGCCTGAGTGCCTTGCAGCAGCCTGCCAGAAAGCGAGTCATCCACTTCTTGCTTGAAGCGGTAGTATTGCTCGCGAGCCTGAGCCTCTTTCGAGACCGATAGGCCCTCTGCTTCTACTTGCGCCTTCACCTTACGCCACGATTCCAACGCGGCATGCATGGCTCGGCGACGAGCATCCAAGTCGCGGTACGAGTAGTACAAATCCCAGTACACGTTAACCACGTTGCTGACGTAGTCTCGTACGGCGATTTCAAAATCTGTCTGCGTGATATCCGTGTTGACGCGGGCAATCAGAATCCCATTGTAAAGGCCCGGCCCGCCGCTGGGACCAGCGATGCGATTGAACTGCAACCCGCCACCTTGTAGCAATGGCTGTCGAGCTTCACCCTCTGCGTAGTAGCTCCACGCACCGGGAAACGAGTTGCCAGGAGCGTTGTTGAGATCGGATTCGGACACGTTACGGAAGACCAACAGCGCACCCGTGGCCGTACGCTTGGAAAGCTCGGCCTTGTACTCGTCCAAGTTCTGCAGGTAGGAGTTAACGCCGCCGGCGAAAAACGGGTTATTGTAGATGCGGTCGTTGTTGTTGATCATCGCCGACGCCGTGAACTGTGCGTCGAACGCACTCAAGGCGGCATGCGTACCGAAGCGTGGATCGGTCTGCTGCAAGCCGGCTGTGTAACGAGTCCGAATGGCCTCCGGAGTTCTGAGGATCGTGCCACCCAACTCACGCAAGACCTCCGAGTTCTCCAGCGCGATCTGCAAGATCTCGCCGACGCTGACGTCGCGGTACTGAATTTCTTGGCCATCCCGCAGCGACTTCGAGGTGATCGGAGCGGTTGAGTACGCGGCCTGATAGACCTCTGGGATTGGGTTTTCGGCTTCAGCGGTGATGGCGTCAATTTCGCTGGTATCGTTGCCAACCGTCTTCTTGTAGGTTTCGTACGACGCACAACCTAAGAATCCGGACAGCGTGGCTGAAAGAATCAACAGGGCCGCTGCACGCCGAACCGCAAAGCGGCGCGGCATCGTTGCCAATCGATTACTTCGGAAGCTGACGGTCATCCGTATCATTTCCAGGACTGGGAAGGCGGTTACCTCACCGAATCTGTCGATCGCGGAAACTGGGCGCATGATCGCGCACAGCCACCGCGAGTATCTCACGGTCTAAGAATCGGCGGTTGACATTGACGATTGGAGACAATCTTCCGATTCTGCGGATTAAAACTGACAGGAAAACTATTCAACGGCAGGACATCGTTAGTCCGGAAAATTCGGAGAAGTTGCAGAAACTGGGAAGAGCCACCATTCACTAGAACTCCGGCAAAAATAGCCGGAAGTCTGGAATACATCACGTCCGCTCGCTTCCGTCCTGGCAACGGTTTACCGTTCTTTACCACGGCAGAGAGACCTTGAAATCGAGCATCTGGCAGTCGTGATGAATAGTCCCAGTCAACCCGAACCGGTCGTCCGTTCCGCTTCGCTGATGATGCGCGTCGACGGCCTGTTGGAGCACGCCGAGACTTTGGGGCGAACCCCGGTGGCGGCATCTGAGTACTACAGCCAGGTGCTGGGTGAATTGTCAGACATTCTCGAAGCGCACAGTGTCGCGGCGTGGTCAATTCGCGAGGAGAGTGTGTCACTACTCTTCGATACACGAGGTGACTTGGATCGGGATCGTGTCGCGGGCTTCGTCGAACCGGTCGGGCGATTGGAAACCGATCGTACGGTGATCGTCCCGCCGGGTGTTGGTGGCCGCTGGCCGAACGCGACGGAGTTTGCTCGGTGCATTGCTTGCGTATCCGTGGCACCAGCGTTGCGATTGGCACTCGATGTGCGGTTGCCGACAGCGGCCCAACACGGCGCAAACGTCTCCGATATCGTTGCGGCGGTGGCCGCGGTCATCGTGGAGTTCCATCGAGGCCGACAGCTAACTCGGATGTTTTCCGTGTCGGTTGAGCGAGATCGCGTTGCGGGTTTGTGTCAGACGCTGCACTCGACATTGGATCGCCGACGCATCGCGCTCGATCTGGCCAATGATGGGGCGACGGCACTCCGTCTCGATCGTGTCAGTGTGTTGCTTGTCGATGCATCCGGACTTCGTTTGGAGTCTGCGACGGCGGTCCAAGAGTTGAATCGCCGCGCGAATGCCAGTCGGGCGATCGAACAGCTTGCGTTTGAAGTTCGCCGCCAGGGAGCATCGTTGCCGTGGACCTCCGCCGATCAGTCGCAAGACGCCGCACGGGGGTACTTGCAGGAGTCGGGTGCGACTCGCGTGCGTGTCGAGCCGCTCGGTCCGAAGGCGAATTCTTGGGAAGGTACGTGCGGTGCTGTCGTATTTGAGTCATTCGGCACTGAACCGCCCAGTCTCGATTACGACGGAATTGCGGAGGTTTGCCGACATGCGTCGACCGCGCTGGCGAATGCTGCGGCCTTCGAGGCTCACGGATTGAGTGGCCGTTTGCTGCGATGGAAATCGTTGGCACGATCTCGTCGAGCCCGCACGATTGCGATTTCGATCGTCGGAGTCTTGCTCGCGCTCACCATTATTCCCGCCGATTTGGAATTGGAGGCGCACGGCCAAGTGCAACCGAGTCGACGCCGGTCGGTGTACGCTCCGGCCGATGGAATCATCACTCAGGTCGCCGTCAGCAACGCGGCCCAAGTCGCCGCCGGCGAATCGCTCGCGGTGATGCGAAACCCGGAGTTGGATCTCGAAGAGCAGCGCGTTCGCGGTGAGATTGCGACGACGAACGCACGGTTGGCGGCTGTTCGAGCTTCTCGTGGCGATCCCGATCGTCGCGGTTCGAACTCGTCGAGTGCTGGACAACTCGCTGCAGATGAAGAGGAACTCAAGCAGTCGATCGCGAGCCTCAATCGCCAACTCGACATCGTGAATCGCCGAATCGCCGAATTGACGCTACGGTCGCCGCTGGCCGGGCAGGTCGTGCGTTGGGATCTCATCCGCTCGCTTGAATCGCGGCCGGTGCGGCAAGGTCAATTGCTGATGCAAGTAGTCGATCCCGCCGGCCCGTGGGAGATTGAACTGCGCATCCCCGACCGGCATGTGCGGCATGTGCTCGCTGCTCAAGCCGCCGCGAAAAAGGCGAATGGTCTGCCGGTGCGATTTCTGTTTCGCATGTCCCCGAAGACGACGTATTCTGCGACGCTCGACACGGTGAACCTCGCCACCGATCTGGATCAAGACGGAGAACTTTCCACCTTCGCGAAGGTCACGTTGAACCCGAACGAGATTCCCGATCTGCGTCCCGGCTCCAGCGTGATCGCCAAACTCGACTGCGGCCGCCGCTCGTTGGGTTACGTTTGGCTGCGAGAGTTGCTCGAATTCCTGCAAACCCGCGTGCTGTTCTAATCGGCCATTCGCCGACAGCCGAGATTCACTTTTTTCGAGACTGCCAGACTCACAATGACCGACGCCAAGACCACGATCCTTTCCGCCATTCGCCGGCATCACTTGCCCGAAGCTCCGCTGCCAAGTCTCGATCAATCATGGATTCAGTTCAGCGACGTGCGAGCACAATTCGCCTCGGTATTGGAATCAGTCGGCGGCCGAGCAGTCATGATCGCTGACACGGCGGCGATGAACTCCGAGCTGTCCGCCGTCTCCGAATGGCGCGACGCGAAGAACACGGTCTCGCTGGTCGCGGGAGTCCACGGCAACACGGACCTCGCACAGATTGACGACCCGCACGCGACGGAAGACATCGACTTCGCAATCCTGCCCGGGCAATTCGCCGTCGCCGAAAACGGAGCCGTGTGGGTCAACGACGAGGGCGTGAAGCAGCGGGCGATCTACTTCATCGCTCAGCATCTCGCGCTGGTGGTCTCGGCGAATGACATTGTGCCGAACATGCACGAAGCGTATCGCCGCCTGTCTTTCGACTCGCCCCGTTTCGGAGCGTTCATCTCCGGTCCGTCGAAGACCGCCGACATCGAGCAGTCGCTGGTCATCGGTGCTCACGGCCCTCGCTCAATGACCGTGTTCGTTGTGGGCTGAACGCCGTAGATTGGGTCTCCGACCCGACCTCCAACATTTGGCCATCGTTCGGGTCAGAGACCTGTCGTTTATACACAACTCGATCCGTCTTGCGGACCGAAGGCGAGCCAGGCGGTGGCAAAGTCGGTCATTCTGCGGAGGCCGATCCAGAGGGGTTGGGGGCCGGGTGGGGTTTCGGTGGCTCGGTTGTTGTAGCCGCCCAGTTGC
>CAMDRI010000079.1 GCA_945906725.1 Candidatus Kuenenia stuttgartensis | reverse complement strand
CGTCGCGCCGTCCTCGACCCCTGCCGATGACGATGGCTGAGGCTCGAGAGCGCGGCTGGAACGAACTCGATGTCGTGTTCGTGACCGGCGACGCCTACATCGATCATCCCAGCTTCGCGATGGCGATCCTTGGCCGAGTGTTGGAGGCGGCCGGCTTTCGAGTCGGCATCGTCAGTCAGCCCGATTGGCATTCGTGCGACGCCTGGCGGACGTTCGGCAAGCCTCGGCTGTTCTTTGCGATCAGCGCGGGGAACATGGACTCGATGATCAATCACTACACGGCCAATCGAAAGGTGCGCAACGACGACGCGTACTCGCCGGGAGGTCGCATCGGCTTGCGTCCCGACCGAGCGACACTTGGCTATTGCCAGCGGGCTCGCGAAGCGTACTCCGGCGTGCCCGTCATTGCTGGCAGCGTCGAGGCGTCGCTGCGGAGACTGGCTCACTACGACTACTGGAGCGACAAAGTCCGCCGCTCGATCCTGCTGGATGCGAAGCCGGATCTGGTCGCGTTCGGCATGGGCGAGGAGACGATTCTCGAAATGGCTCGGCGACTCGATGCCGGCCAAACGGTGCGCGACCTGCGAGACATGCGTGGTATCGCGTACGTGCTGGGCGCGAAAGAAAGCATCGAACGCTTCGGCGACTCCGCGACGTCTCCTCTCCCAAAGGGAGAAGGGACCGCGGCATTCCTCACGCTGCCCAGCTACGAGGCCGTCGTCGCCGACAAGCCGACCTTCGCCGAGGCCACGAAGCTCATCCACAACGAAACGAATCCGTACAACGCTCGCGGGCTGATTCAGTTTCACGATAAGCAAGCCGTCGTGTGCAATCCGCCCTGCTTCCCGATCTCGCAAGCGGCGATGGACGCGATTTACGCGCTGCCGTACACGCGGCGCCCGCATCCGAGCTACAAGGAAAAAATCCCAGCGTTCGAGATGATCAAGGACTCAGTCACGATCATGCGCGGCTGCTTCGGCGGCTGTACGTTCTGCTCGATCACGACGCATCAGGGGCGGATCATTCAGTCACGCAGCCACGATTCCGTCATCGGCGAGATTGAAACGATGACCCGCGATCCGCAGTTCAAAGGGGTCATCAGCGACATCGGCGGCCCGACGGCGAACATGTACGAGATGCGGTGCTCTCGCCCGGAAGTCGAAGCCAAATGCCGCCGGCAGTCGTGCGTGCATCCAACGATCTGCAAGCTGCTCGGCACCGATCACGGGCCGCTCGTCAAACTGATGAAAGATGCTCGCGAAGTCCCCGGCATCAAGAAGGTATTCGTCGCCAGCGGCATCCGCATGGACCTCGCAAGACGCTCGCCCGAATACATGCGAGAGCTGGTCCGCCACCACGTTGGCGGTCACTTGAAGGTCGCGCCGGAGCATTCCGATACCGGAGTTCTCAACCTGATGCGCAAGCCGGCCAGCGATGACTTCGACAAGTTCGCTGACGTGTTCGAGCGCGAGTCCAAGAAGGCCGGCAAGACGCAGTACATCATCCCGTATTACATCGCGAGCCACCCCGGCAGCGACTTGAACGCGATGATCGATCTTGCCGTGTTCCTGAAGCGGAACGGCTATCGTCCCGATCAAGTGCAGGACTTCATCCCCGCTCCGTTCGATGTCGCGACGGCGATGTACTACACCGGCATCGATCCGTTCACGAAAAAGCCAGTCTACGTCGCTCAACACTTGCGCGATCGCAAGCTGCAACGCGCGCTGATGCAGTTCTTCAAGCCGGAAAATTACTTCGAGGTCCGCAAAGCGCTCGAACAAGCCGGTCGCCAAGATCTCATCGGTCCCGGCTGCGACAGCCTGATTCCCGATAAGCCGCCGCGCGAGGCGTTGGAAAATCGCCGCAAAGACGCCAACTCAAAATTCCGGGGGGAGTTCGTCCACACGATTCCTCCGAAAGGTTCATCCCCCGCGAAGGGCAAGACGTCGAAGAAGCAGTCTCGGCATGATCCAGGGCAGGGCTATCGCCCGGGACGACGCAGCGCATCGGACTGAATGTGTCGGATGCGTCTCGCATCCGACCGACGCGAGGCGCGGAAGCGGTTTGTCGATTTGTACGCTCCGCTGGTCGACGCCTTCGTTCGCAAACTTCGCGGGGAACGTGACGCTGCGCAGGTCAGTGCCGCCGGATAAGCCTCCCCCGTGCGAGAATATTTGCGGTGATGTGCATGATCTGGATTGATCTTCCCGAGGTAGAATGCCCGCCGTGTTCCGTCAGAGCGGGACTTCGAGCGCGACGAATGGCGATCCGTTGAAGTCCGAGTGTGCTCCCTCTCGAAGGTCCGACTCCAAGGAGTTCAAGAGACCTGATATCCAGTCCGGTGGAACGGCGAAACGTCCGCGCTGAGTGCTTGTTGATGTTGGTGGCGTTCGGTGTGGCTCAAGAGCGCCGAAATCCGCAGACAATCGAACCAACCCCCGCCCAGTCCCAGAACAACGTGTCGAAGATTCTACAACCACAGTCGGCTCAGCCTGAACAACGTCAAGCGGCGGAATGTGTTTCCTCGGCCAAGATCGTGCAGTTCGGGGAGCATGAGCGACTCAGCCCTGTTTGGCTCGCAACACGACTTGCAGGCCGAAAGTCTCCTCAAACAGCGAGCCATTTTGCTTGAGAGCGAGTTGTTCGAGCGACAGGTCGTCGGCGTTCGGAATTTGAATGACGAGGCGGTCGTCTTCGCGTTCGCAGGTCAGGTCGGGGATGCGTTGCGAATACGAACGGTCGAGCGCGATAGCGACTCGCAGCAGTGCGGCGAGCTTGCTGACGGTGACGCGGCTGTCGCGATCGAGCGGAGCGTAGCCGGGATGCGTCGGCTTGGGGGACGCTCGGCAATGGTAGCGGGCAACGAGCGCGACGAGCAGTTGATCGCGGCGAGTCAGGCCGAACAGTTCGCCGTTTTGGATCAGATACATCGAGTGCTTGTGGTAGCTGGTCGTGTTGACGTACAGGCCGATCTCGTGCAGCAACGCGGCGACGTGCAGCAGCAGGCCAGTGCGAGCATCGAGTTGATGTTGCTCTCGCAGTTGCTCGAACAGCTTTTTGGCGAGCAGCGCGACGTGCGTGGCGTGGTGTTCGTCGAAGCAAAACTTGCGGCCGAAATCGAGCGCGGAGCGAATGACTTGCTCGGCGAAATCCTCCGACCACGCGCCGCAAACGGCCATGTCTTTCAGCAAGCCATCACGCAGGTTGACGTTCGTGACCAGAATGTGATCGAGATGCAATGTCCGGGCCAGCAGGCTGTACGCCAGCAGCGCGGGACCGAGCGTTTCAGCGTCGGGAAATGCGATTTGGTACTTCTGCACGATCTCGTCGGGCGAGAGTTCGAGCACTTTGTCAGTGAAGCGTTCGAGCGATGCCGTCGAAACTTTGCCGAGTTGCTGCAGCTTCTTCTCGGGCAGAATCTGGGACGCCGCGAATCGAACGTCACCACCCATAGCGATCAACTCGGTCGATCCTTCGGGCGGAACGTGCAGCACAATCTCTTCGACGGTGCGGCCGATTTGGCTCTGCATGATCGAGCGGACCTTCAGCTTCGACAACCGATGTTCTTCGAGCATCTCGCGCAGCCGCAGCGAGCCGAGCCGATAGGTGTGTGAGTACGTGACTTGACCGCTCTGCACCAGCAGAACTTCGGTGCTGCCGCCGCCAACCTCAACGACGACTGTCTTGGCCGACGCGAGCACCCGCTCGGAATCAAGAAATGGCTTGATGCCGACAAACGTGATGCGGTTGACCTCGGCTTCGTCGAGCGGTTCGACCGTCAGGCCGGTGGCGATGTAAATGCGGTCGATGAACGACAAGCGATTCGCCGCTTCGCGCACCGCGCTGGTGGCGACGACACGGATTTGGTCCGTGCTGGTGATTTGATACTCGCACAACAACTGGCGGTAGCTGACGAGCACCTTGACGCAGTCCTCGATCGTGCCGCGTTTAATCACTCCGCGCGTGAACGTGTCCTTGCCGAGATCGACTCCTTGCGACACCGTTTCCAAGATGCGGATGTTGCCAGTGCCATCAATCTCGGCGATGGCCATGCGGATGGCGGTGGTGCCAATGTCGATCACCGCGACTGGCCGAGCGGCGGAACTTGAGGCAGCGATCTCAGTCGGTACAGCGGCAGTCACTCGAAAGTCCTTCGAATCAGGTCGCATCCCCAGGTTTTGCGGTCTGTTTGCCGGTCGTCTCAATCAGCCCGCACGGCCGCGATCGCCTCGGATCGGCTGAGGTAGTGCGTCCACATCCTGGTCAAGTTCATCGTCTGGAGCACTTCCAGCATGTCGGCCGAGGCGTTGCAGAACACGGCTTTGCCTCCCTTGCCGCTCACCTTGCGACACACCTTGATCACCACGCTAATGATGATCGATCCCAGCATCTGCTCGGACGTAAAATCGACGACCACATGCACCAACGACGGATCGTCGAGTACTTGCAGCGTCGTATTGGATTCCTGGTGGACGTCGTGGTAACGGAAGCCGCTGGCATCACCTTGCGGGATGACGATCAGGACGTTTCCGTCGCGTTCTAGGCGAAAAACTTTATTGGTCATTGGAGGGAATCTGTGCAGGGTTTCCGTTACAGGCGACGGATCTAGATGTTGGCCGGATTATGGACCGTCCCGTCAGGGATTTCCATGCGGCGTGAAATCCCGTAACAGATTCTTCAGAACTCCTTCAGCCGCCACTCGATGAGCCAATTCGTTCGGATGAGCGTCAAATCGGTTGGCCGTCAGTCCCTGCGAGGCGAACGGCGTCAACTCCGGCTCCAAGTCCAGGACGGGAATGTTCCGCGACCGACAGTACTCGACGATCTTCTGATGAGCCGCGTGAAACGGATAATCCGGCCCCAAGTTGTGCAGGAACGGAAACACCACGACGCGAAAGTCCGTCCCGTTGGCTTTGCAAAGTTGCTGCACTCGATCCAACTTTTGACTCATGCGCTGCCACGGTTCGCCGGAGTAGTACTCCGCCATGTCCGCGAAATATCCGCGCACTTGTGGCAACGTCGCCTGCCGCACTCGAAAGTAGACCCAGTTAAAAAAATAGGTGTCACGAAACAGAAAAAACGTCGGCCAGTTCAAGTCCTGATAGTACGTCTGATGCCGCTCGTGAAACGTCTCGATGTCGTTCAAGCACAGCACGTACACCGCCGTGTCGACGCGATGCCCATTCGCGAACAGCAGTTCCATGACCCGCTCATTCCAGTGCAGATCCTTCCCGGCATCCGCGAGGTTCGAGACCAAGATCTTCCCCTGCGACTCTGGCTCAATGGCGGCTCGGACGCGATTGCTGAAGCGATCCCGCACCTCTGACACGCCCTGAGCAAATGTGAAACTGTCGCCGAAGAAAACGATGTGCCGCTGATCCGCAGCGAGCTTTTTCGGATACTCACGGTCGTCCCGAAACACGACCCCTTCGCGTTCGGAAAACTTCAGCGCGTGCTGCTGCGGCTCGACGTGCAGCTTGAACCACTTCTTCGACACGTTCGTCATGTTGAACGAATCCGAAGCGTCGTAGACCAAAGCGAAGTACAACTCGATTGAGGTCAGCAACGCCAACGCCATCCAAGCCGACAGTCCCGCATGGACCCAATTCAACCGCTTCGGCTGGCCGCGCCACTGGCCTCGCAGTCGCAGCAACAACCAAAAGCCGACTCCGCCAGCGATGAGCCAGAACATTATTCCCAGCAGATAATCGTCCGACAAATACAGCAACATGTCGCGGGTTCCTCGTCCGAACTTTCTCCGCGAGCATCATCGGCCGCGGGCGTCGATTCGTAAAGTCGCCATCTTCAAGGCCGTGACGGAGTGCTACTCCACGCCAACGGTCGCGAGTTCTTC
The DNA here is from genome assembly GCA_945906725.1 of Candidatus Kuenenia stuttgartensis. Classification (GTDB taxonomy): domain Bacteria; phylum Planctomycetota; class Planctomycetia; order Planctomycetales; family Planctomycetaceae; genus SXKJ01. The sequence continues at coordinate 19,946 of CAMDRI010000079.1, read as the reverse complement.
AGAAACAGACGCCACATCCTCGGCGGTCAACTGGCTGCGACCGTCGGCATAACCGACCAGCAGTGCGAGGTCGGCAAGTCGATTGATGCGACGCGGAACGCCGTCACTCAGTTCTGCAATTTCAGCGAGGGCCTCGGCATCAAAGATCGCGTTTCGAGCACTTGAGACTTCCAAACGAAAGCGGATGTAGCGCGCGGTCTCGTCGGGCGAGAGTGATTGCAACATCGCTCGAACGGCAAGACGTTCGTCGAAGCGTGGCAGGCGAGCCAATCGAGACAGCAACAACCGATCCCCCAAGAGAATCAGCGAAAACATCCGCTGCGGCGGTTGTTGGAAATTGAGCAACAGTTCCAACGCCTGCAGAGTCGCTGGATCGTCGATGAGATGCGCGTCGTCAATGATCAACACCGGATGACGCCGCGCGCGCGTGTGTTCGTCCAACGATCGCTCAATGATTCGCAGTGCGGCACTTCGCGGCAGTACTGAGTGCGTTGGCCAATCGGCTGCGACGGCCTCGCCACCCAACCGGATCGCGATGTCGGTCAGCAGATCGTCGGCGGACAACTGCGGAAACACGAAGTTCAACCACGGTCCTGCCTGCTGACTCAGTTCTTTAGCCAGTCGATGAATCACGAATGTCTTGCCGGTTCCCGTCGGGCCGACGAGCACGCCGGCCCCTTTTTGGTTCTCGATCAGGTATCGCATCTTCAACAGGGCCGCTTGATGCGTGTGACTCGGAAAGAAGAATTCCGGTTCGAGCGTGTTCTCGAACGGTCGGCGATTCAACTTCCAGTGTTGCGAGTACATGATCGGTGTGTGCCTTGCGGTCAGACTGCGAGAACCATCAAACGTCTTTGCTCACCGCAATCCAAGATTTCGGGAAGGTCTCGACAGAGTCTCCGTCGATCGCGACGCGGGCTCGAATTCGATTTGTCCTGTCAACATTGCTCCTCGTGGTCCGTTGGACGTTGCGGAGGCCGGAACAAGACCGCTGACCGTTTGCCCTCGCGAAGTTGTGTGGTCCGCGTGAGTCACCAACCCCAGAGGCGGCAGGCGCAGCCCCGATTCCATTCGCGAAAAGCGATCCGTCGCAGAGGCAGAGATTGACTCCGCGTCCGAGACGACTCTCAGTGGCTGAGGCTCAATCGTGTTGCCGATGTGCGGTTCATCGAACCCCGACGTGCTGTTGAATTCCGAGAGGTCCATTTCGGTGATTTCGTCACCGGAGCCTGACGGGCCGCTCTTCCAATTCATCACGACCAACCCGCAAACGAACAAAACGCTCACGACGGTCGCCACGATCCGCACTCGGCGCGATCGCAATGCCTCGACAAATCTCTTTGTCGTGGTCGATTGCTGAGACTTTTTTGACCGCGACGTCTTGGACTCCGCTCGCGAACTGGCCGTGGTTCGCGAAGGCTTCACCGGAACAGGATCACTCTTCAGTGTCGCATTGGAATCCGACGAACTCGTCGTCAGAGACTCAGCGACTGGTTCGATCACTAGTGAGTTGACCGGCTCCGCAGACTGCGTGTCGTTTGGCTCTGTTGTGGTGGAAATCGAAGACAACACAGCGGCCGAGCACCATTCGGGTTCGATTTCCAACTTCGGCAGCGATTCGGACACAGCAAGCTCCGGCACGACGAGTATGTCTCTTCGAGAGATCGGCGTCGGACTTGTGAAACTTTGAGGATTCTACGGATTGGGCAAATTTTGCCGGCCGGCAAGCCAGTCGTCCGTGGAGGATGAAATCCTCCTCGATCTCACAGCCACGGTTGCTATTGTGTCGTCCTGATGACCGCCGAATCCCCTTTCATCCTGTTGCTCGCCGATTCGTTCTCGCTGCGCGGAACGAGCGCGTACACGCTGCGTCTGGCCGAGCAACTGCCACAACACGGCTTTCGAGCGCAGATTGTTTGCCCCTGTGCACGAATGGTGAAAGTCGACCAGCGCGACGAGTTACCGATCGAAGAGTATCCGCATTTGCTCACGCCGGTTTGGGGGCAGGTGGTGCGGCGCTGGCTGCTCACGGACCTTTGCGAAGACCCACCGACGCTGATTCACATTCAGTCGCGGAACCGGCTGCCACTGGGGACTTGGCTGGCCAAGCGACTGGGTTGCCCGTTCGTGCTGACCATGCAGGACTTCCTCCAGCCGCGCGAGCGATTGCCGTTCTCGGCGGTCTGGGGCCATCACATCATCACGGTCAGTGAAGCGGTGCGCACCGAGTTGCTTCAGCGCACAAAACTCAAACCAGAGTGGTGCTCGGTGATCCCCAGCGGCGTCGACGTTCCAGCCGAACAGCCGCGTCCGATTTTTGAGCCGCACCGCACGCCGGTGATCGGCACCGCCGGACCGCTCGAAGCGGTCAAAGGCTTTCCGTATTTCTTGGGAGCCGCTCAGCGAGTCGCCGCAGCCGACGTCGCGGCCGAGTTCCTCGTGGCCGGAGCCGGTCCGGAAGAAGCCAACTTGCGCCGCCTGGCTCGCGAATTGGAGATCGCCGATCGAGTCACCTTCGTTCCGAATTTAGTGGATTTGTCGCAGTCGTTGTCGGCGATGGACTTGTTCTGTCTGCCTTCGCTGCGGCAAGGACTCGGCACCTTGATCCTCGAAGCCATGGCGCTCGGACGACCGGTGATCGCCAGCCACGTCGATGGCATCGACTCGATCGTGCGCGACAACGAAACGGGATTACTCGTGCCGCCATCGAACAGCGAAGCCCTCGCTGGCCGAATGCTCGAACTCCTCCGCGACCCGTTCCGCGCACGTCGCCTCGCCGATGCCGCGAGCCAAATGGTGCGACGCGATTTCAGCACGGCTCGCATGGCTCAACAAACGATCGCGGTCTATCAAAAAGTGCTCGGCATCTCTCGCGCGGCCGTTGTTTGATCGTAGACTTTCAGCCGTCCGTCAGACCAGCGAGCAGCTCTGCGGGAGCATCGGCCGTGATCGACTGCATCCCTTCGGCTCGCAGCCCGCGTGTTCTCCGACGCATCTGCCGATGCTCCGCGATGGGCGATGATCTCGGGAGTCATCACGTTGCCTTTGTCAGCACGTCCAGCATCGCGCGGGAAAAGTCCGGCAAATCGTCCGGTTTGCGGCTCGACACGAAATGCCGATCGACGACGACCGAGGCATCGGACCACAAGGCTCCGGCATTGATCAGGTCGTCCTTGATGCCGGGCGATCCGGTCACCTGTACGCCGCGATACACGCCCGCCGAAATCGGCATCCAGCCGCCATGACAAATCGCCGCGACCAACTTGCCGGCCGCCGCGAACTCACGAATCAACTGCAACACCTTCGGATCGCGCCGCAACTTGTCCGGCATCCAACCGCCGACACAAATGACGCCATGAAAGTCGGCCGATTCCATGTCGGCAATCGCCGCGTCGGACACGCACGGATAACCGTTCTTGCCGACGTACTTTTGACCGACCTTCGGACCGGCCACGGTCACTTCAAATTCCGCCTCGATCAGCCGCAACTTCGGATACCACAGCTCCAAGTCTTCGTAACTGTCTTCGACGAAAATCAGAATGCGGCGGTCGCTGAGAGATCGGGGCACGGCGGACTTCCTCACGCGTCGTAGTACATCGTGAACTCAAACGGATGCGGGCGCTGACGGAGGGCATCGACTTCGTTCGTCGTCTTGTACCAAATCCAGGTGTCAACCACGTCCTCGGTGAAGACGTCCCCTTTGAGCAAGAATTCGTGGTCTCGGCGGAGTGCGGCGAGTGACTCGTCGAGAGTGCTCGGCACTTTCGGGACCGACTTCAATTCTTCCGGTTCGAGGTCGTACAAATCTTTGTCGAACGGCTGTCCGGGATGCGTGCGGTTTTGGATGCCGTCGAGCGCGGCCATCAGCACGGCGCTCATCGCGAGGTAGCCGTTGCACGAGGCGTCGGGGATTCGGAACTCGATGCGGCGGCTTTCGGAGTTCGGATTGTGAACTGGGATGCGAATCGCCGCCGAACGGTTGCGGTAGCTGTAGGCCAGGTTGATCGGTGCCTCGAAGCCGGGGACGAGCCGCTTGTAGCTGTTGGTCGTTGGGCAGCAGAACGCCATCAACGCTGGGCCGTGTTTCAAAATCCCGCCCATCGCGTACATCGCGAGATCGCTCAGGCCTCCGTAGCCGGAACCGGCGAACAGCGGCGAACCGTTCTTGAACAGTGAGAAGTGCAGATGCAGCCCGGAGCCGTTGTCGTTCCAGAGTGGTTTGGGCATGAACGTCGCCGTCTTGCCGTGCCGCGCGGCGACGTTTTTCACGAGGTATTTGTAAAGCAGCAAGTTGTCGGCGGTGCGAAGGAGCGGAGCGTACTTCATGTCGATCTCGCACTGGCCGCCAGTCGCGACGGCGTGGTGCTGGCCCTCGACCTCGATGCCGCACTCCATGAGCTTGAGCATGATCTCGGTGCGCAGGTCTTGCAGAGTGTCGGCGGGCGGAGTCGGGAAGTAGCCCTCTTTGAAGCGAATCTGATATCCGGCGTTCGGCCCCTTCGAACCGCGACCGCGATTCCATTGACCCTCGACGCTATCGACGTGGTAGTACGCTTCGTGTTCGTTCTGGTCGAAGCGAACGTCGTCGAAGACGAAGAACTCGGCGGCCGGGCCGAAGTTGGCGACGTCGGCCACTCCCGTTTGCAGCATGTAGTTCGTCGCCTTGCGAGCGACGTTGCGCGGGTCGCGCGGGTAATCCTGCCGCGTCGTCGGGTCTTGGATGTTGCAGGTCATCGCCAGCGTGTGGCTCAGGAACGGATCGACGATGGCGGTCTCGGCCACGGGGACCAGCAGCATGTCGCTCTCGTTGATCGACTGCCAGCCGCGCAGCGAACTGCCGTTGAAGCCGAAGCCGTCTTCGAAGCTGCTCTCTTTCAGGATCTTGGCGGGGATCGTGACGTGTTTTTGAGTCCCCGGAAAATCCATGAATCGCAGGTCGATCGCCTGGATTTCCCGTTCACGGCAGAGAGCCAGCACTTCGCGCGGTGTCATCGGTTGAGTCCCAATCCCAGGTGTCTGACGAGGTGGCGTATCGTAGCGGCCAGCGAGGAGGAATGAAGAATGCCGGACCAGACGGCCACGACCGCTGAGGCAAACCCTTCCGACGACACTCAAAACGGCGACCATTCCCGGCACAGCGGCTGTGCGAATCCTCCGGTCAACGGCGGGACTTGCCGGTCAAATTCGGCCGCGGCACCGAGTCGGTGGCAAGCCCGCAATCCAGGCTGGACGATGAAACTGCCCGGTTGAGAACCCCGAATTGCACGGATATCATCCCGTCGCATCGGAGGCTGCCGCCGCTACCGATTTTTCCGAGAATGCGGCGAGACACTCGTCGTTAAGGTTTTCCGAATGAGCGAATCAATCTCTCTGGAGCTGACCAAAGACCAAAAGGAGATCCTCTTGAAGGGTCTTCGCTTTGTGCGCAGCTCGATCATGCTGGACATCAACGATCTGCCGACCAACGAGTCGGAAGACGAACGCCGCGCGAATCTTCGCCAGGTGACGGAATTGGCCGAGCACGTCAATCGAGCTCCGGTGATGGCGCACTGAGCACCATGCTTTACGAGCACGTTTGCGTCGAGAGTCTCGCCTGCGAATTGCCGCCTCACGTCGTGACGTCGGATGAGATCGAACAGCAACTCGCTCCGGTTTACGAGCGACTCGGTTTGCCGTTCGGCCGGCTCGAACTGATGACCGGTATCCGCGAACGGCGCTTCTTTGATCGCGGCGTGAAGCCAAGTCAAATCAGCTCGATCACCGCTCGCAAGGCGCTCAACGCTTCGGGACTGCAAACCGAAGACATCGGCCTGCTCGTTCACGGTTCGGTCTGCCGCGATCAACTCGAACCGGCGACGGCCAGCGGCGTGCATCACGCGGTCGGACTCCCGAAGACCGCCGCGATTTTGGATGTCAGCAATGCGTGCCTCGGACTGCTCAACGGGATGCTCGTACTGGCGAACATGATCGAGCTCGGACAAGTCCGCGCCGGCATCGTGGTCGGGACCGAGGACGGCCGCGATCTCGTCGAAGGGACGATCGACTCGCTGCGGAACAGCCCGGACGTGACTCGGCAGAGCATCAAGCTCGACTTCGCATCGCTGACGATTGGATCAGGTTCAGCCGCGATTGTGCTTTGTCATCGAGACCTCAGCCGTAGCGGACATCGTTTGCTCGGCGGAGTCTGTTTGACGGACACCAGTCACCACGAACTCTGCGCCGGCGGAGTGGAAGCCGTCACTGCCGATGGCCGACCGCGCATGCAGACCGACTCCGAAGCGTTGCTGCACGCCGGCATCGAATTGGCCGGAGCGACGTGGGACCGCTTCCAAGTCGAACTCGGCTGGCCCGCCGCCGAAGTCCAAAAAGTCTTCACGCATCAAGTCGGCAAGGCGCATCGCAAGTTGTTGCTGGATCGTCTCGGCCTTTCCCCGGAAATCGACTTCCCGACGGTCGAGTTCCTCGGCAACACGGGAGCCGTCGCGCTGCCAACCGCCTGCGCCCTCGGCGTCGAACGTGGACACGTCGCCCCTGGCGACCGAATCGCGCTGCTCGGCATCGGCAGCGGCCTCAGTTCGATCATGCTCGGCGTGAATTGGTAATTGCCCGGCCGAAAATCAACCGCCGAAAGCCGATGGCCGCGATACCGTTTTCGCTTTTGAAAAAGGATCACCGCTTTCGAGCAGACCTCGGAAGACAGTTCAATCCGCATCACTTACGGAATATCATCGCGGTTCAACGAGGACTGAGTTTTATGATCCGAGCCATTCAGATTCTGCTGATCGCGTTGCTGGCCTGTGGGATGACTAACGCGGCGGAGCCAACACCCGATACCGAAGCGATCAAGTTCTTCGAGTCAAAGGTTCGGCCGGTTCTGGTCGCACGTTGCCTGAAGTGCCACGGTAAGGCTCAGCAGAAGGGCCAACTGCGACTTGATTCTCTCGAGGCAGTGCTCAAAGGGGGCGAAAGCGGCGAAATCGTCATCAGCGGCAAGCCGACCGAAAGTCTGCTCATCGAGGCGATCAACCGAACCGGCCTCGAAATGCCGCCCGATGCGCCGTTAAAGGAAAACGAAATCGCCGCGCTGACCGAGTGGGTCCGACGCGGACTGCCGTGGCCAACGGACAATGGCATGTCACGCACACTCAAGCCCGGCGGCAAAGGCATCACCGAAGCCGACAAGGAATACTGGGCCTTCCAACCGATCAAAGATCCTGCCGTCCCCGTGGGGCATGTTTCCAACCTGCCTGACCAAACAGCATGGACACGCAATCCAATCGACCAATTCATCGCCACACGACTCGCGGCCGATGGTTTCACTCCCGCTCCCGAAGCCGACCGCCGCACACTGATCCGACGTCTGACGTTTGATCTCACCGGACTCCCGCCAACGCCAACCGAGATCGCCGAGTTTGAAAACGACTCGCGCGACGATGCCTACGAGCGACTTGTCGATCGGTTGCTCGACAACCCGGCCTACGGCGAGCGTTGGGCGAGGCACTGGCTCGATCTCGTCCGCTACGCCGAGTCTGACGGCTATCGCAAGGACGATTACCGGCCGCACGCCTGGCGGTATCGTGATTACGTCATCCGCTCATTCCAAACCGACAAACCGTTCGACCGCTTCGTGCAAGAGCAAATCGCGGGCGACGAGATCGACCCCGACAACCCAGACGCCCTCGCCGCGACCGGCTTCTTGCGGCTCTCGCTCTATGAATACAACCAGCGCGACGCGCGCACGCAGTGGAATGAAATCCTCAACGACATCACCGACGTGACCGGCGACGTGTTTCTTGGATTCGGCATGGGCTGCGCGCGGTGCCACGATCACAAGTTCGACCCGATCCTGCAGAAAGATTATTTCCGTCTGCGAGCCTTCTTCGCCGGCATCTTGCCGCAGGACGCCCAGCCGCTGGCGACCAAGGCCGAAATCGAAGCTCACAAAGCGAAGCTCACCGAGTGGGAAACGAAAACCGCCGACATCCGTGCGAAACTGGCTGAGTTAGAGAATCCGCAACTCGCCAAGCTAAAGGCCAGCGCGATCTTCAAGTTTCCGGCAGAAATCCAAGCGATCCTGAAGACCGATGACGTCAGCAAGTTGGCTCCGCTGGAACGACAGCTTTACGGCTTGGCGTACCGGCAGGTGCAGTACGAGCACGATCAAATCGGTGCGAAGCTCAAGGACGAGTCCAAGAAAACATGGGACGAACTGCGGGCGGAATTGAAAAAGTTCGACGACCTCAAGCCCGCCGCACTGCCGATCGGCTACGCCGTTGCGGATGTCGGTCCGATCGCGCCGCCGACGTTGATTCCCGGCGACAAATCCGAGACCGACATCGTTCCCGGTTTGATTTCTGTGCTCGACGATTCTCCGGCCAAGATTTCGCCAGTTCCGAATGCGCCGCAGTCTACCGGCCGCCGAACCACGTTGGCCCGTTGGTTGACCGCGCCTGACAATCCGCTCACGCCGCGCGTGACGGTCAATCGCATCTGGCAGTACCACTTCGGCAAAGGCTTGGTCGCAACCGCCAGCGACTTCGGCCGCCTCGGCGAATCGCCAAGTCATCCAGAGTTGCTCGATTGGTTAGCGAGCCGCTTTGCCGGTCTTTCCAATCACAAATCAAAAATCGAAAATCAAAACTCGGAACTCACGCCCTGGTCCTTTAAGTCACTGCATCGGCTGATCGTCACCTCCGCAACTTATCGACAGTCTGCGACGAATTCGAACTCCGAGCAGCAACAGCTCAAAGACCCGACCAATCGTTTGCTGTGGCGCGCCAACATTCGCAGGCTCGATGCCGAACAAATTCGAGACTCGCTACTGCTGGTCGCCGGCAAGCTGGACGCGAAGTCGGGTGGGCCGAGCGTTCCGGCCTCGAAGCCGCGCCGTTCGATCTTCACCGAACAACGCCGCAACTCTCCCGATCCACTGTTGGACGTTTTCGACTCGGCGGACGGTTTCTCGAGCACCCCCGAACGCAACGTAACCACGACTCCGACTCAAGCGTTGCTGATGATCAACAGCAAAGACTCGCTCGCCCATTCCGCGGAATTCGCTCGCCGTGTGCAATCCGAGGCGGGTGCCGAACGCGATGCTCAAATCGTCGTAGCCTACCGCTTGGCCTTCGGTCGAGAACCTAGCGGCACGGAACTCAACGCGGCGATCGACTTCCTCAACCGGCAAGCCGCCCGCAACGCAGCTGCTGCGTCGTCTACGTTGACGGATTTCTGCCAAGTGCTGCTGAACTCGAATGAGTTTTTATACGTCGATTGAACTCGTCGGGAGAATCGTCCCGCCGGTTCCTTCGGATCGGAGTTCAGTCCCGCCGCCGCAACACGAGGATTGGGCATTTGGCATGCCGCAAAACTCGTTCGGTCACAGAGCCGAGCAACACTCGCGCGACACCGTGATAGCCATGCGACGGCATCACGATCAGGTCCGCGCGGGACTCGTCGGCATAGCCGGCGATCATCAATCCGGGATCCCCTTCGCGGATGAACTGGGAGACTTCGGAAGCCTGATGCTCGGCCAAAAAATTCGACAACTGTTGGGCTGCGGCCTGCATTCGTGAGGAAGCATCCTCCGCCGCCCAACCTTCCGGGGACATCATCGTCGCCGGCGGCAGAGCGACATAGAGCACATGCAGATCCTTCGGTTGAGCCACCAATTGCATCGCCGTCTGGAACGCATCGGCGGAGGCACTTGAAAAGTCCACGGGAACCACGACTGTTTTTTTCGGCAGCCAACTCATGATGTTCTCCAATCGGATAATCAGACGTTTGGTGAGTGACAAGACATCGTTAGTTCGACTGTCTTACTTTTGACCCCAACGGCCTCGTGCCGTTGGTGAAGGAGATGGTGGGCTAGTTGATGTCGGATTCTCGCTTGTTAGCTCTCCATCGTTTTCACCATCCGGGCAAGCCGGATGGGGTCTTGAAGGCGAAAGTCAGACAGTCGAATTAGTGATTTTTCTCAACCCAGTGCAACGCGGGCCGGAAGAGTTCTTTGCTGTCGGTAATGTTGAGTTTCTCTTTCATGCGGAAACGGTACGTCTCGATGGTCTTGGGACTCACATTGAGTTGCGTGGCAATCACCTGTGTGTCGAGGCCGTTGCCGATGAGTTGGAAGACTTCCAATTCACGATCGGAGAGACATTCTTCGGGCCGATGGCTTTGTCTGAGCCCGCCCGTCTGCATGCGGATGAGCAGTTTCTCGGTCATGGCTTCGCTCAGGTAAATCTTGCCTTCCAGAACTCGCCGGATGGCGTCCACGATTTTGTCGGTCGCCTGGTCTTTGGTGATGTAACCCAAGGCTCCGGCTTGAAGAATGCGCTCGGCGTATAGCGATTCCTGATACATGGACCAGACCAGTATCCGCGCTGTCTTGCCGCGGGCTTTGATGCGTTTGATGAGATCGAGGCCGTTGCCGGTCTTCAGCCCAATGTCGATGACAGCCACATCGGGCTTTGTCTCGCTGATGAGTTGCAAGGCCTCGGCCAATTCGGACGCTTCGCCGCAGACGAGCAGATCGGCGTCTCGAGAAATTCGCAGCGTCGTCAGGCCATAGAGTCCCAAGAGAATCAGCGTTGTTCCGAGGTCGGGCCAAAGGTTTTTTGAGTTCGTCATGGCTAGATTCGTGGTCATGACTCGTCTGAGCCAGATCGCGTCAGCGGGCGGTGGTCGCCGGCGGCGATGCCGATCCACCCAGGCTCTTGAGGTACGCCAGTAAGTCGGCGAAATCGGACGAACGGAATTCCTTGAGCAACCCGCCGGGCATCAGCGACTGTGGCAGCGTGCGGCGTGTCTCGATGTCCGTCGTTTCAATGCGGATCGTCTGATTGGTCGAGTTCCGCAAAAGGAAGCCCTCGGCCGATTCGTAGACGATCAGGCCGGTATGAACTTTGCCGCGCTTGGTCTCAAACAGAGTCGTTTGGTAACGCGTCGAGACGTCGCGATTGGGCAGCACGATCGCGACGAACAGATCGTTTCGCGAGAAGCGGCTGCTGACACCCGCCAAATCAGGACCGAGTCCGCGTCGGCCGCCGTGACACTGAGCGCAAGAGCGTTTCTCAAAGAGCAGTCGGCCACGCTCGACATCGCCAACAGACCAGTCCACCAGCGCGAGTTGCTCGGTCAACCAAGTCAGCGTCTCGGCATCACCGCCCTGCGCACGAGCCGACTCGGCGGGAAACGTCTTCGTCAGAAAATCCGTCCAGCGTTGAATCGCTTCGTTCTGCGGCCGAAAGCCGGGTTGGCCAAACACGAATCCCAGATCGCGCCCAAAATTTCGAGCCAGCAGCCTCGCGGCCTTGTCGCGGATCGGGAACTCTTTCTCGTCGGTGCCCAGCCGGCGCAAGGCCTTCAAGAGCGCGAGTTGCTCGTCGGCGGTTTGGTTGGGTTTAAGCTTGGCCAGCGCGTCAAGGCAGGCAGTCAGCACTTCGACTCGTGATTCCTCCAAGCCCTCGACGAATCGGTCCCGGTCACGTTCCTCGGGCTGTTGAGCGAGGATGACCAGCACCGCTCCTCGAATCTTGAATTGGTCCAACTGCTGTCGCAGCAATTCGCGATGTTCGGGTTGTTTCGATTCGCCGATCAAAAACACGACGTCGTTGTTCCAGGGATAGTCGGCGTCGTCCGCGATCGCTTTGACGTACGAGTCGATGACCCTCGGCAGCAGATCCTGCGGCAGTTGTGAGAGGAACAAGACGTGTCCCGGCCGACCGAACTCCGGCTGCGCGACCAGTTGATCGGCAAGCTCGGTGTCGAGCTTCGCGAGTTCGCGATACAGCTCGCCCACACGGTCGTCCCAGTTGAGGTCTTGGTGCATCTTCCGCGCCACGATCTTCGGTTCGAGACGCACGAGTCCGCGAGCGATCGTCTCGGCCTGTGCTCGATTGCGCGGCGTCGGGATGCGGGCTGCGACCAGCAAATAGTGAATGTCTTCGACCGGATCGCTGTCGTCGGTGATCTTCGCCAGCACTTTGTCGAGCAACTTGGTGTTCGCCAAAGACAGCATCGTCAGCGCTCGTGAGAGTTCGCGATCGACGCTGGCATCGTCGGTCGGAAACGTCTCGGTCAAGCGGACTCGCAGCGGGTCGAGATCACGTTCGAAAGCCGACAGGTCGAGCCGAGTTGAATACGCCTCAAACGCTGGGGCCGTTCCCGAAGGGGGCACCATGTCGCCCAAAGCCAGTTGCAACAGCCGCGCCGCTTGCAGTTTCAGGCCCACCGGATGATCTCCTGCGAGCACTCGCACCGCGAGTTGAATGCCGTACTTCGTCGAGGCGGTGGATCGCGGCAGATAGCCGATCGCGTACATCAATGTCCCTTGCCAGCCGGACTTCACGACTGCTTGCGACAGCGATTGAAAGCTGCCTGGGTCCAATTTCGCGACGAGCCGACTGGCCGTTAGTCGATTGAAGCGGTCATCACCGCTGAGTTGCTGCACGATCCCGTCCACCAGCGGCGACCAATCGCTGACGCTCTCCGCCGACAAGATCGCTTCCAGCGCCGCACGATTGACGAGCGGATCACGGTCCTGAAGAAACGACTTTGTGACGCTGGCATCGAGCGGCTGCACTCGTGTTCGTCCGAGCGACCAAATCGCCTTCGCGCGAACTTCGGCCGGCGTGGCTTGAGACAACTCCCCTGCTTCGGTTTCGGTGATGCCGCCGAAGGACTCGGTGAGCACGTCAATCGCTCGCAACCGCACGGCTGGCAGCAAGGCATCGTTGTTCGCGGCTTCGAGGAACGGCTCGCGGCCAAGCTGCCGAGCGAGTGGTTGCCAGCGAGTTCGTGACCAACTGCTCAAGGGCTGTGGAGCGGTCAAACACGCGCTGAGCTTGTCGGTCGCCACCGAGTCGTCCGCCACATCGTCGGCGGCGAGTTTGTCTTTTCGTCCCGCCGGATACGACACGCGCCAAACGCCGCCCCGAGTTCCTCGGCCCCCGAAGCTCACGAACAAGCTGCCGTCGGGACCGACCTCGGCATCGGTAGGTGCGAAGCCGTGATCACCGGCGGAGGACAGGAACAATTCCGGTTCAGCCGACCAAGCGGAACCGTTTCGCACGAGCGGCAACGCGAGCACTCGGCCGAATGTCCAGTCGAGCACAAACAAAGACTCGCGGTATTTTTCCGGGAACTGCCGATGCTGATAACAGACGACGCCGGTGGGTGAACCTCGTCCGGCCGACGTGACCACCGGCGGCATGTCGAGGAACTCGTCGGGACGCTTCCAACTTCGCGTCACCCAACCGGCATGCGATCCCGGCAGCAACTGAAACACGCGCGTCGGGCGATACCACGGCAGCGAAACGTCCCGCTCGTCATCGCTGTCGAACGTGAAGGCATCGGCCGTACGGTTGAACGCGAAGTCGTAAGCATTTCGCAATCCGTGAGCCACCACCTCGCCTCCACTGAGGTCCGGCTTGAGCCGGTACAGCACGCCGGCTTGCGGCTGTTTGATCGGCGCGGTCGGCAATGTGACATACTTGGCGTCGATTCCGCTGTCGTTGCCGGCGATCAAATACCACCATCCATCCGGCCCGCGCTGGATCGAGTGCGCGTGATGCTCGCCGCCGCATTTGACCTTCAGCAACACGTCGGGCGGACCGTCAGCTTTGTCGTCACCATTGCGGTCGCGAAACCTCAACAGGCCCTCACCACCAACGGCCAAGAGGTCCGAGCCATGCCAGTACATGCCCTGCACTCCGATGGCCGGACCTTCCGCAAAGAGTTCTGCTTTGTCGGCGACACCATCGGCGTCGGAGTCGATCAAGAGCTTGATGAACCCGTTCCCCGCCACCGTGATTCGTCCGCGCGAATCGATCGTCAGGCAGTGAATGTCGTGAGCGAGATCGTCGTCCGCAAACAACTGGACGTCGAATCCGGCCGGAACTTTGAGGGCAGGTTCCGCAGCGAACAGGATTCCGCAGCCCAAACTCACCCACAGCAGGATCGCGCACGCGAAGACGAGTGAACGAGTCCAGCCATTTTTTAACCGGCGGTCATGGGCGAGCACCTGAGACATCCGAGTCCCTTTGGTTGAGAAGTCCGTTGAGTTATTTGGGCTTGGTCCGATGGCCGTGCGAGGGTTGCGTCGCGGAGAACTTGCTCGGCTCATCGAACGGCGGCTCCAAGCCCAAAAAGAACTCCACCAAGCGACGGTCGTACTCATCGGGATTCACAGAGCGGGCGAGATTATGTTTGGCCTTTGCAACCGCCCATAACGCGTCCGGCTGACCGATCAAGCGAGTGATCTCCCGTGCGACTCCGGGCAACACATACGTGTCTCGCAGGCCCGCGATCACGAGCGCTGGTTTGCCGGCCAGTTGTGGAAGAACCCGTTCAAGCATCGCGTAGCGACAATGACGCCGCCGCTGACTGATCCAGCGTGCAAACTTGATCGTCAATTTGATGTGCCATTTGGGGAACAACTTGGCCAGCACCTCAGGAGCGGCGATCGAAACGAACTGTTGAGCGTGCGCCATCATCAACAACTCGGTGTCGAAAGCTCCCTCGGTGGCGATTCGCAGCACCTCTTGCCGTTGCGCGGCGACGTACAGCGCGGCACTGCCACCGCGGCTGATTCCAAACAGCCCCAGCGGCAATTCGGTGAGATCGGGTTGCGAGTAAACGTGATTGATCACCGTGTTGAGGTCGATGATTTCGTAATGCGTCAGCCAATGCAACGGCTCATAGCCGGGCATCGAGTCACTGTCGCCGTGATTGCGAAAGTCGAAAGTCAGCACATGGAAACCGGCTCGCGACAGGGCCGAGCAATACAGCATCGCCGACCGATGATTGCTGGCGAACTCCGGGCAGAATACGATCAACCCGCGCGGCGTTTGCTCTGAGTGACGATACAAGCAGCCTCGCAATGTGACGCCATCGACCGTGCGAGTGGAAAATGGCTCCGCATCCGGATCGGGCGGCAGCGATTCGATCCGAAACGGCGGCGAGTTTTCGATCAGCGCCAACACGACGCGCACGGCATGCCACTGAATCAGCACGTCCGCCAGCACAACAATTGCCAACAATCCAACGATTGCCCAAATCACGGTGATAACTTCTAGGTTGAGAAGATCTGCGAGGCGTGCGTGTCCGTGCGGTTGGTCTGGTGCTCCTCACAGCCGAGCAAACATTTGCCGGGCTGCGTCCGTTCAATCCCGAAACTCACGAAGAATCAGACTGACACACTGGCCGCCGAAGCCGAAGCTGTTGGAAATCGCGACCTTGGCTTTATCTTCACGAGGCTGATTCGGAATGTAATCCAGGTCACAATCGGGATCGGGATTTTCATAGTTGATCGTTGGCGGCAGGACGTCATCCTCGAGCGCCAGCAAACAGGTCATGGCTTCGACCGCGCCAGCTGCGGCGATCAAATGTCCCATCATACTTTTGGTGCTGGAGACCGGCGTCTTGAACGCTCGCTCTCCGAGTGCTCGTTTGATCGCCATCGTTTCGGTGCGATCGTTGACCGACGTACTGGTCCCGTGAGCGTTGATGTAGTCGATGTCTTCCGGATTCACCTGCGCGTCTTCCATCGCCATCTTGATACACGCCGCCGCGCCGCGGCCTTCCGGGTGGATGTCGGTGACGCGGTACGAATCGGACGTCGAGCCGTAGCCCACAATCTCGCCGTAGATTTTTGCTCGCCGCTGCTTGGCGTGTTCCAGTTCTTCGAGGATCAACATGCCGGCACCTTCACCGAGTACAAACCCGTCCCGTTCACGGTCAAAAGGCCGGGATGCCCCCTGTGGGTCGTCATTCCGAGTCGATAATGCCGTCAGCAAGTTGAATCCCGTAACTCCAAACGGATGAATCATGCTGTGAGCGCCGCCGCTGAGCATGATGTCCGCGTCGCCGCGACGAACCAGTTCAGTGGCCTCGCCCAGCGCTTGGCTGCTCGCCGCGCACGCCGTGAGACAGTTCAGATTCGGGCCTTGCGCATTGAACAAGCCCGCCAGATGTCCCGGGGTCATGTTCGGCTCTTGCTGCTTTTCTTTTTCACCGTTGAGCCGTTCCAGACTCAGTTTGGTGAAACGTTCGAAATCCAGCTCGCCATCCGGTTTTTTCGAGAGTGCGATCATCGACATGAATATTTGCAAATCCTGCTGTCCCTCACCAGCACCGAGGTACACGCCGAAGCGAGTCGGATCGATGTCTCGCTCGTCCAGCCCCGAATCTTTCATCGCCTGAGTCGCCGCGCTGATCGCGAACTGGGTGTTCCGACCGCAGTGCTCGTAGCGCTCGGGGTTCGGGACGTAATCTCCCAGCCGAAAGTTCTTCACCTGCGAGGCAAACTTCGTGGGGAATTGGGACGCATCAAAACAAGTAATCGGTCCCACGCCGCTGGCGCATTCTTTCAAGGAATTCCACATCTCGCCAACGGTGTTTCCAACCGGTGTGATGCAGCCCATTCCCGTAACGACGACGCGACGTTTCATGCTTCATTCCGTGAAAACTGGCAACCCCGAAAGCGGGATCACTTTAGCCGTGACCGCTCGGTTGGGCAAACTGTCGGTCAGCCCTTTCAGGCAGACTCAAGACTCATGGTCCCGCAGCTTCGGATTGAAACGTCTGGGTTACTTCTCGAAGATCCGGACCTGCACCTGGCCGTCACGAGTGATACAACCGCGATACATTCCCTCGGTGTTGTACGACGGATAAAAACGCCCTTTGTGGTCGAGGCAAATGACTCCACCTTCGCCACCGGCTGCTTTGAGCTTTTTGCGGATAACTTCATCCGACGCGGCGTTGACCGCGAGGCACTTGTATTTCATCAACGCGACGATGTCATGAGCGACGGCATATCGAATGAAATACTCACCGTGACCGGTCGCCGAGATCGCACAGGCTTCGTTGTCGGCGTACGTTCCCGCTCCGATGATCGGCGAGTCACCGACTCGCCCCCAACGCTTGTTCGACATGCCACCGGTCGAAGTGCCGGCCGAAAGATTACCAGCCTTGTCGAGCGCGACCGCACCGACCGTGCCGAACGAAAACCCTGGCAGATATCGCTCTGAGATTTCCTCTGAGCTCTGACCTCTGACATCTGATCTCTTCTTTTCTTCCTCAATCTGCTTCTGAAGCTGCTTCCACCGTTCCTCGGTCCAGAAGTATTTCGGGTCGACAATCTCCAGACCCTTCTCCGCCGCGAAGGCTTCGGCTCCGCGACTGACGAGCAGCACATGCTTCGATTTCTCCATAACCGCCCGCGCCGCCGTGATTGGGTTCTTGACCGTCGAGACCCCCGCGACGCTGCCGGCCTTGAGCGTCTTGCCTTCCATGATTGAGGCGTCCAGTTCGTTGCGTCCGTCGTGAGTGAAGACCGCTCCGCGGCCGGCATTGAATTGCGGCGAGTCTTCCATCAACCGAATTGCCGCTTCAACAGCGTCGAGTCCCGTCGCGTTCGGCTTGTTGAGCGTGGCGAAACCGGCGCGCAATGCTTGTTCCAATTCGGTACGGACTCGCTTGTCGATTTCTGGAGTCATCTCGACCTTGTCCAAGCCGATCCCCCCATGAATGGCAAACACGACATTCTCGATCACGGCATCCTCGGCGCGAGTGGTGTGAGTAATGAAGCCGACAAGCAACAGTCCGAACCCAAGTGATCGAAACATAATTCTCCATTCGATCGTGTTTCCAGCCGATCGCCGTCAGCCGAAGGCCGACCGCCGTGATACCGTTTTTCGGGGCTCAGAAAAAGAACAACGGCTGCGGGCTTTCGGCCGGATAAGTCGTCTCTCAGTCTAACACCGTCAACTCGACAAGGCTCGAACGCCGTGTTTCATCGAAATGCGACATCGGAACAGGCGAGAGCGGCTTGTTCTTCTTGCCGGGGCCGAACAGGAACAGCTTCGCGACCGTCATCAAGCCACGCAAAGATCCAAACGTGTCGGCGACGGCGCTCGGCTCGT
Source organism: Candidatus Kuenenia stuttgartensis (assembly GCA_945906725.1). Taxonomy (GTDB): domain Bacteria; phylum Planctomycetota; class Planctomycetia; order Planctomycetales; family Planctomycetaceae; genus SXKJ01. Next base: position 2,025 of record CAMDRI010000079.1, on the reverse strand, counting down.
AGCCGCAGTGGACCATGCAGTCGGCGCATTTCGAGTTGCCGCTCGCCCGGCCGTAGCGGTGCCACTCAGTCGTTTCCATCATTTCGCGGAAGCTAGAGGCATAGCCCTCGTTGAGCAGATAGCACGGCTTCTGCCAACCAAAAATGTTGTACGCCGGACTGCCCCACGGCGTACATTCGAGATCCCAGTTCCCCTTGAGGAACTCGATGAACAGCGGCGACTGATTGAACCGCCAGTTTCGCTTCGCGCCGTCGAGCAATCGACGAAACAAGCGGACCGTCTCGCGCGCATGCAGGAAATGCTCTTGGTCGGGAGCTTTCTCATACGGGTAGCCCGGCGAGACCATCATCCCCTCGACCCCCATCTCCATGAGCGTGTCGAAGAACTCGTGATAGCGTTCCGGCTGAGCGTTGTTGAACAGCGTGGAGTTCGTCGTCACTCGGAAACCGGCTTTGATCGCCGCCTTGATCGCACCAACGGCAATCTCGTAAGTGCCGTCGCGACAGACCGCGAAGTCATGTTCCTCGGCCGGCCCGTCGAGATGTACCGAGAACGACAAATACTTCGAAGGCGTGAACTTCGATAGGTGCTTCTCCAGCAGCAAGGCATTCGTGCAAAGGTAAACGTACTTTTTGCGAGCGACCAAGCCACTCACAATCTCACCGATTTGCGGATGCAGCAACGGCTCGCCACCGGGGATCGAGACCATCGGAGCACCGCACTCATCAACCGCCTGAAAGCACTCCTCTGGCGTCAACTGTTTGCGGAGGATTTCGGCCGGATGTTGAATCTTTCCGCAGCCAGCACACGCCAGATTGCAACGAAACAACGGCTCCAACATCAGCACCAGCGGATACCGCTTCACCCCGCGCAGCTTCTGGCCAAGCACATAAGTGGCAACGGTCCACATTTGCGAAATCGGCACACCCATGAAGCTGTCTCCCTGCGAAGATCTCATCTGCCACAGCGGATTAAATTTGAAATCGAGGCAGGTGATAGCAAGTCGGCATTCAATCTGTCACCCCAAGTTGCCCGCCGCTGCTTGACGCAGTCGTTTGCGACCTGAATCATCTCCCTTCCTTTAACTCGTCTCTTCCACAATCAGGAGCCTGCCATGAGTCACTTGCTGCGCTGGTGTGCGTGCTGTGCGTTCGTTGTTGGATTGATCGTGTCGTTGGCCACCACAACGAACGCCCAGGAGAAGAAGGAAGCACCGGTCGTGCCACCGCGCGAGGGGAAGCGCGAAAAAGTCCAAATCTTCAACGGCAAAGACCTGACCGGCTGGGTCGGTCACGAGCAGTATTGGTCGGTGAAGGACGGCGCGATTACCGGCAAGAACACTGAGCCGGTACCGGTCAGCACCTATTTGCTGACCGAACGAAAATTCTCCGACTTCCGTTTGGTCTTCGAATCCAAGCTGGTGACATCCGAGATGCACTCCGGGATTGCGATGTGGGGCCGACTCGCGCCGGAGCAGAAGGACAAATTCACCTATGCCGGGCATCTGGTGATGTATCCGTCGGGCTACGGCTTCTACGACTTGTACGGCCGTCAAATGCTGCACCAGAACGCCGACAAAGCCAAGTCGGTTGGCAAGCAGCACGACTGGAACAAAATGGAAATCCTGGCCCAAGGCAACCGCATTCGCTTCGTGCTCAACGGCACGCTGATCTCCGACTGGCGGGAGCCAGAACCGGATCGGATCAAGGAAGCGCCGATTGGATTGCAACTGCATTCGAACAAAGAACCGCAGGAATTGCAGTGGAAGGGACTCGAACTGGAGACGTTCCCGGAAGACAAACTGCTGACGGTCAAAAAATGACTCGTCCAAAACGCAGCACCCCCCTGTCCGCCTTACCTCTTTACCACCTAGCCCTTCCAGGGCATACGCAGCTAAATGGATGGAGTGTTGAGTAGAAGTTGGATGAGGTAGTTGTTGTCCCAGCCGGCGGTTTTGCGTTTGCAGGCGATGCCGGCTTTGACCGTCTGGTCGGCTTTCAAGAGTGTGAGCCCGATGCGGTTGAG
>CAMDRI010000078.1 GCA_945906725.1 Candidatus Kuenenia stuttgartensis | reverse complement strand
CGGCGGGGGGTATTTTCCGCCGCGCTCCGTCTATGACAGATTTGAGTCGACTGCGCGCGGCGGAAAATGCCCCCCGCCGCCAACCCCCAGGCCTGCGGCCTGATTCTCAGGAACTTGTTCCGTGTCAAACCATCAGTCCCACTCTTAACCCGGCGCACGCAATCCTTGGGCAGGTCCACTTTCCGCATGCCTGCTGGTGAGTTAGCGACTCGTCGAATGGCAAAGCATGGGCACCAGCTTCAATTCTGGAAAGATCGCGGAACAACCGTTAAGTTTTTGCGTGGGTAGGATTGGGTTTCTCAGCAAGTGTCATTCTGGATTTTTGGTTTGAGATCAGCTGCGAATTGCGTTTTTCGTGTTGGCAAACTTCAACGACAATGCCCCCGCCAAGTTGCGGCGTAGCGACGCCAGTGAGATTCATGTTCGACCCTCGAAATCGCAGCCAATTCTTGAACTTCGCCGGCCTGTTCGAGGGAAGTCTGGCACTGGCAGCCGTGGGTTTAGGCTGGCTTCTCGAGATCAATCCACTCGAACACGTTTCATGGAGCTGGCTGGCCGTCGGCTTGGGATTGCTTGGCGCGGTGCCAACGTTCTTGGTGTTCTATCTAACTTATCGCATCCCAATCGGCGAGCTGCGGAAGATCCGCAATTTCCTCTCGCAAGAATTGGCTCCGTCGCTGTCCATCCTGCGCTGGTACGATTTGATCCTGCTATCGCTCCTAGCGGGCGTAGCGGAGGAGTTGCTGTTTCGCGGGCTATTGCAACCGTGGATCGGCGCGTTGTGGTGCAATGTCCTCTTCGGAGTCGTGCATTGGATCACGCCGTTGTATGGGATTCTAGCCTTCGTGATTGGCAGCTATCTCAGTTGGACGATGGCCGTCACGGAGCCGCAGAATTTGCTGACTCCCATCGTGATCCACTCCGTCCACGACTATCTGGCGTTTCTGGTCATCGTGTCGATGCACCGCCGAATGACCGCAGTTCCTCCCGCTTCGGAAAACGCCGATTGACGAATCGCGAGTCGGTTCCAGAATGAGCCGCATCCCGGTTGTCGAAGGTCTCTTGACGGTCGTTATTGGCATCCGGTATCTCACCCGCCCCGGTCACGGCCGCGCGAACGAATCGTTCATGGCACTCGGCGGATCGAGCCTTTAGGAGTCAACATGTTGGATCAGTGGATGGCCAGGACCGGACAGTGGGAGAACTCCCGCCGCGAATACGCGCGGCAGCGGCAGATGGGGATCGGCGATCTACTGCTGGAAAACCGCATCATCTTTTTGGAAGGGGTCATCAACGACGGCGTCGCCAACCTGATCGTGATGAAACTGCTTTTCCTGCAATCGGAAAGCCGAAACCAAGACATCCATTTGTACGTGAACTCGCCGGGCGGTTCGGTCACGGCAACGATGGCGATTTACGACACGATGCAGTTTATCGACTGCAAAGTTGCGACCTACTGCGTGGGACTGGCGGCCAGTGGCGGAGCGATCGTGGTCGCTGGTGGCACGAAGGGCAAACGACACATTCTGCCGCACGCCAAGATGATGATCCATCAGCCCTACGGCGAGGTCGGCGGCCAAGTCTCGGACATTGAGATTCAAGCTAAGGACATTATCGACACGCGCGAGGTGCTCAACAGAATCCTCGCCGGCCATACCGGCCAGCCGATTGAAGTGATCGCCCGCGACACCGCTCGTGATCGGTACTTGACGGCGACCGAGTCGAAGACCTATGGCCTGGTCGATGAAGTCCTCAGCAAAGCTCCGCCGGAAACCAAGCCGGTTATTGAATAACTCCAACTAATCGTAGCCACGCTCGCCAGAGCGTGAGCCGAGTCACCAACAAACCCACACTCTGGCGAGCGTGGCTAAAAAAGCGAGTCTTCCATGTCGGTGCTTGTTCCTTGGGTCGTTGAAAAGAGTGGCCGCGAAGAGCGGGTCATGGACATCTACAGCCGGCTGCTCAAAGACCGGATCGTGATCATGGGCAGTCAGGTCAACGACGACGTCGCCAATGCGATTGTCGCTCAGCTCCTGTTCCTGCAATTCGAGGACAGCAAGGCGGACATTCATTTTTACATCAACTCGCCGGGCGGCTCGATCACGGCGGGCATGGCGATCTACGACACGATGCAATACATCAATTGCAGCGTCGCGACGTACTGCATCGGCCAAGCCAGCAGCATGGGTGCCGTGCTGCTCACCGCCGGATGCGCTGGAAAACGATTCGCGTTGCCGAACGCTCGCATCATGATCCACCAGCCGCTGGCGGGGATGCAGGGCACGGCCACCGAACTCGAAATCCACGCCAAGGAAGTGATCAAAGTCAAACGCCGCATGAACGAAATCCTGATGAAGCACACTGGTAAAACGCTCGATCAACTGCAAGACGACACGGACCGCGACAACTTCATGACCGCCGACGAGGCCAAGGACTATGGCCTGATCGACCATGTGCTCAGCAAATTGCCGGTGAAGACCGGTGAGACAAAGTAGTTTTTTGGGAGCCATCACCGATGAGGCTCACTTTTCGACTGTTCTCGCTCGCCGTCATCGCTGCTTCTGGCTGCGCGAGCCGAGGCAATGTCGATCTGCTCGAGGCTCGCTTGCGAGAATATGAAGACCGACTCCGTTCGCTGAACGCGCAAGTTGATCGGACCGACTCTGAATTGACTGCGGCACGCCGTTTGAATGAAACGCTTAAGCAAAAAGTCGTGCAGTCGGCCAGCCACGAGGCGACGATTGATCTCAGCGAACTGCATTTCCAAGTCGTTGGTTTGAAGATCAACTCGCTTTTGACCGGCGGCTTCAACCGCGACGGCCAGCCGGGGGACGACCAGGTCACGCTCGTTTTTGCCGCGATTAATCAGCGAGAACAGCCGGTGCAATTGCCAGGCCAGGTCGAATGCGAGTTGCTCGATCCTTCGCAGTCTGCGGAGCAAAAACGGCTCGGTCTCTGGACATTCGATGCCGCGAAGACTCGGGTCGCCTGGCAAAAAACGCTCGGCAGTTTTGGCTACCGCTTTGAGTTGCCGTGGCAATCGCCGCCGACCAACAGCGACCTCGAACTTCACGTCCGATTCCAGTCTCAACACGGAGACCGATTCGAAGCCTCAGCCCCAATCCGGATCGCGTTGTCGAAGCCCACTCTCGGCGCAGACCAACCGATGCCGTAATCTGACGTGGGGTAAATCATGCTACGAATTCATTTTCTGATTCTGATCTGCGCGATTGGCTTCGCGGTGAATTCCGCGGTCGCCGATGACCCGCCGACCGTTCGTCAACCGTCTATCGTTCCCAAGGCGACGCCAGACGAAATCGAGCAGTGGATTCGCGACCTGAATGCGCCCGAATTCACGCGACGCGAAGCGGCAACTCGAAACTTGATTGCTGCCGGTGCCGATGCTGCGGAATTGCTGGTGAAGGCGGTGCCAACCAGTAGTCTTGAAGCGACCTGCCGCATCACCACGATCTTGCGAGCTTGGTACACGTCCGGCAAGGACGAACTCATCGAGCCGGCTGAAGTGGCCTTCGAGCAGCTTGTCGAATCCAAGAATCGGCACATGGCTAGCCGAGCGGTTGAGGTGCTGGATCAGTACGCGACCACCATTCGGCAAGACCGCGCGATCGCTCAGATCAAACAGTTCGGCGGAACCATCGAAGTCTCAACGATGATGGGACGCCTGCGAATCGCCGGTCCCGATGAGGCACGGTCCTTCTTGGTGATCTTGGGCCGAAGCTGGCGCGGCGGCGAAGAGGGTCTTAAGTATCTGCGGCGTGTGAGCGGCCTCACCCAACTGTACCTGCTCCAGGATCAAACCACGGGCAAGATCGTCACCCCCGGCGTCACTCAAGATGCGATTGACGAACTGCGCCGCATGCTGCCGGCTCTGTCTGTGGATTATCGCGGCCCCGCGTTTCTAGGCGTGAAGACGCTGCCCAACGTCCCCATTTGCCACATCCACGAGGTTCCGGCTGACACGCCCGCTGACCGAGCGAAACTCATGGCGGGAGATGTCGTCATCGGATTCGATGACAAGCCGGTCAACACGTTTCAGGATTTAGTGAAGCTCATCGGCACAAAACAGCCGGGGGACGTCATCAAACTCGAAGTGCTGCGTGGTGCCGACAACGAAGAAATGAACGACTTGGGACGGCTCAGAGGACAGCCGGAATCGGACGACGCGAAAGAGTACCTTGAGAAGCTCCGCGAGCGGCTGGGCAAGAAGATCGATGTGACGCTCGGCGAGTGGGGGGCGAAGCCGCGACCATAAACCAGCCGGCGCGTGGCTGACTGAGCTAGTTGACCGTCACGAATCCGGATGATTAGCCTGACGTCCGTGAGCCAGAGTTCGCCCAAGGCCACGACTGCCCTAAGCCCGTCGAGAAACATTTCATGTCCGTGTCCTCTCCGCCAGCGAGTTCATCGCCGGACGCCTTAGCAAAACTGCGGATCTCGCGTTCCGCACCGCCACCGCGCCGCACGTGGCCAAAAGTGCTGTTCGGACTTGCCGTGCTGTTGGCAACAGGCCTGGGCGGATTCGCTTTGGCGTCCAAGAGCGGCTGGATTTCCATCGGCAAGAATTGGTTGACCGTTCCGGAGATGATTCAGTCTCGGCCGGAGGTTCGCCTCGGTTCGGTGACCGTGGAAACCGGAAGATCCGCCGAGGCGCTGGTGGTCGCGACCGGCTACTTGGAGTCGCGTCGGCAAGCGAAAATTGGTGCGCGGGCTCCGGGGCGCATCGAGCTGGTGCATGTCGAGGAAGGGAGTCGTGTCGAGACAGGTCAGGTGCTAGCCGTGCTCGAACACGCGGATTTGGAAGCCTCGCTCGCGGCCGTCATGGCCTCGTTGTTGCGAGCTAAAACGGCGGCGGCCGAACAAGACATCATGATCGCTCAGAGTCTGCGCGAACTTGACCGTGCGGAGCGGCAATGGAAATCCAAGACAATTTCGGATTCCGAGTACGACGAAAAGAAATTTAAACACGACGGAAACGTGGCCCGTCGCGCGTCACTGGCCGCCGAAATTGCTCTGGCCGAAGCGCGTGTCCGTGAAGCGGAACAGATGAAGGAGAACATGTTTATCAAAGCCCCGTTTAACGGCACCGTGATCTCCAAAGATGCCGAGGTCGGTGAATCGATTCTCCCCGGCGGGATGGGCGAGGCGTCAGGACGAGGCTCGGCCGTGACGGTCGCCGATCTCGAACATCTGGAAGTCGAATGCGACGTGAAGGAAGACTACATCAGCCGAGTGACGCCCGGCCAAACTGCCGAGGTTGCCGTCGATGCCGTTCCGAAATTCCGCTACCAGGGCCGAGTCCGCAAAATCATTCCGATGGGGGATCGCGCGCGAGCCACGATCAAAGTGAAGGTCGAAATCATCAACGTCGATCCACGGCTGTTTCCAAACATGAGCGCGACGGTTTACTTCCTGCCCGCCGAGACTGAGTCCGCCGTCGAAACACCAACTCGCCGTGTCTTCTGCGATACCGAAGCGATTCGCGCCGACGATGCCGGTCGCTTCGTGTGGATTGCAGACGAACAGGACCGAATTCGTCGCCAAGATGTGAAGGCGGGCAGCGAACGTGACAAACGCACGGAAATCACCGAAGGTCTGTCCGGTGGCGAGCGAGTCGTCATCGCCCCACCGGGTTTGGAATCGGGACAGCTTGTGAAGATTGGACGATAAAACATCCGCCGCTCACCAATTGAGGAGACCAACTTTGTCGGAAGCACATCTTGAAAACGGCGAGCCGGTTGTCGTCGTTCACGACGTTTGCAAAGAATTTCATCGCGATGCGATCACGATACCGGTGCTGTCGGGAATCAATCTGGAACTCAAACGTGGCGACTATCTGGCGTTGATGGGACCGTCGGGTTCCGGAAAATCCACGTTGCTCAATTTGGTCGCAGGCCTGGATCGACCGACCTCCGGCACTGTGACCGTGTGCGGACAAAGGTTGGAGTCGACTTCGGAAAGTAAGCTGGCACGCTGGCGCTCGCGGCACATCGGGTTCATTTTTCAGCTTTACAACCTGATCCCTGTGCTGACGGCCTTCGAGAATGTCGAGTTACCGCTCACGCTGACTTCGTTGTCGAGGCGTGAACGTCGCGAGCACGTCGAGGCCGCGCTGCAAGTCGTCGGCCTGAGTGACCGGTCGCATCACTATCCACGCCAACTGTCCGGTGGTCAGGAACAGCGAGTCTCGATCGCCAGGGCGATCGCCACCGACCCGACGCTGATCGTCGCGGACGAGCCGACCGGCGATCTCGATGCCAAGTCGGCGGGCGAAATTCTCGACTTAATGGAACGGCTGAATCGCGAGTTCCACAAGACGATCATCATGGTCACTCACGATCCCGACGCAGCGGCTCGCGCGAAGCAAATCGTGCATTTGCAGAAAGGCGTGCTGGTCGAGAAGACACACGCCGGGCAGGAGTAAACCATGCACACGCTGTTCTACATCTGGCGAAATCTCAAACGGAACAAGCTGCGTTCGACGCTGACGATTCTCTCGGTCGGATTCAGCCTTGCGCTCATGACGGTGCTGAACGGCTACATGGCCATGCAGGGCGTCTGGGGCAAAGAGGCCGAAAAGAAACACCGCATCGTTGTGATGAATAGCCAAGGTTTTTCAGGAATGTTGCCCATCTCGTACGTCGATCGAATCCGCGGGACCGAGGGGATCAAGGCCGCGACGCCGTATGCCTGGTACGGTGGCAACTACAAAGAAGAGCAGATGCCGTTCGCTCAGTTCGGCTGCGACCCCAAAGCCGCATTCGACGTGTGGGACGAGTTCAGCATCGCCCCGCAACAGCTCGCCGAGTTTCAAAAGACTCGTAACGGTTGCGTTGTGGATCGGAGATTGGCGGATAAGCGTGGCTGGAAGATCGGCGAACGAATTCCGCTGCAAGGTACTTTTTATCGATTCAATTTGGACTTGGTGCTGTGCGGCATGTTTGATGCGCCGCAAAGCACCGACTCGCTGTGGTTCAACTGGCTGTACCTCGATGAGGGGATGCGGGAAATGAATACTCCGGGGACTGGCAACGCGGGGACAATCTTCGCGCGAGTCTCTCAAGCGGAGTCGATGGCAAGTGTCTCACAGAGAATCGACGAACGCTTCGCCAGTTCCGACAACCCGACTCGCACCCAGACCGAGGCTGCGTTCGCTCAGATGTTCACAGACATGCTGGGCAACGTGCAGGCCTACATTCGCAACATCGGTCTGGCGGTCGTGTTCTCGTTGTCGCTGGTGGCAGCCAACGCGATGGCCATGTCGATGCGCGAACGAACGACTGAGATCGCTGTGCTCAAAGCGATTGGCTTTTCGCGCCGCCGAGTACTCGTGACGATCTTGGGCGAAGCCTGCTCGATCACACTGCTGGGCGGACTGCTCGGCATCTTCATCGGCTGCGTGTGCTTGGAACTGCTTCACACACTCAGTTCGCAAATCATGCTGCTGTCTGTGTTCGAGATGTTCGGCCCGTGGCTGGTGTATTTGCTGGCGACCGCCGCCGGCATCGGCCTCGTCAGCGGCATCGTCCCCGCCGTCCGTGCGGCACAGTTATCCGTGATCGATGGCCTCCGCCGCGTCGTGTAGCGTCTTCGCCACAGGCGAGCGGAGGGTATCAACCCTCCGAGAAATAGCGATGAGAACAAGACCAACGAAGAAGAACTCGGAGGGCTAACGCCCCCCGCTCGCCGAAACGAGACCTTTCAATGATTCCCGTCAAATACAACGTCCGCAATCTTCGAGTTCGCTGGGTCACGACGCTGATGACTGTCGTCGGGACAGGGCTTGTCGTCTGGGCCACGGTGCTGACGTTCGGACTGACCGACGGCCTGGACCATGCGTTACGGATCAGCGGCGACCGGTTGGACTTGATCGTTCTGCGAAAAGGGACGACCGAAGAGACCTCCAGCAACATCGACCAGAAGGTTGCGAAGGAGATCGCCAATCTCGACGGCATCGCGACGGACAGTTCCGGTCAGCCGCTGTGCTCGTCCGAGTTCGTCACGATCCTGACCAAGCCCCGTCGAAACAACGGTGGCACGACCAACTTGATCGTCCGCGGCCTGCAGGACGTCGGCCGTGGCCTGCGTCCTGGATTCAAGATCGTGCGCGGTCGCGACGTCCGTATCGGAGTCAACGAGGCCATCACCAGCGATCGCATGGCCGAGCGATTCGAAAATTTGGCCATCGGTGAAAAGCTCGAAATCAATAAGATCCACTTTGAAATCGTCGGCTACTTTGAAGCCGCCGGAAGCTCCGCCGAATCCGAAGTCTGGACCGACCTCCGCGACCTGACTGGCGCTCGTCGCACACCCGAAGCTCTGTCCGCCGTAAATCTGCGCTGCCGCGACGAAGCCGCGAAGACCGCGCTGCTGAAGCGCATCCGCGACGACGAGCAATTCAAACTCGACGCGATGGACGAACCGGCGTATTTCGAGAGGCAGATGTCGGCGTCGATTGCGATCAAGTTCGTCGGCTTCGCGATCGCGATCTTCTTGACGATGGGCGCGATGTTCGCCGCCGCGAATACGATGTACGCCGCCATCGCCAGCCGCGGCCGAGAAATCGGAGCGTTGCGTGCGATCGGCTTCAGCCGCCGCAGCATCCTGACGTCATTCCTGTTTGAGTCAGTCTTGCTGTGTTTGCTCGGCGGCTTGCTGGGCTGTCTGGCGACTCTGCCGTTCAATGGCCTCTCCACCGGCACGGCCAACTGGGCCACGTTCAGCGAAATCACATTTGCGTTCCGCTTCGGCCCCAGCGTCCTGTTTCGCGGCGTCCTCATGGCGCTGACAATGGGTCTGGTCGGCGGCCTGTTCCCTGCCCTGCGTGCCGTCCGGATGCCGATCATCAGTGCTCTGCGAGAAACCTAATTACTACTCGTGGGACTGACGTCCCCCGCTCGCCGAAAATTGCCGCAAAAGGTCGATCAACTCCACCACTGTGCGTCCCGGAATTGGCGACGAACAGACGGCACTGCTGACTGCGACTCGGCTCGCGCCGGCGGATCGCACGGCGGCGATGTTCGCGGGTGAAATGCCGCCGATCGCGAACCACGGGAGCGTGATTTCGGCGGCGACCTGACGGACGAAATCGATCCCAGCGAGTTGCTCGAACGATTTCGTGCCGGTCGCGAAGCAGGGGCCGACGCCGAGGTAGTCGGCTCCGTCGAGGACGGCTTGCCGAGCTTGTTCGATGGTGTGCGTCGAGACTCCAACCAGCCGATGTGGGCCGACGATGCGACGGGCTTCGCGGACGGAGAGTTCGTCTTGGCCGACATGGACTCCGTCGGCCTCGGCCAGTACGGCGAGATCGGGGCGGTCGTTCATGATGAAGAGTGCACCGGCCTCGCGCGTCCATTCGCGGATTCGGCGAGCGGATTCCAGCAGTTGGCGGTCGGTCATTTCCTTCTCGCGAAGCTGAAAGATTCGCACGCCGGCTTCGAGAGCTTGCCGAATCGCAGGGCCGCTGCCGTGATGACACAACGCTTCGGTAACGAGCAAATACAAGTCGCAGCCAGCCAGTCGCTCGCGTGCGACGAGCGTCGTGGTCAACGCTTTTTCGATCGTGTACAGCCGGTAACGGAGTTGTTCGAGATGTGCCGGCAATCGTGGATCGGCGAGTCTTGGCCGAGGCTGTGGCGAGTTGGTGGACTCTTCGCCGGACGAGCCAGCGGCCGAGTGGCCGAGCAGCAATTTGGAAAATTCTTCGAGCGTGCGGAGCGCTTCTTCGACGCGGCGGCAGTTGGCGACGACGACGTCTCTGGGCAGCAGCCGAGTCTGCTCACGCGGCGTTTTGATGCGCGTACCCACGTCGCCGAGCGTATCTCGTGCCACGATCAGTCCCAAACGGTCGAGGTCCGACAGTCGCTCGGTTAATTCGTGCCGCAGTTCCTTGAGCAGCCGCGAGAGGTGCGAGTCGTCGAGCGAGAATCGCACGAAATCCTCGACCACTCGCAGTCCTTCGCGAGCGCGATTCGCTGCCGCGTCGAGCGTTCGCAGCGTGTCGGTCAGGTCTGATTCCGACGGCTCCGTCCAATGGATGTCAAACTCAGGGACGATCGGTTCCACAGGGATCCCGGCTTGTTGTTTGAGTCGGTCTTGAAGTCCGGCAACATTGAGTCCGAAGCGGCTGAAGAATTCGGCGACGGTCGCATCGACGATCGCCAGTGCGGACAGCAAGTGCTCGGTCCCCGCGCCGTCTTCGGAGCCAAGTTGCATCGCCAGTTCACGAGCCTCGTAAACGACGGCCGCCAACTTTGGGCTGAGCGCAATCGGCACCGGCGGCGGTTCGAGCGAATCGTCGAAGGTCGGCACGCACGAGAAACCGATCCCAATCGCTTCGCCGTTGATGCCGAACTGACCGAGCAATTCGCTGGCTCGTGTTTCATCGACCGACAAGGCCCACAGCAGATGCAGCGGTTCGGCCGTGCTCGCGCCGGCGGCCCACGCGAATCGGCCGGCACCGTCGAGTGCTCGCATCGCTCCAGGGGTCAGGCCGGTATCAGTCATGGACGATTCGGTTGATTGGGATCACGGCTTTCGGCCGAGCGCAAGAAAACGCCCCAGCATGTTGGCTGACCAAGCACGCTGGGGCGAATGATTAACACACGAACGGGTTAGTTGTCGCCTCCGCCGAGCGTGAACAGCGGGCCGGCACCGCCTTCGCCCATGCCGCCCTTCAGTTGCTCACGAGGCACGGCAATGGCACCCGGGGTGGGTTCGTCGATCTTGATCTCGCCGGTCAGCTTGCGGCTGAGGCCGATCTTGCGATCTTCGGTGTCCACTCGCAGGACGCGGACTTCCAACTCGTCGCCGACTTTGACCAACTCTTCCGGATTCTCGACCTTCGAGTCCGCCAGTTCAGAGATGTGCAGCAGGCCTTCGAGTTCCGGGGCCAGTTCGATGAAGACTCCGAAGTTGGTGATCTTCGTGACCTTGCCTTTGACCACTTCGCCCGGTTGGAACTTCGACGGAATGTCGGTCACCCACGGATCGCTGGCGAGTTGCTTGAGTCCCAGCGCGATTCGCTTTCGCTCCTGATCGACCGTCAATACTTGGCACTCCAGCTCCTGCCCCTTCTTGAGCATTTCGCTGGCGTGAGAAATCTTGCGAGTCCAGCTCATGTCGCTGACGTGCAGCAGAGCATCGACACCCTCTTCGAGTTCGATGAACGCTCCGTAATTCGTGAGGTTGCGGACCACCCCTTTGACGTTCGCACCCGCTGGGTATTTCGCGGCGACGTCGTCCCACGGATTGGGCAGCGTCTGCTTCATGCCCAGCGAGATTTCCTGCTTCTCCTTGTTGATGCCCAACACGACCACATCGACCTTGTCACCGATCTGGACGATCTCGGTCGGGTGATTGATCCGCTTGGTCCAGGACATCTCGCTGATGTGAACGAGACCCTCGATGCCGTCTTCGAGCTTCACGAACGCGCCGTAGCTCATGACGTTGACGACCTCGCCGTTGATCTTCGCACCGACCGGGTACTTGTCGCCGACGGCATCCCACGGACTGGGGAAGCGTTGTTTGAGCCCGAGCGCGATTTTTTCTTTCTCGCGATCGACGTGCAGCACCATGACCTCGATCTCTTGATCGATCTTGACCACCTCCGTGGGATGCCCGATGCGGCCCCAGCTCATGTCGGTGATGTGCAGCAGGCCGTCGATGCCACCCAGGTCCACGAACGCGCCGAAGTCGGCGATGTTCTTGACGATGCCCTTGCGGACCTCGCCGTCCTTGAGATCGGTGAGCAATTTTTGCTTGAGTTCCGTGCGGCGGTCCTCGATCAACTTGCGGCGCGACACGACAATATTGCGGCGAGCCTCGTCGATCTTCAGGATCACGCATTCGATGTCGCGGCCGATGTACGTGCCGATGTCTTGCGGCCGGCGAATATCGACTTGGCTGGCGGGCAGAAACACGTTGACGCCGATGTTGACCAGCAGACCACCCTTGATCTTGCGAAGGACCGCCCCTTTGACGACGTCCCCTTCGGCGTGATTCTTGATGACCCGTTCCCATTCGCGGACGCGGTCGGCCTTCCGCTTCGAGAGCATGATCAAGCCGAAGTCATCCTCGACCTCTTCGAGCAGCACGCTGATCTTGTCGCCGGCCTGCGGCTTCGGATCGTCCCGCTCCCATTCGTCAAGCGTGACGACGCCTTCGCTCTTGTAGCCGATATCGACCAGCACTTCGTCGCCATCCACGCGTATGACGATCCCTTCGATGATCTGATTGACGTCGAAGGCGTGTCCGACCGAGCCGTAGATCCGTTCGAGTTCATCAGGAACCTCGAACTCACCCTCGCTGAGGCTAGAAACATCAAACGCCGAGTCCAGCTCGGCGTCATCCACGTTGAATTCACGAATCAAAAAGCGATCAACCATTGTCTGCTGCTACCAATCCCAAGGCTCAAGCGACCAGCGGCCGATGCCGACGCAGCCTGCTTCACCACGGTTCGTTCGAGGAATTGCTCTGCCGCTCCATTCGCACACACGACGGAAACCTCCGGCCCAAGCAAGGGGCGGCACTATAACGGCCCGCGGTCGCGACCGAACAGTGATTCGACCGAGTTTTTCCGCTGAGAATCGCGGCAAATCTGATGTCGGTCGATCATCCACGATCGGCCGCGATAGCAACCGTCACACGCCGACGCTTGAAGGTGTGAGAAACCGAGCAATAGACTCGTCACGTTGTTCGCCGATTCCACGGACTTCCCACACGCCCACGAGGAGCCTCGCCATGTCCCACCAACAACTTTCCCGCCGTGAAATGCTCGAACGCTCGATGTTCGCGACCGCCGCCGCGATCGCCGCTCGGCACGTGATCGAGCCGGTCGCACACGCTCAAGAGTCCAGCGCCCCAGGCAACACGATTCGAGTTGCGATTACCGGCGTGAACGGCCGCGGCGGTTCACACATCTCGGAATTGAAGAAGCGCAAGGGAGCCGAGATTGCCGCGATCATCGACGTCGACGAGGCGGTCGGACAACGCAACTGCGACGCGCTCGAAAAGGAACTCGGCAAGAGGCCGGCGTTTTTCACGGACATCCGCAAGGCTCTCGAAGACACGTCGATCGACGCGGTCAGCATCGCGACTCCGAACCACTGGCACTCGCTGGCGGCCATTTGGTCGATGCAAGCGGGCAAGGACGTGTACGTCGAGAAACCGGTCAGCCACAACGTCAGCGAAGGCCGCCGTTGCGTCCAGATCGCGCGGAAATTTAAGAAGATTTGTCAAACCGGCACGCAGAGCCGTTCCGAGCAAGGCATGCGTGATGCGATCGAGTTCATACACAAAGGAGGCATCGGCGAGGTCAAGCTGGCTCGCGGGCTGTGTTACAAGCGCCGCGGTTCGATCGGCCCGCGCGGTGTGTACGAGCCGCCAAAGACCGTCGATTACGACATCTGGTCCGGCCCCGCTCCCCTGAAACCGGTAACTCGGCCAAAGTTCCACTACGACTGGCACTGGCAATGGGACTACGGCAATGGCGACCTCGGCAACCAAGGCATCCATCAAATGGACATCGCCCGCTGGGGCCTGCAAGTCACCGATCTGGGCGAAAGTGTGCTCAGCTACGGTGGACGTCTCGGCTACGAGGACGCCGGCGAGACAGCCAACTCGCAAGTCTGCATTCACAAGTTCGGCGACAAGCGGCTGGTCTTTGAAACGAGAGGACTGCCAACGCCAAATTACAAGGGAGCCAAAATCCTTGAAACCGAAGAAAACAAAGGAGCCGGCGTCGGTGTGATTTTCTACGGCACCGAAGGCTACGTGATCATGCCGAGTTACTCGTCAGGTATCGTCTTCGACAAGGACGGCAAAGTCGTGAAGGAATTCAAAGGTGGCGGAGATCACTTTGGCAACTTCCTGGCCGCCTGCCGCAGTCGTCAGCCGAAAGAACTCAACGCCGATATCCTCGAAGGCCACTTGTCGAGTGCTCTGTGTCATCTCGGCAACATCTCGTACCGTTTGGGCGAGCAAATGCCGGTCGCCGCGATCAAAGAGCGGTTGGCGAACGATGTCGAGGCTCTTGGAACGTTTGATCGTTTCTCCGAGTACCTCGTCGAGAACAAAGTCGATGTCGCCAGCACGAAGGGGTACTTCGGCCTCGACCTGACGCTCGACGGGAAGAAGGAAGTCTTCACCGGCTCACACGCCACCGCAGCCAACCCGATGCTGACTCGCGAGTATCGCAAGCCGTTCGTCGTGCCCGCCGAGAAGGACGTCTAATCGTGCCTCCGCAGTTCTGTTGAATTCATCCAAGCGGGGGCACGTCCCCCGCTTACATTTACACTTCTTCGTGAATTTGTGGCTCAGTGGTTCAAAACAGATTCACCACAAAGTCACGAAGCGGCACCATTCAGGAGTGAACCATGAAGCCATGCTTCGTTCTGTTTCTCACTGCGCTCGTCGTGATCTCGTCTGCGCTCGGCGACGAACCGACACGCACGTATCGCAACGTTTTGAAACCGCTCGACAATCCGGAACCGTTGCTCGCTGATCATCCGGAGTTCGTCGAACCGGTGCGAGAACTGCGCCGCTTCGAGGCTCCGATTCTCGTGAACGAACCCAACGCCGACCTCTCGGTGCGGGCGTGGCGGTTCTCGTACAACGCGCGCGGGATCGTCGAGATGCCCAATCGACTGCAAGCCAAAGCCACCGCGGTCATCATGGTCCACCCGTGGGGCATCGACGACGGACAAGGCTGGGATACGCCCGAACCGGCCGGAGTTTGCGACTTCTGTACGCCGGACAAAAATCATTTGGCCGCGCGGCACACGCACGAAGTCATCAACCCGTTCTTGAAAGCGTCTCGTCCCAAAGTCCCGCTCGTGATGTACAGCCTCCCCGGCGGCGAAGACCTGATCCGCAAGAAGCTGTACCGCTCACTGCGAGCCAAGCCGAGCGACTCCGACCGCCAGCAAGGAGCCAAGGAACTCACCGCCAAACTGAAGAGCTTTGAATACAAAGGCCAGCCGCTGGTCGAAACGATTTCGCTGTCGGCCGAGAATCCGGTTCGAGATTACTTCCGCCAGTTCCCCGGTCTCGACGCCAGTGCGAAGTACAACAACGAAGGCTTCTGGCAACAGCCGATCCCGGTCACGAAGGACATCGATGTCGATCCAAACGACGTCGTGATCTACGACTCCGAAGGCTACGAGCCGCTGCGAAAATTTCTGAAAGCCAACGGCATCCGCCACGTGTTACTGACCGGCTACGCCACCGACATGTGCTTCTGCAAGACGACGGCCGGCTACGAGAATCTGTCGAAGGACTTCAACGTGTTTCTCGTCGGCGACGCTTCGTTAGCGACGTTCCCAGCCAACAACACGCCGCGTTTCGCGACCAATGCACATTTGTCGTTTGCGTCGCTCAATCAGTTGGTCACCCAGATTTCGTGGGTCAAGTTTGACCCCCGGTGATGTCCCTTCTCCTCTTGGGAGAGGGCCGAAGGCCGGGTGAGGGTTTCGAGGCCAAGCGACTTACATCATCGTGACCGACTAAAAAGGCAAACGTTCAGAACGCGGCTTCAATCAAAAACTATGTCAATCGTCTCGAAACCCTCACCCCTCTCCCAAAGGGAGAGGAAGAAAGAATAACGTCACCGCACATGCCCGCCTTCACGCATCATCTTTTTGTCTGTTGCAATCAACGCACGCTTGGCCATCCGCGCGGGTGCTGCGATCCAGAAGGGGCGGAAGCGTTGCGGAATGCCTTCAAGGCCGAGGTCAAAACGCGCGGGCTGGGGTTGCTCGTGCGAGCCAATTCATCTGGGTGCCTGGACCAGTGCGAGCACGGGCCGTGTGTCGCGATTTACCCGCAAGGCATTTTCTACGGGCATGTCAAAATCGAAGACGTTCCTCACATCATCGAAGAAACGGTCTTGCACAATCGAGTTCTGGACGATTTGCTTATCAGCCCCGAATGCCTCAACAATCGGAACTGCGAGCATTGCCGCTCGCAGTCACCAACCTAAACCGTCGCCCGCCTCGCTTCCTCCAACCGATCCCGCCAGGAGAAGACCGATGGGTTGCTTGCACACGAATCACGGGTCGCATCCAGTGTTCTCTCGTCGAACCGCGTTGCAAGCCGGATCGCTCGGCCTGATGGGTTTGGGATTGGCGGACGTGCTGCGGTTACGAGGCCTCGCGGCTGGGCCGGAAGTGGTGACGCCGGTGAAGTCGGTTCTGTTCGTGTTTCTGACCGGCGGCTTGTCGCATCAGGACAGTTGGGATTTGAAGCCGGACGCTCCGGCCGAAGTGCGCGGCGAGTTCAACCCGATCCCGACTCGCACGCCGGGCCTCTTCGTCGGTGAGCACTTGCCGAAGCTGGCTCAACTCTCGGAGCGGTACGCGTTGATCCGCTCGATCAGCACGGACAGCAGCGGGCACGGTGAAGCCTGTCACGCGCTGTTGGCTGGCCGGCTCGATATTCCGCCGGGGTTCAACATCAACGTCGTTCCCAGTCCGCTCGAATGGCCGTCGATCCCGTCACAGGTCATGCACGCGACGAGGCCACGCAACAATGTTCCGGCGGCGGTCGTGCTGCCTCAGCCGAGCGTCAACGAAGCCAACAGTGTGCGTCCCGGCCAGTACGCGGGGCGACTCGGTTTAAAATGGGAATCGTGGCACATCGACATCGCCGCTCCGTGTGCGCTCGGCAATGGCGCGTGCCCGCACTGCTTTCGATTTGATACCGAGGATTATCAGCACGCTTCATCGACGATCTTCGACACGCCGATGCTGACGCTGCCGGAAGGCGGCTCGCTGCGGCTGAATGACCGAGTCGGCTTGCTGGCCGAGATCGAACGTCAGCAGCGCAATCTGGAAAAGACGGCCGATGCCGACCGTATCGACCGGCAGCGACAACAAGCGCTGTCCGTGCTCGCGGAACCGAAAACACGTTCTGCGTTCGATGTCGAACAGGCCGATCCTGCGCTCCTCGCGAAATACGGCAAGAACAAGTTCGGCCTGTCGCTGCTGATGGCTCGGCGATTGATCGAAGCGGGCGTCGGACTTGTGCAAGTCAACCTCGGCAAGAATTCGTCGTGGGACACGCACCGCCGAAACTTCATGAATTTGCGTGACAACTTGCTGCCGTACTTCGATCAATCCGTTTCCGCACTGCTGGAGGATCTCGCCGAGACCGGTTTATTTAAAACGACACTCGTGATCGTGATGGGCGAGTTCGGTCGAACGCCGAAAATCAACAAGGATGCCGGCCGCGATCACTGGAACCCCGCGAACTCGGCGCTGTTCGCTGGAGCGGGTGTGCGCGGCGGCCACGTCATCGGTGCGACGGACAAGCTGGCGGCGTATCCGATTGCCGACAAGATGACGCCGGAGAATGTCGCGGCGACGATTTACAACACGCTGGGCATCCCGCGCAACGCCGACTGGCACGACATCGACGGCCGACCGTTCGAGTTGTACCGTGCCGAGCCGATCTTCGACCTGTTCTGAGATCGTAGGATGGGACCAGCGGAGCGCTGGCCCACCGTTTCTTGAGCATTGCGGTGGGCCTACGCCTGAGAGCTGAAAGTTCAGGCGTCACTCGGCCTTTTTGGCTTCCACCAAAATGCCGCCAAGCTTCAGGAAGCGATGCACTCGCGAGAACCACAATTGCCGGTTCCAGGCAAGTCCGGTTTGATCGCATGCGTGCTTGAGTTCGTCGCGGTTGAACGTGCGACACCGCCACATGCGGCCGTTGAGAAAGCCGGTGTAGGTGTCCTCGGTCGCGGCCAGCAACAGACTTCCTCCCGGTTTCAACACGCGATGAAGCTCCGCCAATCCTGGTAAAGGATCTGGCAAGTATTCCAAAACGTAGCCGCAGGTGACGCAATCGAACGAGTTGTCGGCGAACGGCAGATGCGTCAAGTCGGCGGCGATGTACCAGGGTCGCGTCTCGCCGTGCGATTGCCGCGACTTCATCGACTGCCTCGCACGGCGGAGCATCTGGGGCGAGAGGTCGCATGCGACAATCTGCACTTTGGGGTGCGTGTGCTTCAGGAGATGTCCGAGAATCTGGCCGGCTCCCGAACCGACATCTAAGATCGACTGAAAGCGGCCAAGATCAAAATTCTGCTTCCGCAACATGCGACCGATGAGCGGCTGATGCAGCGAGACCAGACTGGCGATCATCAGCATCGCGCCGGCTGGCCCGTCGTACAGCTTCCGCACTCTGCTGCGATACTGCTGCAACGGCAGGCGTTGGAAACCGCGAAACTCAAACAGCCGGCGAAAGGCACGCTTGTGCAACGCCGGGCGGCCAATGCGAGGTGGCTCAAGTGGTGTCATGTCGGAAGATGCAGTCTTCTCGAAGAGCGGAGGTCAAATTGTCTTGCGGCCCAACATTCGGTCCAGCGAGTCGCCCGTCTGATAGATCAACGCCTCGGGAAAATGTGGGTACGGATGAAAGTACTCGAACGTCAGGTAGCCACGATAGCCGGTTTTTTCGAAGGCATCGAGCACTGCTGGCCAGTTCGTCGTCCCGTCCAGCAGCGGACGGAAGGATTCCAGCGAGGTGTCAGTCCCCTTCTTCGTGAATTCCTTGAGATGCACATTCTTGATGCGGCTGCCGAGGATGTTGATCCAATGCTCCGGAAACTGAAACATCATGATGTTGCCGGTGTCGAAGTGGACGCGGACGAACTCGGATTTGAACGAGTCCACGAAGTCGATCATCTCGCCCGGCGTCATCAGGTAGCCGTTGAAGAAGATGTTCTCGATGTTGAGATGCACTTTGAGCTTCTCGGCCGTGGGACGCAACTTCGCGATTGCCTCGCGAGCACGCTTGTCGCAGACGTCGTTTTGCACCGGCTCGTGATCGGTGCGCCACGGAATGTGGACCGCTCCGGGAACGACCAGCAAGTTCTCCGTGCCGAGATCGTGCGCCGCCTGAGCCATCAGCCCGGCGAGTTCCATTCCGCGAGCCCGCTTTTCGGCATCGTTGCTGACCAGCGGGTACGGCCAGAACAGGAACGAACACAACCCGCTGATCGCGATGCCGATCTTGTCGGCCATCGCGCGAATCTTTTGGAAATCCTTCGTGCCCGACTTGGGAGAGAGATCGCTGTCGAGGTCGTAGTTCAACTCGATGCCGTCGAAGCCGGCGTCCTTCGCAACGCTCAGGCATTTCTCCAACGACCAGAGATTCGGATACGGAAACGCCCAGAGGTTGATCGACTTCTTCATTTCATATTTCTTCGCGGCGACCGGCTTGGCATGACCAGCAGCAGTGTCGGCGAGTGCCACTTGGCCGCGCGGTTCGAATGCCGCGGCGAGTGACGATCCGAAGGCGAAGGCTCCGCCAGCAACGGCACTCGACAGGGCGTCTCGGCGAGAGACGGCCACTTGATCGGCGGAAGCGAGGTCATCGCGAAGTGGCTGAGTCATGTGGGTTCCTTTCGGCACATCGGCAGACTGGAGATCGCCGCCAATTACCATGACAATCCGCCGCCAACTTTGCCATCGTTCGCCCACCTTAACTTCCCGCGAAAGGCTGCCATGTCCGCCCCGACTTTCATCTTCGACGTGCATCTCGACCTCAGCATGAACGCCCTGGAATGGAATCGCGACCTGCGTTGGACGCAGGAAAAGATTCGCCGCTGGGAACAGAACATGAAGGACAAAGTGGACCGCGGCAACACGACGGTCTGCTTTCCGGAAATGCGTCGCGGCAACATCGGGTTGTGCGTGGCGACGCAGATCGGGCGGTTCTCACCGTACTTTCATCGGCTGCCGGGTTGGAGTTCTCCGGAGCAGGCGTGGGCTCAAACGCAGGGGCAACTCGCGTGGTATCGAGCGATGGAAGAGGCCGGCGAACTGGTGCAGATTCGGACGAAGGCGCAGCTCGACGCACATCTCGATCTGTGGTTGAACTCGCCGCCGTGTGACGACGGTACGCCGTATGTCGTCGAGTCTCGGAAGAAGCAGACGCATCGGCCGATCGGCTACATCCTCAGCCTGGAGGGGGCCGACTCGATCATCACGCTCAAGCATTTGGAACGCAGCTACGCCGACGGCCTGAGAGCGCTCGGCCCGGCGCACTACGGTCCGGGACGTTACGCGTTCGGAACGGACACCGACGAACCGCTGTCATCGCAAGGCAAGGACTTGCTTAAGGAGATGCAACGACTTGGGATCATTCTCGACGTCACGCATCTGTGCGACTCAGCCTTTTGGGATGCAATGGATTGCTACGACGGGCCGCTGTGGGCCAGTCATCAAAATTGCCGCACGCTGGCTCCGTGGAATCGGCAATTTGCCGACGACCAGATCAAGGCGGTCATCGAACGTGGCGGAGTGCTCGGCATGGCGTTCGACGCGATCATGATGGTCCCCGGCTGGACGCACCTCCGCAGCAAGCCGGCGGATTTTCAGTTGAAGATCGAACGCATCTGCGAGCATGTCGATCACATCTGCCAGATGGCCGGCAACGCCAAGCATGTCGGCATCGGCACGGACCTGGACGGCGGCTACGGCAACGAACAAACGCCGATGGACATGAACTCGATCGCCGATTTGCAATCGCTTCCTGGTCTGCTGACGTCGCGCGGGTACACGCCCGAAGACATCGAAGGGATCATGAATCGCAACTTCGTGGACTTCCTGCGACGGACGTGGAAGTAGGCGGAACTGCCGAGCAACCTAATCGAGTCGCCGAGTGACTCGAACTGCTCCGGTCACGTAATGCCCGGTCCACATCGACGGATTTCTTATTCTGGTGCGGTGCGAACCTGTTGACTGCTGTTGGCCAAGGGGTCGTCGCCGTCCTGCTCAAGCTGGCCCCAATAAATTTTCTTCAAGAGCTTGTGGTTCTGCACCAGTGGCTTGTCAAACTTGCACAACTTCATACCCCGCATTTCAAACGGCGGGTCGGCGGCTGCGACGGACATCACGGCTGTCGTGTTCTCTGGCACACTGACCGAGTTGGCGGACGTGATTGACGGAGCTTCGTTCGCATTGGTCACGCTCACCGAGATGTTTTGCGTGACGAGGTTGCTCGGCGATCTGGAACGGCGGGCGGAGTTGGTGAAGTCGGGGGTGATGTCTTCCGTGGAGGATGCCATCGCCGATCATCAAGCGGTGCCTCTCGCCGATCACATTGCCGTCTTCGCAGAGTCGATGAAGGCGAAGGGTTGCACAGCGGATCATCGGGCCAAGACAGAGCGATATCTCAAACGGCTCGGCAACGAATGCGAATTCCGACGACTCGGCGACCTGAAGAAAGTCACGTTTGAAAGTTGGATCGTGAAGCGTCTGAAAGACCGTTGGTCCGCTCGGAATCGAAACGCCTACCAATGGTCTTGTGGTGGCATTTCAGAATGTTCATCAACGCTTTAGGAACGTCGAACAAGCGCGGTAGAGAGAGTCTGTGCAACAAACATTCTTCACGTTGTCCTCATTTCTTCTTCGTGTTCGCGCTTTACACATCGCCACCTTTCCGTCCCAGCAACATTCAAGGTGGCCATCATGATTGATTTTCTGAGTTTCGGTTTTCGTCGTGGTTCTGCTCGTTCGATCTCCCGTCGTCGTCGGTTTCCGGCAAGTCGTTCGTTGGAGTTGCTTGAACCGCGCAGCCTGCTGACCGGCTTTGTGACGGCGTCGCCGACGTATGCCGTGGGAGTGGTGCCGGGTGTCACAACGCAGCCGATTCTGACCGTGGGCGATGTGGTTCCGCAGACCGGCGACTTGGAGGAGCAGTACCGCTTCACGGGCATCCCCGATGGGGCGGGGGTTTACGACAACGGTGACGGCACGCTGACGATGTTCGTCAATCATGAGTTCGCCTGGGCGACGACGACCAATCCGTTTGTGGGCGGAGCGGCGGAGCAAGGGGCGTATGTCAGCAAGCTGATCGTCGATAAGGGGACGCTGGGGGTGATCTCGGCGGACATCGCCTACGACCAGATTTTTGTGGACGACAATCCGACGCCGGTCGAGGGCTTCTTCGGGCGGTTCTGCTCGGGATTCCTGGCGGGGCCGGAGGTTGGCTTCGACACCTACATTTACCTCGCCGGTGAAGAGGCTGCGGAAAGTTTCTCCGGTGGGCAGGACACGTTCGACGGGCTGGGCGGAGTCACGGTGGGCATCGTCGATGGCAAGGCGTATGTGCTCACGGACCTGGGTCACTTCCCTTGGGAGAACCAAGTCGTGCTGCCGAACACGGGCGACTTGACGGTGGTGATTGGCCTGGAGGATGGGCCTTCGACACTCGACAGCCAGCTTTACATGTACGTCGGCGAGAAGGTGGCGGGGGACGCGAACCCGGTCGTTCGCAACGGGCTGGTCGGCGGCAAGCTGTACGTCTTCAAGTCGGACAACGTTGCCAAGAACGACGAGAACACGGTCCACAAAGTGGATGGCACGATCAGCGGCAGTTGGGTTGAGATCGTCGCGGCGGACACGCTCAATGAGACTCAGTTGGAGACGGCGGCCGATGCGGTCGATGCGTTCGACTTCCTGCGGCTCGAAGACGGAGCGTCCGACCGGAACACGCCGGGCCGCTTCTATTTCGCGACGACCGGCAGCACGACGAAGAACGCCAGCAATCAAAACATCAACAAGCTGGGTCGCATTTATCAGCTTGATCTCGACCCGGAGAATCCGACAGGAGCCACCTCGCTGAAAGTGTTGCTCGAAGGTGACGCCGGTGATCCGATCGTCAACCCGGACAACCTCGACATCAACCCGCTGGATCAGATGGTGATTCAGGAAGACAACAACAGCGAGCATCGGGGATCGT
The DNA here is from genome assembly GCA_945906725.1 of Candidatus Kuenenia stuttgartensis. Taxonomy (GTDB): domain Bacteria; phylum Planctomycetota; class Planctomycetia; order Planctomycetales; family Planctomycetaceae; genus SXKJ01. The sequence goes on along the minus strand of CAMDRI010000078.1, from coordinate 3,677 downwards.
TCCTCGCCGGTCGCGAGGCGTCGCTGTGGCTGTACGACGTCAACACGGGTGCGTTGCAGCGGATCGCCGAGATCGACCAGACGGCGGTTCCGAACACGGCTGGCTTCCGCGACGCGGTCGGTGTCTGGGAGACCTCTGGCGTGACCGATCTGTCGAGCATCTACGGCGTCGGCAACTGGCTCTTCGACGTGCAGGCTCATTCGCTCAACAGTTTGGAAGCCTCGCAAGTCGCAGGCTCCGGCACGGACCTCGGTCTGGGTGAGGGTGGCCAACTGCTGCTGCTCAACACGGCGAACATCGCCAGCTCGACCGATCCGAACTTGAGCGTTGTGGGACGTTACGTCATCGGCACGAACGCCGCTGCCGAGATCAGTGCCTACGACGCCGTCTCGCAGCGATTGTTCGTGCTCAACAGCCCGGCGAACAAAGTGGACATCGTCGATCTCGCCGATCCCGCGAACCCAACGAAGGTCGGCGAGATCAGCCTCGCGGCATTCGGAGCGGCTCCCAACAGCGTGGCCGCCAAGAACGGGCTGGTGGCTGTCGCGGTCGAAGCGGCCGTCAAACAGAATCCAGGCCAAGTCGCGTTCTTCACGACCGGCGGAACCGTGCTCGGCTCCGTCACCGTGGGAGCCTTGCCCGACATGCTGACCTTCACGCCCGACGGCACGAAGGTCGTCGTCGCGAACGAAGGGGAACCAGACAACTACTCCAGCTCGGCGAACAACGATCCCGAAGGCTCGGTCAGCATCATCGACCTCTCCGGCGGATTGATCGCGGCCACCGTGACGACGGCAGGCTTTACCGACTTCAACGTCGGCGAGTCACGCAATGCCGAGCTGCCCGCTGACGTGCGCATCTTCGGCTTGTTCGCCACCGTGGCCGAAGACCTTGAGCCGGAGTACGTCGCGATCTCGCCCGACTCGACGACCGCCTTCGTCACGCTGCAAGAGAACAACGCGCTGGCCACGATCAACCTCAGCACCGGAGTTGTCACCAGCATCACGTCGCTGGGATTCAAGAATCACAGCACGGTCGGCAACTCGCTGGACGCCAGCGATCGCGACACGAACGCCATCAGCAGCGCGACGCCGTCGATCAACATTCTCAACCAGCCGATCTTCGGCATGTACCAGCCCGACGCGATCGCGTCGTTCGTGGTTGACGGCACGATGTACCTCGTCACGGCCAACGAAGGGGACGCTCGCGACTACACCGGCTTCAACGAGGAATCGCGAGTCGCTTCGCTAGACCTCGACGACACCGTCTTCCCGAATGAGGCCGCGCTCAAGAACAACGCCAGCCTCGGCCGATTGACCGTCACCAACACGCTCGGCAAAGGGGGCGACGCGGACTTCGAGGAAATCTACGTCTTCGGCGGACGCTCGTTCTCGATCCGCGCCACCGATGGCACGCTCGTCTACGACAGTGGCAATCTGCTGGAGATCATCACGGCTCAATCTCGCCCTGCGTTCTTCAACTCAGACGGCAGCGTGCTGGCCAACGGAACCGCCGCCACTTTCGACACACGCAGCGACAACAAAGGTCCGGAACCAGAAGCCGCCGTCACCGGTGTGATCGACGGCACGCCCTACGCCTTCATCGGCCTGGAGCGAACCAACGGCGTGATGATGTTCGACGTCAGCCTCCCGGCCGCGCCGCGATTCGTGCAGTACCTTGTCAGCCCCGGCGACGTCGGCCCTGAAGGTCTGCAATTCATCAGTGCCGCAGATTCTCCGAACGGCCGACCGCTCGTACTCGTGTCGAGCGAGATCAGCGGCACGGTGACGATCATGGAGGTCAGCCTTCCCTCCACGCTGACGCTCACCGATGGCAGCGTCACGTTCACCGAAGGGGAAGAGCCAGTTGCGATTGACTCTGCTTTGACGATTTCCGATGCCGACAGCACGACGCTCGCGTCGGCGACCGTCACGATCACGAATCCGCTCGACGGAACGGAGTTCCTCGAAGCCAACACGACCGGCACGCCGATCGCCGCCTCGTTCGATCCGACGACATGGCAACTGTCGCTGAGGGGGACCGCCACGCTGGCTCAATACCAACAAGTCTTGCGAAGCGTGAGCTACAGCAACGACTCGAAAGACCCGAACCTGACGCCGCGAGTCGTTCGCTTCGAGATCAGGGACGACAAGGGCAATGCTTCGAGTGATGCGGCGATCGTCCACATCGTCGGCGGAGTCAACGATGCCGCAACGACGGAGATCGAAGGCCCGGAGTCCGGTGTCCGAGGACAACCGCTGCACTACACGCTGACCGCCACCGATCCCGATGCCGGAGACACGGAAGCCGGTTTCACGTTCACGATCAACTGGGGCGACGGCAGCCCGATCGAAACGACCGACGCCGAGACTGCCAGCGGCTTGCAGCTCACGCACATTTTCACCAGCGTGGGAACCTTCAACGTGACCGTCACGAGTACCGACCGCAACGGCGACGAAAGCGAAGCCGCTGAACTGACGGTCGAAATCGTCGCCGCTCAAATGCAAGGAAGCACGCTGATCGTCGGCGGCACACCGCTGAACGACGACATCGCCTTGGAGCCAAACGGAGCCAACACCGTCCGAGTCAAATTCCGCCGAATCACATTCGCGACCTTCACCAGCGTGACGGGGATCGAGCTTTACGGCCAAGCTGGCAACGACCGACTCACGGCTCAGGTCGTCAACTTGCCGACCTTGATGGATGGCGGAGCTGGTAACGATCACATCACTGGCGGCCGTCAAAACGACACGCTGATCGGCGCTGCCGGAGCAGACCTCATCAACGGCGGTGACGGCGACGACTTGCTGCTGGGCGATGCCGGCAATGACGTACTTAATGGAGGTCGCGGTGACGACGTCATCGACGGCGGTGGCGATCGCGACAATCTCAGCGGCAACGATGGAAACGATTCGATGCGCGGCGGCCTCGCCAACGACACACTTAGGGGCGGCAACGGCGACGACCTGCTGATCGGCTCGGAAGGAAACGACTCGCTGGTTGGAGACAACGGAGCCGACACGCTGGTCGGAGACGACGGTGTCGATACTTTGCTTGGCGGTTCGGGTATCGACACGATCAACGGAGTGCTGGCCGGTCTCGGCCATGACGTGGTGATCGACTCGACGAAGATCATCGACCTCTCGTTCACGTTCAACTTCGATGAGTTGCTGGAGGACTTGCTGTAGTCACATTCCAATCCACAAGCGACCTTGATTTCGAGCAACACGTCAAGTCAGTCGCGGAAGTGTTGACGTCAGTTGAAAATGGCGGCGTGGGGCGGCCGAATTTGGTGGCGCTGGGTAGGTTTGTTGGGAACTCCGTTGGTCAGGGGAATTGGTCGCAGTTAAGGATTCAGGAGTGTTGCTTCTTCGGTCAGTCGTGCCGACGTCTTCGTCGTTTGGCATCCTGGAGTCGGTAGCTCTCGCCTTTGGTTTCCAGGATGTGGCAACGGTGAGTGAGGCGATCCAGGGCGGCTCCGGTGAGACGTTCGCTGCCGAGCACCTCGGTCCAATTCTCGAAGGGCAAGTTGGTGGTCACGATCAGGCTGTTGCGTTCGTAGGCGGTGGCGATCACGTCGAAGAGCAACTCCGCTCCCACCTTGCTGGCGGGGACGTAGCCCAGTTCGTCGAGGATCAGCAGATCCAGCTTGCCCAATTGTTGGCGGAGCCGCAAGA
>CAMDRI010000077.1 GCA_945906725.1 Candidatus Kuenenia stuttgartensis | reverse complement strand
CAGGGCAAAGCATCGTGTCGATCATTGTGCAGAAGTTTGGCGGGACCAGTGTGGCGACCGCCGAGAAGATTCTGGCGGCGGCCCAGCGTGCCGTGGATGCCAAACGCAAGGGACACCAGGTGGTGATGGTCATTTCCGCTCGCGGACAGAAAACCGATGAGTTGGTCGCCTTAGCCAATGAGATTTCGGACAACCCGCCCGCTCGCGAGATGGACATGCTGCTGGCGACCGGCGAGCAGGAAGCGGTCGCACTCGTGGCAATGGCGATTCAAGAACTCGGCGAACCGGCTGTCAGTCTGACCGGAGCGCAAATCGGCGTGCTCACTGACAACACCTTCATGAAGGCACGCATCAAAAAGATCTCCACGGAGCGAATGCGAAAGGCTCTCGACGCAGGCAAGATTGTGGTGGCCGCTGGCTTCCAGGGGATCGACGAGGACTTCAACATCACCACACTCGGCCGCGGTGGCAGCGATACGACAGCGACCGCCCTGGCCGCCGTGTTGCAAGCGGAAGAATGCGAAATCTACACCGATGTCGAAGGCATCTTCACGACCGATCCACGCATCGTCAAAAATGCGAGAAAGCTCAATCGCATCTCATATGACGAGATGCTCGAACTGACCAGCTTGGGTGGCGGCAAGATGCACTCGCGGTCGATTGAGTTTGCGAAAAAGTACCGCGTGCGGCTACGCGTGCGTCCCGGTTTCAACGATACGCTCGGCACACTGATCTGTCCCGAAGCGGATGATGATGGCCCGATTGCCACCGGCCTGGCGCTCGTGAAAGACGAAGTCCGCGTCAGCTTGTGTGACATCCCCGATCGGCCCGGTGTGATGAGCCTGATCTTCGCGAAGATGGCTCAGCGGAAAATTCCGATCGACATGGTCGTGCAAGACGTCGCGAGTGGTGGACTGGCTCAAGTGTCGTTCACTGTTCCGCAGAACGATCTCGCGGAGACGCTCACGGCTGCGGAAGAGGCGGTCACGGAACTCGGTGCCGGCATGGTGCAGCACGGCACGAACGTCGCGAAAGTTTCGAGTGTCGGCACCGGGATGCGACATCACACCGGTGTCGCTGCGATGATGTTTCAAGCTCTCGCCGACGAGGGCATTAGCATCGGAATGATCACGACCGGCGATATCAAGATTTCGTGTCTTGTCGATCGCAGCCGTTGCCAAGACGCCCTGAAGGCCGTGCATGACGGATTCAAACTTCACGAAGAGTCGGCTGTGGTTCCACCCGTTGGCTGGGAAGCGATGCCCGAATCGACGTTGTCGCATCACTCGCGCGATGAATTGGAACGGGACGTGGTCAGCAGACTGGCGCACATGGAGGACATCGTCGTCAGTGAGGTGCTGCTCGATACCGACCAGTCGCGTGTCACCGTGCGCAACTTGCCAGATGAGCCGGGCGTCGCCGCGAAGATCTTCACGGCTGTCGCCGAAGGCGGAGTCATGGTGGACATGATCGTCCAAAACATCAGCCAGCGCGGACACGCCAATTTGTCGTTCACGGTCCTGCGCAAAGACCTCGATCAATGCTTGTTGCTATTCCGTGAAGTGCTCGAACCATGGCGTGATGCCGCGCTCAGTTATGAACGGGACATCGCCAAGCTGTCGGTAATGGGCATCGGCCTTCGCAGCCACACCGGTGTTGGCGAGAAAATGTTTCGTGCCCTGGCTGGTGCCAACGTCAACATCCAAATGGTCAGCACCAGCGAAATTCGGATCAGTGCGGTGGTCTCGCCGAATGACGGCCAGCCAGCGCTACAGGCTTTGCTGACGACCTTTGGTTTGTAACTGACGAATGCGACTCATGTGAACCATGCGACTCACACGCCTCTCGGCCTATCACGTCCGCATTCCGCTGAAACACAAAGTGCGTCATGCATCCCACGCACGAGAAGATTCGGATTCGCTGATCGTGCGCTGTGAACTCGACAACGGCGTTGTTGGCTGGGGCGAGGGACTGCCTCGGCCATACGTCACCGGCGAGACCATCGACAACGTCTGGACCTTGCTGGCGGATAGTGATCTCGCGCGGCAGATGAATGATCCGTTCGGCAATCTTTCGCAGGCGATTTCTCTCGTCGACCAGATCAAGCTCAGAGTCTCCGACTGTGCTGGTCTGTTCGCCGACCGCGGCTGTTTTGGAAATTCTGCGCGCTGTGCGATCGAACTAAGTCTGTTGGACGCTGTCGGTCGCAGCGAAGGCGTGCCGCTGTCGCGAGTCGCCGAACTGCTGCCTGAAGCGTTCGCGATTCGCGAGCCACAAACACACGTTCGCTATTCCGCCGCAATCACGGCCATGTCCCCGTGGGCTACGACGGTCAGAGCCTGGAAGATTTGGCTATACGGTTTCCATCAGTGCAAAGTGAAGACCGGCGTCGATGGAGTTGAGGACGCTGAGTTACTGCGCAACATCCGCAAGATTCTGCCGACAAGCCGGGTCGATTTGCGGATCGATGCCAATGAAGCTTGGACGTGCGACAACTTGGAGTCGAAGCTGGCACCGTTGCTGCCATTTGAGATCACTTCGGTTGAACAACCAGTTCCACACGCGGCCGTCGAAGGCTTGGCCAGACTGCGAGGTCGGATCGGCGTCCCGCTGATGCTCGACGAGTCGTTGTGCAGCTTGACCGACGCCAACCGAGCCATCGAATCGGGAACTTGCGATCTGTTCAACATTCGTCTCTCGAAGTGCGGCGGATTCTTGAACTCTCTTCGACAGGCCGCGCTCGCGCATCGAGCGGGTCTCGGCTACCAACTCGGATGCCAAGTCGGCGAGACAGGCATCTTGTCGGCCGCCGGCCGACACTTCGCGTGCTCTGTCGCAAACATTCGATATCTCGAAGGAAGCTACGACCGACACCTCGTTCGTGAACGTCTGACAGTTCAGGACATTACGTTTGGCAGAAGGGGCGTCGCACCGGCGATCTCTGGTCCGGGATTGGGTGTCGATGTCGACGAAGTAGCGCTGCATCGGATCACGGTTCGCGAACAACGACTCTTGTAGGATGGAGACTTTTGCCAGTCCCACTTTTGGTTACTGCGGACCATTCGATTCGACATCGACGATGCGGGCGGTCGGCTTCGACAGATCGACGAGCAACGGCTGCGGCGTATCGACAAACGAGTGGTTGCCGGCAGCGTCGCGGGCTACGATTCGCACATAGAATCGGGATGGCACACCTTGGACGACGTTCCAGGCGTAGCTGCCGGTGTCGGGTTGCCATCCGCAAATCGGTTCCCACGGCCCATTCGGAGTGGCCGAATACGCCAACGAGATCGGCTTGTCACTCGGGTTGTCGTCGGCGACGCGCCAACTGATCGTGAGCTTGTTCATTTGACCGCCAGCTCCTTGCTGGATCGGTGACAGTTGCACTTTCGGAGGCGTGCGATCGACCACGATGACGATCGACGGCTCTTCACCCGGCTGCGGCGGATCGTCCGCGAGTCCAGCACCGCTGCGCAGTCGTATCGCAAAACCGTAGAGGCCATCTTCGGGAACTTCGACGACGAAAGGGCTTTGCTTATCCGCATCGTCACCGTACTTGAACCACTTCTGTCCATTGTTCTGAGTGACGAACAACTCAACGGCGCTGACACCAGAAGGACCAACGTCGTCAATGCGGTAGTTGACCTCGAAGCGATGCGACTTCACCGCTCTGAAGCGGCCGTTCGTGTTGAAGCGACTACGATTGGAGCCCCATTCGGCCGTGTTGACGCGGCCTTGGCCTGCGGTGGCTGCATTCGATGTTGTTGGAAATGAATTGGCGATCTTGGCCTCGGTCGGAAATTGAGTCGGAGCCTGCGCCGGCGCGTTCGCTCGATTGTTCGGGGCACCAAATCCTGAGAATGGATCGGCGGGTGGCGGCGGCGCAACGCTGTTGTTGGCCGACGGGCCAAAAGGAAAAGTATTGGTGGATTCGGGCAGCGGCGGCAAGTTGCTGCCGGCGATTGGCTGTGTGTGGTCCGCTGCATCGGGACGCTTGCGCATCGGACCACTTTGTCCGCCCGCTTGAACGACGACCGCCGTTTGTGCTGATCCGACATTCCCCGCTCGATCGGTTGCGGAACCACGCACGGAAACCTGTCCTCCGTTTGGCACGCTCCAACTCGTCTGTCCTGCGGCTTGAGCTTTGACACTGACCGGCTGCCAGTTGGCACCGCCTTGTGAGAATTCCAAGCTCAGTTTTGTGGGATCGAGATTCGCGTCGGAAACACTCCAGGAGAGTTGCACTTTTCCCGCCTCTGATTGCTGCAACAGCAACTGCAAATCGGGCTGTATCCGATCCACAATGACGACCAAACCGGGTTCCACGACATTCGCGTCGGGATGCAATTGATTGGTTCCGTCGAGCGTGCGGACTGCAAACCAATACTCACCATCCACCGCGGCCTTGAAGTCAAAGCGGCCGGCTTCCGGAGCGACGGTTTGCACATGCTGCCACTCAAGTCCGCCATTTCGCGACAGGAAAAGCCGAATTTCTTTGGCGCGCAGCCGCTTCATTTCCGCTTGATCAAAACGGTACGGAATTCGGAATCCCGGCTGATTGGTGACGATCGCCTGGGGCTGTTGTGCCCAGGCCACGGTCGACCACATCAGCGCGGCGAACCCACAGAACATACGAAAAAGCGGCTTCATTTGGACGTCTCCATCGGCCCTGCAAAGGTGTCCGACCGGTGACCGCAAAATGCCACCAGGCAGAGCATCCGCGCGATGCACCGAGCCTTGTCGTCCGTATCGGCCGCAATCGGCGTAGGACTTGAAACGAATATATGAACGCCGCTGACGTTGCCGATGAGGGAAAATGGGTAAGACGGTCGGAAGTTCATTTGCTGAGCAAGCATCGAAAAATCGGCCTAATGTTGGTTTCCGGCTGCCGTGTAATACGGATTTCGACCTGCCGCGTGACCCGTCGTATCCAGAATGTCGCCCACTTCAGGGGCCGAGTTCCGAATCGTGACCTCGACACCTTGTTTCAGGATCGTGCTTGCTGATGAGCAGCTTTGGCAGCCGTCTCCCATTTGCAGGAAGACCGTATTGCCATGAACGTCGAGCAAACGAATCACGCCGCCGTGGCTGCGAACGGATGGCAGGATTTCGCGGTCGATAACCGCTTGCACTCTTTCCTGGATCACTTCGACTGGCGGAATGCGTTCGCGCAGTTCTGGATTGACCGCTTCGAGTCCTGTCGCAATGTGCTCGCGAATCGCGACTCCGATTTGTTTGGCAACGACCTGCTACGGCTCCGGTGTTCGTTTCGTGACGGTCAGCAGTTGATACGAGATCAATACACCGGCGACACCGGGGATCACAAACAACCGCTTGGCCAAAGGCGAACCCACCGCCGCTTCTTGGCTTCCGAAGAAATAGGCTTGATTGGGATAGACTGGCCGATCGACGGTGAAACGGCACATCACAGGAATCGAGAGCGGTTCGAGGGTGATCTTGATGTTGGCGGTCAGTTCGTCCGTCCTGCTCGTATGGCGATCATCAATTTTCGTGTCAAAACGTGTCGAGCGCGAAGGATAGCAAACCGAACCAAGCCTACCCACATCCCATGTAAATTGAGTGGCTGAAAATGAGAACTGCCCGACATCCGAAACCGGACTCGAGCAGTTGCTGCAAAGAGGTTGAATTGACCAGCTAAAGTCAGGTCCAGTCAATCAATTCACGGGCACGACAGGATTGAAGCCAGCGTTGCCTCGCTTGCCGATCGGTTCGATCCGATTGAAGTTGATCCCCCCGCTCGATGCGTTCAACAAATCTGCGAAGAGCGCGTAGTTCCCGGCGTCGCTGGCGCGGAGTCGCGGCAAACCGGTCCCCCCATTCAAATCCATGAGTCCCAAATAGGCCGAGTTGAAAGAGAGTCGGTTGACTGGATCCGTGGGTCTTCCGTTGGCACCTGAAGGTCCTGCGTTGTCGCTCCACTCGGCAAAAGATGAGAGAATCATCTGCCATTTTCGCAGTGTTTTTCCCTGCGTCGGCGTGCCGGACTCCGGAATTTCGCCGTTTTCCAGTTGAGGTGTCACTGGAGTGTTTCCGCCACCATTGAATTGCAGAGTTCCTCCGGCAGGACTTCTACGCTGTCGAATACCTCGCTCCAGCGCCGTCGTCGATGCAACACCGGTTTCGGCGAAACCTCCGGCGTGCAACAGCAACTCTTCCAGGAAAGCCCGACCGACGAATTGATTGTAGATGCCGTCTCCCGTGTAGTTCGGATTGTTCAGGTAGTCTCCGAAAATCGTCTGTCGGTCACGAAAGTAAGCCCGGTCTTCGTTGGTTGCTCCAGTAAGTTGGACGCGATTATTGAATGTGAGGGGCAGGTCATTGTCCTCGGTCCAAAGCAGCGGAGTCACCGGTTGGCCCTTGCGATCCTCTGTGATTGAGGAGTCACCAAGATCCTCCAAACGATCCAGGTGATAGTGGGAATCCGACAAAGACAAGCCAGCCTGGCGAACCAAACGATCGGCACCGCGACCGGTGATTCCCAGGTTAGTGGCAACGAGGGCATCTAACTCTGTGTAATCGGCTTGGCCAACAGCATAGAAGCCCGGAACACTCGCACCCGAGGCTGCGATCTGTGGCCCAATTGATCGGAAGGTTCGCGAGTATTGAATCTGACGCTGCGTGATGGTGGTGCGATTTGTTGCACCGGGATCGTAACCCGCCAACGCCTCGCGAATCGCGACGTAAGTCGCCAACACCTGATTGTAAACCGCCGGGTCATCGCGCTGCTCGAAGCGAACCACTCGCCAAGCCGTCAGGTCATTCAAAGCTCTTTGACCTGTCTGAACGTTTCCAGCAGTTGCGTCGAGAATAAAGTCCGTATTCTGATTCTGATTGTTATTCCCGCCTCCACCACCTTGACCATTGATCCCGCCTTGGATGACAGCCGCGATTTTCACCACATAACCGGGATTTGTGGAGAGGTTGGGATACTGTGTCCGCGAAAAGTTGTTCGTGTTGTTTTGATTGTTGTTCCTCCCCACATTGCTTGTCGGATCAGGCATGTACAAGAACTGCCCTGCTCGCAGCAGCGTACCGACGTTAAGGCGCGGAGTTTGATTGTTGCCGCCGCCGCCCCGCTGTCGAGCTTGCAGAAGCGTGGGACTCGCGAGATTGAATGTACCCGGCAACGGGACCGGAGCCAGAATCGCCACCTTTTGCTTGGTGGCGTTTTTTCCGTAGATGCGATTAAACGGCTCATTGTTGCCGGCGATGATTTCGGCTTCGTTGGATCGCAGATAAAGGATCGCCAACTCAACCTGCTGCTGAGCCACCATGTGGTTGGTGCGGATGCTCTGAGCGGCTGCTGACAATCGAGCCGGGTCGGCTCCATTGGACGGATCGAGCATATTGTCAAATTGCAGCACCGCCAAATCTTGTGGGCGGATAATCGAATTCGCACCCATCAGCAATGCTGGAATACCCGCATCAGAGGCGGGATTCGAGACATCTTTGGGCACGATCTGAGCCTCAGCAAACTCGGGCGACATCGTCGCCAATGCAATCGCACTTGCAGACAGCATCGAAAGCCATTTTGGGGAAACCATGACGCAATTCTCCCGAGATTTTTAACCAGTCTGAATTTTCGGCAAACCCGATCGGTTCGCCAGCCTGAGCTTAGCCGCTCGAATATCTTACGTAGGCGAAAAACCCACGGTCAAAGGAAAATCGACTGAATTTTCCCTAACCTCTTCGTTCAATTCGATCCGCTCCGCACTTGCAGATCGGCCAAACCCTTCCGATGACAAAAATCGCCAAACGATTCCGACGCCTGTCGCTCCGCTTTGAAATAGGACAGTAGCGGTGATACCGATTGCGCGATCTCTTCCAACGGGACTTGGTCTCGAAAGAGAAAGGCCAAGCGAGTTCCTTCGGCATTGCCCCCCAAGTAGACGGTGTATTTGCCTCGCGATTTGCCGACCAACCCGATATCTGGCGTGTAGGGGCGGGCGCAGCCGTTCGGGCAGCCGGTCATGTGAACGGAAATCCGCTCGCCGATCAGGTCGAGCTTTCGCAGTTCGACTTCCAAATCGTCGATCACGCGAGGCATCACTCGTTCCGACTCCGTGATCGACAGGTGGCAAGTCGGGAGGGCCGGGCAGGCGATCGAATAACGGCGGATCAGCGTCAAGTCCTCCGCTGCAGCCATCCCGTGGTCGGCGAGCATTCGCGAAATGTCCGCTCGGTCCTGTGGCTTGATGTCGCAAAGGATGACTCCTTGCAACGCCGTCAGCCGCGTATTCATCCCGTACTTGCCGAGGATCGCTCGCAGTCCCGACTTGATCCGCAACGGGCCGTCATCTTTGATGCGGCCATTCTCGATGTTGACGCCGAGAAACAGATTCCCGTCCCCTTGCTCATGCCAGCCCATGTGGTCATCGACGCCGGTGATCTCGACCTCACGCGCCTCGTCCAGCTTGCGGCCGAGGTGTTCTTCGACCTTGCTGCGGAAAAAGTCGAGACCGTGATTGGCGATGACGTACTTGAGTCTCGCGAGCTTCCGGTCAGAGCGATTGCCCGTGTCACGAAACGCTTTGACGACCGCGCCCGCAACCTCCACGACGTCCTCTGGCGAGCAAAAGGCCATGCGTTTGGCGACCGTCGCGAACGTCTTTTTGTTGGCCGGAGTGGTTCCCTGACCGCCACCAACGTAGACGTTGTAGCCTTCGATCTTGCTGCCATTGTGGATCGCCACAAAGCCCAGGTCATAGGTCAGCAAATCGACGCAGTTGTCCTCTGGCAGACTGACGCCGACCTTGAATTTGCGAGGCAGATAATTCGCGCCGTAAATCGGTTCTTCGACCGGCTGAAAGTCCGCGACGTTTTCTTCTGCGCCGGTTTGCTCGTCGCGCAGCCAGAGGTCGAAGTACGCGTTTGTGCGCGGACGTAGATGCTCGGCGATCAGGTCGGACAATACTTGGATTTCGCGGCGAATTGAGTTGCCATTGATCGGAGCCGGGCAGCACATGACGTTGCGGTTCACATCGCCGCACGCGGCCAGCGTGGTCAGCTTGATGCGATTGATTTCGCGAATCGTCTCGCGGAGGTTTCCCTTCAAGACTCCGTGAAGCTGAAAGCCCTGTCGCGTCGTGATTCGCAGCGTCCCGTTTCCGAAACGATCGCACAGATCAAGCTCGGACAAGAATTGAGCCGCCGTGACTTTGCCGCCGGGCACGCGTGACCGGACCATCATGCCGTAGGCTTTCGCTTCGCCAGTGCCGCGGCCGTCGCGGTTTTCTTGCTGATAGGTGCCGTGGTTTTTCAGGAGCTGTTCCATCCCTTCGCTGAACGGCGTTTCGGGCGAAAGAAGTTCCTCGGCGATGGTGCCACGCAGTTGGCGGCTACCTGCCTTGAGATGTTCGATCTTGCTAAGCTCCGGCACTTCCGACATGAGTTTCTCCTGTTTGATTTCGAGTCGCGGTGAAGTGTAGTTTCGGTGTTTGAGCATGAGTAGAGAGCCTCCAAGCGGTGACAACCTGAGCTTGCTCGACCGCTTGGCCTGGCTGTATGCGACCGGTTGCGGCGTCGGCATGGCTCCGAAAGCCCCCGGCACGCTTGGAAGTTTGCTCGGCCCGTTGTTGGTCTGGGGCTGGCAGTCTCTCGAACGACCAATTCACGAAAGCGTGATCGTCACTTTGTTCGCAGTCATGTTGGGAGTCGGGGCTTCGCAGCGAACCGCCAAACGCTATGGTCTCAGCGATCCCGGTTGCGTGGTGTGCGATGAGATTGCCGCATTCGCGATTGTCTTTGCGATGACGCCGGTGACTTGGACGACCGCAGCCATCGGCTTCATTTGGTTTCGAGTGTTCGACATCGCCAAGCCGTGGCCGATCCGTCGGCTCGAACATCTGCCTGGCGGCTGGGGCATCATGGCGGACGACTTGCTGGCCGGAGTTTTCGCCGCGATAGCCTTGCACGGGACGCAGTGGTTGCTCGAATTGGTCCGCTGAGTTCTGAAATCTCAAATTTGAAATCGGAAGCACTCATGTCCGCGATACTGATTGATGGAAAATCCGTCGCCGCGCGAATGACGGCGGAGATCGCCAGCGACGCGGCAGCGTTTCAGCACGCGACTGGAGTTGTGCCGCACTTGGTCGCCGTCTTGGTGGGCGACGATCCGGCCAGCGCGGTCTACGTTCGCAACAAACAGAAGGCGTGCGAAAGGGCAGGGTTGAAAAGCACGCTGCATCGACTTCCCGCAGAGACGACGGAGGTTGAGCTTTTGATGGTCGTCGAACAACTCAATGCCGATTCCGGCGTACATGGCATCCTCGTGCAGTTGCCGTTGCCAAAGCACATTCGCGAGCAAGTCATTCTTGACGCCGTCGTGGCCAGCAAAGACGTCGATTGTTTTCACCCGCAAAATGTCGGGTTGCTCGTTCAAGGACGGCCGAGGTTTTTGCCGTGCACACCTGCTGGCTGTCAGCGATTGCTGGCCGAATACAAGATCGAGACGGCCGGTGCGCATGCCGTCGTGCTCGGCCGCAGCGAGATTGTTGGCAAGCCGATGGCGATGCTGCTGATCCAACGCGGAGCCGTCGCCGATGCGACGGTCACAATTTGCCACAGCCGCACACGTGAACTCGCGGCAATCGTCCGCCAGGCTGACATCGTCATCGCCGCGATTGGCAAGCCCCGCTTCGTCACCGCTGACATGGTCAAACCGGGAGCCGTGGTCCTCGACGTCGGCATCAACCGCGAAGGGGACAAACTGGTCGGTGATGTCGATTTCGAGCCGGTCTCGCAAGTCGCCCGCGCGATCACTCCCGTCCCCGGTGGCGTCGGCCCAATGACCATCGCCACGTTGTTGCGAAACACGCTCACGGCGGCGCAACTCTCCGCCGGATAATCCGAGCATCCTGCAACGTTAGCAATCGATACCAGCCCGACGCGCCAGCGAGGGGTTTCCACCGCTGCCCCTCGCTGGCGCGTCGGGCTGGCATCGATCGCGACATTACCGCCAGGCCGCGCCGTTGGGAAACGCAAACTCCGCGAGCGACGCCGGTTTCATCGTGATGCTGTAGCCGGGGGCCATTGGCGGCATGTAGTGGCCGTGCTGCATCTCAAGCGGATTGACGAAGTGTTCGTGGAGGTGGTCGGCGTATTCGCAGAGTCGATTTTCCAGCGAACCGCTGACGGCAATGTAGTCGAACAGAGCGAGGTGCTGCACATACTCGCACAGGCCGACACCGCCTGCGTGCGGGCAGACCGGGATGCCGAACTTCGCGGCCATCAGCAGCACCGACAGGATTTCGTTCACACCGCCGATGCGGCAGCTATCAATCTGCAACACGCCGATCGCGTGGGCTTGCAGGAACTGTTTGAAGAGGACTCGGTTCTGACAGTGCTCACCAGTGGCGACTTGGATCGGAGCGATCGCCTTTGCAATCGCCGCGTGGCCGAGCACGTCGTCTGGGCTGGTGGGTTCTTCGATGAACCACGGTTTGAACTCGGCGAGTTGCTTCATCCAGGCGATGGCCTGACTGACGTCCCAAACTTGGTTGGCATCCATCATCAAGCGACGATCCCAGCCGATCTCCTCGCGGATGATGCGGCAGCGGCGAATGTCGTCTTGCAGGTCTCGGCCGACTTTAATTTTGAAGTGCGTCCAGCCGCGAGACGACAGATCGCGACACAACCGTCGCAGCTTGTCGTCATCATAGCCCAGCCAGCCAGCCGACGTCGTGTAGCTCGGATAACCGTCGCGCTGCATCTCGACGATGCGGTCGGCCTTGGTGGCTTCCCGCTGCCGCAGCAACTCGACGGCCTCGCTGGGCGTGAGCGCGTCGGTGATGTAGCGGAAGTCGATGCACCGCACGATCTCTTCCGGCGACATGTCGCAGAGCAATCGCCAGAGGGGTTTTCTGGCGACCTTGGCCCACAAATCCCATACGGCGTTGACGACGGCCGCCGTGGCGAGATGGATGACTCCCTTCTCTGGCCCGACCCAGCGGAGTTGACTGTCGCTGGTCACATGCCGCCAGAACCGGCCCATGTCGGCCGTGAACTCTTCGAGCGTGTGCCCGACGATCAAATGTCGCATGGCCTCGATCGCCTGCACGCACAGGTCGTTGCCTCGCCCAATCGTGAAGGTCAGGCCGTGGCCAGCATGACCATCGGGATGATCGGTTTTCAGAACAACGTATGCGGCCGAGTAATCCGGGTCCGGGTTCATCGCATCTGAGCCGTCGAGACTGCGCGATGTCGGAAAGCGAATGTCGTGTGATGTCAAATCAACGATGCGAGTGGGCATTGAAGTCCTTCAAGGGATGGATGAATTTTGAATGGAAGCCTGCGGCGATCGTGACATTCGCATCCAAACCGCCGCCGCGATTGCTCCGACGAGATTGGAAACCAAATCCCAGCCGGTATTCATGTAGCCGCCCACGTTGGTCTTCGGCACCAACAGCGTGGCCGCGAATTCGATCACCTCATTGAGCGCTCCAAACCCGGTGGAGGCCGCGATGCAGAGCAACAAGGCTCCGAAGGTTGGTTGCCAGTGACGAGCAGGACGCAGATTGCGGACGATGGCGGTCAGGCCCTGCCAACAGACGCACGTCATGACGTAAAAGCCGAAGGCATGAACCACTTGGTCGTACTTCAGCCGATCGGGGATGATCCACCAACTGTAAACGACTCGGATGGGGCCATTCGTGGGCCACGACTCCGGCACCGGCACGAGTCCGCCAACCATGTGGGCCAGTCCCCACAGACTCAAGCCCCACAGCACGGGCTGATTGAAATCGCAACGTCGATGTGTCACGACCACCAGCACCGCCTGGATCAGCATGACGGCACAATAAAACACAAACTCGCCGTTACGCGTCCAGACAGCGGCACCAATCGCGGGCAGCAAATACGCCCCCGTGAAGAGTGTGATGCTTGTGGGAATCTTTGGTTTGGCGGCTTGTGGTTCAATCGGCATGATGAGACCCCAACGAGAGGTACGAGGCTCGTTGCCTAGCGGATTTTGAGGGGTGCGTTTTGTCCCTTCGGAATCAACGACGTGTATTTCTTCGATTCCATCCGCTTCGCGAAGTCCTCGCGAGCGGCGGTCAGCACGTCGGGCTTCTCCAACAGATCGAGCGCCGACACCGCCAGCACTTTCGCCGCGGTGATCGTTCCTTTCTCGCCGATGGTCGAGCCGATGCAGGCGACGTTTTGCCAACTGTGGCCTGGAGAGTCGGCGGCGAAGCAACTGACTCGCAGGCCGCAGGTCGGCACGAACCAACTGATGTCACCAACGTCGGTCGAGCCTTTGTTCGGTTCCTCGGCGAAGCTCAGAGGTTGAATCGACTCGTCGATGGCGAGCGGGAACTTTGAGCCGAACTCGTCGATCAGTGACTGCTGCACCTTGCGAGCGAACGTCTTTTCGTCGTCGGTGAATTTCGGAGCGCCGACGGAGGTGAGGTTGCGGTGGAGCAACTCGGCGAGTGGGCGGTTGCCGATGATCTCGTGGCAGTCGGTGTCGATTTGGATCTTAACCTTCGTGCGAGTCATCTTGGCCGCACCCTCGGCGATGTCGCAGACCCAGGCGTAGTATTTCTCGACGTCTTCGTGCGAGTTGGCTCGGACGTAGTACCACGACTCCGCTTTGGCCGGGACGACGTTCGGTGCGCCGCCACCGTCGGTAATGACGTAGTGAATTCGAGCGTCCTCTTTGATGTGCTCGCGCATGAAATTCACGCCGACGTTCATCAGTTCGACGGCGTCGAGCGCGCTGCGTCCACTCGATGGGCTGCCCGAGGCGTGGGCGGCTGTTCCGGCGAACGAGAACTTCACGCTGACGGCGGCTTTGCTGCTCATCACCCAGACGTTGTTGACCGATGCTGGGTGCCAGTGCAGGCAGGCGTCCAAATCTTTGAAGTGCCCGTCAAGCAGCAGGTAAACCTTGCCGATCAGCGTCTCTTCGGCCGGCGTGCCGTAGAGGCGGATCGTGCCCGGCAGCTTGTGCTTTTCCATCGCGGTCTTCACGGCGATCGCCGCTCCGAGTGCTGCGGTTCCCAGGCCGCTGTGTCCGCAGCCGTGGCCGGGTGCACCGTTGGTGACGGCAACTCGATCGGGAGCGACTTGCTGCGAGAGATTCGGCAGCGCGTCGTACTCGGCGAGGATGCCGATGATCGGCTTGCCGGAACCGTAGCTCGCGACGAACGACGTCGGCATGTGTGCAACACCGGTCCGCACATCGAATCCAGCGGCTTTGAGTTTTTCGACCAGCAGTGCGGACGAGCGGCGTTCTTCCAAGCCGACCTCAGCGAACTCCCAAATCGCTTTGTTGACACTCTTGAGTTGCGGCTCCAGTCGAGTGACTTCTTGGAGGGCCGACTGCTGTGACTCGCGCCATTTCGCAGAGTCTGCCGCTTCATCAGCAGCGACTGCGGAGATCACAGTGAAGATGTACAGGCCGCTCAGCAGATGACACAGGACGTTTCGCACGACGACGGTCTCCATGACAACAAGAGGACTCGCGGGCATTGGACCGCGAGGCTGTGCGCGTGGCAAGCGGCCAACCGCAGGCACGAGTGGGGCGCACTCGACCGCGGTTCTTCGGCGGCTATACTCCGCCCGCCCAATTGGGACAGGAGTGTGTTCTACTGGCAAGGATGGTGAGATGGCTGAACCGAAGACGTTGCATCAAAAGCTCACGGAACTGACCAGTAATCTGTGGTGGAGTTGGCAAGCGGGACTCAACGAATCGTTCCGCGCGATCAATCAACTGATTTGGTCCGGCAACGCACATAACCCGGTCGTGCTGCTGGGAGAGTACCCACCGGAAAAGCTGGAGCAGCGCGCTCTCGAACTCGGCCTGCATTCTCGGATCAATTATGCCTATCGTCGCTGGCAAGAGTATATGACCGCGCAGGACACCTGGGGCGCGACGCGGGCCGGCATCCTGAATCATCGTCCAGTCGCGTATTTCTCGGCGGAGTTCGGTCTGCACGAGTCGATGCCGATTTACTCCGGCGGTCTTGGCATTCTGGCAGGCGATCACTTGAAGAGTGCTTCGGACTTGGGCATCCCGCTGGTCGGCGTGGGCTTATTGTACGGCGAGGGATATTTTTCCCAGCACCTCGACACAAATGGCTGGCAGCAGGAGAGCTATAAGACCATCAATCCCGACAAGCTGCCACTGAAACCGGCACTCGGCAAAGATGGGCATCCGGTCGTGATCTCGGTGCAAACGCGGTCGAGTTCGATCTTCGCGCGCGTGTGGCGAGCGGACGTTGGTCGCATTCCGTTGTATCTGCTCGACACGAACATCTCGAACAACACGGACGAGGATCGCCGACTGACGGCTCGGCTGTACGGCGGCGATCAACGCATCCGAATTCGGCAAGAGGTCATGCTAGGCATCGGCGGGGCGAGAGCACTCGCGGCCATCGGCATTCAGCCGAGCGTGATTCACATGAACGAAGGACACTCCGCGTTCGCCCCGCTGGAGATTATTCGGAGCCGAATTCAGGAAGACGGATTGGCTTTCGATGCCGCGCTCCGCGAAACGGCGGCGAGTTGCTGTTTCACGACACACACGCCGGTCGATGCAGGACACGACCGCTTCG
The DNA here is from genome assembly GCA_945906725.1 of Candidatus Kuenenia stuttgartensis. Lineage (GTDB taxonomy): Bacteria > Planctomycetota > Planctomycetia > Planctomycetales > Planctomycetaceae > SXKJ01. The sequence goes on along the minus strand of CAMDRI010000077.1, from coordinate 10,908 downwards.
ATACCGGACTCGTCGAAGAGCACGTTGGCCCGCTGGGTGATCAATTGGGTTTGAGCCACGACGCACTGATAGGACTCGGCCGAGTCAACCCGCAGAATCATCACGAAACCTTCTGCATGACCGTATTGGCATTCAAGCTCAGCCGCAAAGCGAACGCCGTGTCGTCTCTGCACGGAGTCGTCAGTCGTCGCATGTGGGCCAGTCTCTGGCCGTGGCAAAGCGAGGAAGAAATTCCGATCGGTCATATCACCAACGGCGTGCATGTGCCGACTTGGCTGGCGACTCAGATGCGAGTCCTCTACGACCGCGTCTTGCCGGTCAACTGGCACACCCGCACGGGCGAGCCTGATGTTTGGGCGGGCTTCGAGCAAGCAACTTCCGGCGAATTGTGGGAGACGCACCAGTCGTTGAAGAATCAGCTCATCGGCTTCTCGCGACGTCGGCTCGAAACCTACGCTCGACGCAACGACGCCAGCGACGAGCAAATCTCCGAGATCGCCAACGTGCTCGATCCGCGAACGCTGCTGATTGGCTTTGCACGCCGATTCGCGCCGTACAAGAGGACCGATTTGATCCTCCGCGAGTTTGAACTCATTACCGAGTTGGTCAACGACTCGCAGCGTCCGGTGCAGTTCATCTTCGCCGGAAAATCGCACCCGCGCGACGACAACGGCAAGGCGATCCTGCAACGAGTCTGGCAGGCGACTCAACAATCGAAGCTGAAGGGGAAGGTCGTGTTTCTCGAAGACTACGACATCAACCTTGCGAGGCATTTGGTTCAAGGAGTCGATGTGTGGCTCAATAATCCTCGCCGACCGCACGAAGCGTCGGGAACCAGCGGCCAAAAGGTGGTACTCAACGGCGTGCTGAATTTGTCGGTCCTCGACGGTTGGTGGGCGGAGGCATACGACGGCACCAACGGCTTTGCGATCGGCAATGGCCGCACACACGTGAACGACGCCATCCAAGACGAACGGGATTGGAAAAGCCTGGTCGACACGCTGCGAAACGAAGTCCTGCCGATGTACTACGAACGGGACGCCGACGATCTGCCGCAGAGATGGATCAAACGAGTTAAACGGTCGGTCCGCACGCTGGGCTGGCGATTCAATTCGGATCGCATGGTGATGGACTACGTCAATCTGTGTTATGTCCCCGCCGGCGGTGGATTGTCGAGTCAGATTCCGGCGATGTGAGAGCAACGTAGACCGGTCACTCCGTGACCGAAAATTCAGAGCCGCGGAGTGGCTCGGCTACGCCTTCAACTCGCACGACAACAAAGTCGAATGCCGTGCTCCGTCGCGTTCGCGATCCGATCGCAGGAACTCGAGGGACGCAATCTCGACCGTTCCGAAATCAGTGTCGACATGCTGCCGCAGCAACTCGAACAGCTCGCGGGGCGGTCGGCCTTTGACGCGAGCCAGCGTCAAGTGCGGATGAAACGGCCGCGGCTCACGAGCGAAGCCGAGCAGTTCCAACGCCTCCTCCAAGCGATGGGCAAGCGACACCAACGGTTCTGCATCGTTCAGGCCGGCCCATACGACGGATGGTCGATCAACCTTGGGGAACGCACTCAGTCCGACGACTCGCAAATCAAACGGCGGTTTGCCGGTCACCGACTTCGCGATCTGGTCTTGAATCGCGTCGCGTGATTCGATCGGCGCGTCTCCCAGGAACTTCAACGTGACGTGCAGGTTGTCCGGTGACACGGCGGTGACCGGCCAATTCTTCGTGGCAAGTAACCTCAAAACTGGCCGCAAAGCCGCCGTCACGGGGATCTTGACGGCAACGAATGTGCGGATCGAATCGGACATGAGCGACATCCAGCAGCTTGCGTAGATCAGGCTTTCTCGCCTGATCCGAACGGCGAAATCACATCAATTGTTGATCGGGTCAGCCTGGCAAGGCGGACCTACTTGGCGTGATTCTGCTTCCACAGTGCGGCGAGTTGATCAAAACCCAGCAGTGGCTGTTTACCCTCTACCATTCCCTCGGTGAGTTTGACCGGGGGGGCATTGCCCTTGCGGCGTCGGGAAGTATCGCCCGTGGAGTCCTGTCTACGATCGTCTCGTTTCGGCTCCGTAGTTACCACTGGAGTCAACTTGGCGGTCGCCGCAACGGATTGAGACTGTGCCGCGTTGGCCGTCGGCCGCGGAGGACGCTGAATAAATGGGCGACGTCCACGTTGCGGTTGAGCGTTGTTGTCCTGAGCCTGCGGTTGCTCGCGACGCGGCGGCTTCGGGCCGCGGACCTGCCGAGGCGTGCCGGGCTCAATCATCGTCAGGCTGACTCGCTTGCGTTCTTTGTCCACACCCAGCACCCAGACTGTCACGACATCACCGACCGACACGAGGCTGTGTGGCGACGGCACGTAGTTCACGGACAACTGGCTAATGTGGACGAGTCCGCTGTCTTTCAGGCCCACATCAACGAACGCCCCGAAGTCCACGACGTTGCAAACGGTGCCGGTCAGTTCCATGCCTTCTTGCAGATCATCCAGATTCAAAATGCCTTGCTTGAAGACCGGGCCTGGCAGATCGGTGCGTGGGTCGCGGCCGGGGCGTGAGAGCGCCTCCAGAATGTCCTTCAACGTCGGCAAGCCAACGGATAATTCTTCGGCAAGGCTCTCGGGTTGAAGTTGCTCGATGCGCTGCCGCAGTTCTTCGTGAGTCTGTTCCGTTTCGCTCAAACTGCTGACGGTCAGGCTGAGTTTTTCGAGCACTTTGTTGGCGGCTTCGTAGCTTTCCGGATGAATCCACGTCCCGTCAAGCGGTTCGTTGCCACCGCCGATTTTCAGGAAACCAGCCGCCTGAGTGAACGTCCCTTCGCCGAGTCCGGGAACGTCCAGCAGTTGACGTCGCGAGTTGAAACGACCGTTCTGCTCACGCCACTCGACCACGCGGCGAGCGATGAGTTGGTTCAAACCGGACACATGCCGCAACAGCGAAGCACTCGCCGTATTTAAGTCCACGCCGACGAAGTTCACGCAGGATTCGACGACTCGGTTGAGCGATTCTTTGAGATCCTTCTTGCTGACGTCGTGCTGGTACATGCCGACGCCAATGTGCTGCGGCTCAATCTTCACCAGCTCACTGAGCGGATCGAGCAGCCGGCGTCCAATCGAGATGGTGCCGCGCCCGGTGGCGTCGAGGGTCGGAAACTCAGCGCGACCAACCGTGCTGGTCGAGTAGATGCTGGCACCCGCCTCGTTGACAATGACGTATCGCGCTTCTGGCAACTCCTTGGTGATCATTTCGGTGACGAGATCTTCCGTCTCGCGGCAGGCGGTGCCGTTGCCGATCACGACGACTTGGCAATTATGCTGACGCATCAACTCGGCCAGCTTAGCAGAGCAGGTCGCACGTTTTTCGGCGCTGCCGGTGACGTAGACGACATCTGCTGCAACGAGACTTCCGAACTCATCCAGAACGGCGATCTTGCAGCCCGTGCGAAAGCCGGGGTCAATCGCCAGTACTCGCTGGCCTCGCAGCGGCGGCTGCAACAACAAGCTCCGCAGGTTGCGAGCAAAAACATCAATCGCGTGAGCCTCTGCTTTGTCGGACAGCTCACGCCGGATTTCCCGTTCGAGACTCGGTTGAATCAACCGTTGCACCGCGTCGGCCAGACAGGCTTTGAGGAACTCGCGATGCGGGTGCGACTCCCAGCCGTAGTGTCCATCGCACGCGTCCTGCACGGCTGCGTCGTCCCATTCAAATTTAATGCGTAGCGCTCCCGACTTCTCTCCCCGATTGACGGCGAGGACTCGGTGCGGCGGAATTCTTGACGCGGCTTCGTTGAACTCGAAGTAGTCGCGGTATTCGTGTCCGCTCTCAGAGCCGGCCTTGGTCGGTGTGCCAGAAAACTTTCCGGACTTCCAGGCGAGTTGTCGGCACAGTTCGCGGAGCGCGGCCTCTTCGCTGATGTTCTCCGCCAGAATATCGGCCGTCCCTTGCAGGACTTCCACGGTGCTGGGTAATTCCTTCTCGGCGTTGACGAACTCGGCGGCGGCGACGTTCAGGTCCGTCAACTCCGGATCGCCGGACCAGATACGTGCGGCGAGCGGTTCGAGGCCGCGCTCGCGCGCCGCAGAGGCTCGCGACTGTCGCTTCGGCTTGAACGGCAGGTACAGGTCTTCGAGTCGCTTGAGAGTCTCGGCCGCTTCGATCTCCGCCTTCAATTCAGGAGTCAGCTTGCCCTGTGCTTCGATCAATCGGAGGATCGCAGCAGCACGCTCTTTGAGTTGCCGCATCGAACGGACTCGTGACTCAATCGTCCGCAGTTGCTCTTCGTCGAGGTTCCCCGTTTTCTCTTTGCGATACCGCGTGATGAATGGAATCGTGTTGCCCGCGTCCAACAGCGAGATCACGTTCAGCACTTGTTCCACGCGATGCCCCAACTCTTTGGCGAGGCGTGCGAGATCAACTGTCGGGGGCTCGTCCATACTGCGGTCCATCGGGGAACCCAACTGAAATCCTGGCTGCGGCCAGACATGTTGATGGCCGAGTTGCGGACTCGCAAAACAAACCGATCAGGCAAGCTGGGTCGAACGGGCGGAAAGGTGACGAATGCCCGAAGCAAAGTCGAGCGAGCCGACCTGCAGGAACCGCCGAATCAAGCCGTCGGCGACTTGAGTCCGATTCTGGTCGGCAGTCCACATTATTCAAAGCGATCAATGACCGCGCGGAAAAGTTTGTGCGGTCGCAAGAAGTTCTCAAGTCCTCGCAGTCGGCCAGCCGATTCTTAACAGACCGATCATGACGATCGGTGTGAATCGTAGATCATCGTCCAAGGAAGGTTTTCACGATGCGAGCCGCCACCGCTGAACCGCGACTGAAACTGTACGACCCCGAAAACCGAGCGACTGAAGCTCCTCGCATGAAGCGGGTTCGACTCAAGCAGATCATCAACGTACTCGCCGAGGCCGCCAAATCCGACCGCACTTGGCTGAGCGACTTCGCCGACGACGAAGTGAAAATCTCGGCTGATCTCTACGAAGTCCTGTCGCTCTACCGCCGACTGCGTCCGAGCGCGTAATCGCGAACCGATCACTTCGCCACCGGGCTTGCCCCGGTGGTTCAACGGCCTTTGCACTACTCATTTGGCGTCTGAACCGCTGAAGTAGTGCAGAAGCCAATGAACCACCGGGACAAGCCCGGTGGCGTTTTTGTGTCGCCGAGTTTTGTCATGCTCCGAGAACATGCTCAAGCGATTTGGCAAGCGGGTGTCGCCGCCGTCTCGTCCGAACGCTTAGTCCGTAACATTGTTCGCTGCGATGGTCGATTGCTCTTCGTTTGTGGAGTTGGCTTCGACACGAAACAGTTGCAGAAAATCATTGTTGTCGGAGCTGGCAAAGCCGGGGCTGGGATGGCAGCCGCCCTTGAAGAAAAGCTCGGCGAAGAACTGACCGACGAGAAGATAATCGGCTGGGTCAATGTCCCAGCCGATTGTGTGCGACCGCTGCGACGAATCCGATTGCACGCCGCTCGCCCCGCAGGTGTGAATGAGCCGACGGAAGAAGGCGTCGCTGGCACGCAACAGATTTGGAGTCTCGCAAACATGGCGGGTCCGAATGATCTCGTTTTGGTGCTGATCTCTGGCGGTGGGAGCGCGTTAATGCCCGCGCCGATTCCGGGAATCACGCTCGCTGACAAGCAGGCAGTCACGCGATTTTTGATGCGATCGGGTGCGAGCATTCATGAGCTCAATACCGTGCGCAAACGCCTGTCGATGGTCAAAGGTGGCCGCCTGGCACGAGCCGCGTCAAAGGCGAAGGCCATCATCTCGCTCATCATTTCAGATGTGATCAACGATCCATTAGACATCATCGCTTCGGGTCCAACCGTCGAAGATACAGGTACGGCCGCAGAAGCTCTTGCCATCTTGGACCGATTCGGCGCTAAGCCGCCGCTTGTACCAGTGGTGATCTTCGATGAGTTGCGATTAGAAGCAACCTTTGCGCGAGATCAACAGACAATTGCTCGTTCGCCAAAACTCCATACGGTCGCAGCGACTTTGTCTCCCAACAGCCGGTTTGAGCAACTGGCAGCCGACATTCCTCCGGTCGTTCACAACCACGTCATCGGCAACAACGCAACCGCATTCGAGGCGGCGGCGGCAAAAGCCCTGGAGTTGGGCTTCGCGGTGAAGTCACTCGGCTCGAACAATGCGGGGGAAGCTCAAGCGGTCGGGTGTGAGTTGGCAGAACTGTGCCGCCGCATTCGAGACGGACAAGCCGATGTAGTGCCGCCCGTCTGCGTGCTCAGCGGCGGCGAGCCGGTTGTGAAACTTGTGCCGACGGACCAATCGCGCAAGGGTGGCCGCAATCAGGAGGTCGCGCTCGCTGCGTTACAGCATCTGTGGCACGACAGCCTCGACCATATCGCGATCTTGTCCGGAGGCACCGACGGCGAAGACGGCCCGACCAACGCGGCCGGAGCAGTTGTGGACGAAAGCCTGCGTCAAGCGGCGCTCACAAAACGGCTCGATCCCACCGAGTTTTTGGCGATCAACAACTCGTACGCATTCTTCGAGCAAACTGGAGGTCTGTTGCTCACGGGTCCGACACACACGAATGTCATGGACCTGCGCGTGGCTGTTGTGAAGTGAATCCACTGCTTGATTAAAGTGGGTCGAAGGGAATTCGCTTGCCCAATCCTGAAATCACTCTGCAAGAAGCATTGCGTGTGGCCGTTGAGGCGAGCCAATTCCTTCAGTGTGTGTCGTGTGATCCGGCGTGAGCTTTGTCGATCATCGAATCGTACGCAGAGTATGAAGGGTTGACCGGAGGATCTGCCGAACAGGTTCAACGCTCGCGCAGCATCGTCTGCTCCGTAGTGGCCGATTGCCACAAGGCTCTCGGAGACTACCACACGGCCCAAGGATGAGTCCGCCGCCGATGACCGTTGGCCAGCTCGCGTGTTCGCCCCAGCAGAGCCAGACCCAGAGCGGGTTCACGACTGGTTCCAGCAACAACAGCAACGCGGCCTCTTGGACGGTGACGACGGAAACTCCGCGAGCGGCCAGCACATTAAGCAGGCCCATTTGCACGATGCCCAGCAGTGCGATCAGCAGCCATTGCAGTTGTTGCAATTCGATACCACGCGGCGGCGATGAGCAGCGTGCGACCGTGAATTGGAGAAGTCTGATGATTGGTCGTTGATCATTCGAATCGAGCAATAATCAATGACCAATCGCTAATGACCAATTTCTTATGTCCGTCTCAGTTAACATCGTGTCCCGTCAAGAACTCCTCGACCGCATCAGCGTGGCGGGCGATGTGTCGCACGCTGCGGCAGAGTTCGTCGGGGGCGACTTTGGCTCGCGAATGGTTTTCAACCATGACGAAGTGTGGTTGGCCGTTGACGTCGCGCACCGCGATGCTGCCGTGCGGTTGCACCGCGTTGCGACGCAGAGCCTGTTCGTACTGCTCCGGAGACGCCGGACCGCCGATCGAAAAAATTTGGAGTTGACGGAACGGAACGTTGTCGTCGGCCGAGGCGATGACGACTCGCTGCTGGCGGTTTTTCGAGAGCTTCACCATGACATCGAATTCGTCGGAACCTTCCCGCGCGGACCAGGTGATTCCCTGCTCGTCGTTGAAGGCTTCGGCCAGCAGTTGCCGCACGTCACGAATTTGTTCCAGTGCGGCGAACAATCGTGGCTGAGCTTCGTCGGCGTCTCGAGCTCGCTGCTGTGGGTCGCGATGGACGAGCCAATCGACGAGCTGAGCGACTTCGTTCGGCAATTCAGCACAGTCGCTCCGGACGTCCGGAAACGGCTGCGTCATTGCCTGCGATATGAGCTGCTTGACCGTTTTGCCGGTGAAAGGAAGTCGGCCGGATAACATGCGGTACAAGCAAACGCCCAGGGCGTATGTGTCGGTTGATGGTGACGCCATCGTCCCGGTGAACAACTCGGGAGCCATGTAATGCGGCGTGCCGACGAGTCCATCGAAGACTTTCTCGCCACGTCCGCGCACTCGTTTGGCGAGTCCGAAGTCGCCGATTTTGGCTCGGCCAAGGCCGTGCGATTCTTTGGTCAGCAAAACGTTTTCTGGCTTCACGTCGCGATGAATGAGTCCCGTGCGGTGGGCGGCGGCGAGACCGTCAGCAATCTCGGCCGTGATTCGCAGAGCCTCGGCCGGTGCCAGTCGCAGTCGCGTGTCGAGCACTTTTTGCAAGGAGTTGCCCGCGACGAATTCCATCTCCAGGAAATGCAGATCGTCGTGCTTGCCGACGGCGTATGCCATCACGACGTTTGGATGATGCAGGTTCGCGACGGCGATTGCCTCTTGGCGAAACCGATTGACGTAGTCGGCATCGGTCTCGACGTATTTCGGCGAGAGGACTTTGAGCGCGCAACGCCGTTCCAGTTGCTGATGCAGCGCGAGGTACACGGCTCCCATCGCTCCACGTCCGAGCAGGGTGTCGCAGCGATATACTCCGAGCGTCTTGCCTGTCAACTTTTCGGCGTGAATCTTGGCCGTTCGCTTCGCCGCCGGTGGTTGGTCGGCCGCAGGAGTCAACGAGTTCTTGTCGGGCTCGGCCGCGAGACTCGACGGCAAAACCGAAAGTGCTGCCTGTGGCATGTACAGAATCGTCGTGCCCAGCGGCACCGATTCGCCAAGCAAGGCGGCATCGTGAAGATCTTCATGTTTGGGAGCAGATTCAGGCAATGGACACTCGACTTTCTGAAATGATGCGAGATTGTACCGAGCAACTGCGGGCGCGAAAGAGCGGTGGCAATTTGATTCGACGACACGTCCAGTCGTGGTGCGATTGCAGCCAGATACGACAAGTTGGCGTCATGCAGCCTTCCTCGAAACGGGAAATCCTTGATTTGATCGAGCAGCTTGCTCTGAATTCTGCGGGCGTCGGCTACAATGCCGCTCGTTGTTGAGTCCCTAATTCGTTCCACCGAAAAGAATCTTGCCTTGTCCGCTTCCTCGTTTGAACCGCTGACCTCCGCCGAATCCATCTCGAAGGGGACGTACGCCTTCGTGAGTCTCGGCTGTCCCAAGAATCTCGTGGACAGCGAAAAGATGCTCGGCACGCTGTCGCTCGATGGGTATTCGCTGGTCTCGGAGGCGGACGGGGCGGACTTTGTCATCGTCAACACCTGCGGCTTCATCGAGCAATCGCGGATTGAGTCGAAGGGGGTCATTCAAGAGATGCTCGATCTCAAGAAGGCCGGCCGGACGAAGGGGGTTATTGTCGCCGGTTGCCTGCCGGAGCGAGTCGGTGGCAGTCTGCTCGACGAGATGCCGGACATTGATCACATTGTCGGCGTCTTCGGCCGCGACGAGATCACGAAAGTTGCCGATCGGCTGCTTGGCCAGCAAGCCGAGCAACGGATGCTGTTCCGGCCGGCTCCGATCAAGGCGATGAACGATCAAGCTCGGCTGCGAATTACGCCAGATCACTTCGCGTATCTGAAAATCTCCGAAGGCTGCGACCGGACCTGCACGTTTTGTGCGATTCCAAAGATGCGCGGCAAGCACATCACAAAACCGATCGAGATGATCATCGCCGAGGCGAAAGAACTCGTCTCGGACGACGTTCGCGAGCTGATTATCGTTGCGCAAGACACGACGTATTACGGCCTCGACCTGTACGGCAAGGTGCGGCTGACGGAATTGCTCTGGCAACTCGATCAAGTCGATGGGTTGGATTGGATTCGGTTGATGTACATGTACCCGATCAATTTCTCGGACGAGCTGATCGAAACTATTGCCGGCAGCGAAAAGATTTTGCCGTACCTCGACATGCCGTTGCAGCACATCAACGACACGATGCTCAAGCGGATGCAGCGCCGAGTGAACCGTGACCAAACCGTCGAACTCGTCCACAAACTGCGTGACCGCATCCCGAATCTCGTCCTGCGAACGACGTTCATCACCGGATTCCCCGGCGAGACCGATGAGCAATTCGAGGAACTCAAGGAATTCGTCTTCGACTCAAAGTTCGAACGAATGGGAGTCTTCACGTACTCGCTGGAGCCGGGCACCCCGGCCGAGAAGCTGAGCGATCATTTGCCGGAAGAGGTCAAGAACGCTCGCCGCGACGAGCTGATGGAACTGCAACAGCAGATCGCGTTCGACTTCGCCGACACGCTGGTCGGCTACGAACTCGACGTGCTGATCGATAGTGAAACCGACGAGCCGGGTGTGTTTACCGGCCGCACGTTCGCCGACGCTCCGGACATCGACGGCACGGTCTACGTCGAAGCCGAAGGACTCGAACCGGGCGACATTGCCCCGGTCGTGATCGCCGCTCGACAGGATTATGACTTGCTGGGTGTCATTGCGTCGGAGGAGTAACGCATGCCTGTCACGGGCCAGACTATTGAAACTCCCAACGCGTCTGCTTCGTTAACGCCGATGCCTCGCATTGATCGGCGCTCGCTGAACGTCCCGAATTTCATCACGCTGGCTCGGCTGGTGCTGGCCTTTGTGTTGTTTGCGATGATCTCACTCGGTTCGTCCTGGATTGCAGCGGCCATCATGTTTGTGGTCGCAGCCGCGACCGACGCGCTCGACGGATACATTGCTCGCAAGTACGGCTTGGTGACGACGCTCGGCCGCATCCTCGATCCGTTCGCGGACAAGATCATCATCTGCGGCGCGTTCCTGTTTCTGGTGGCGAAGCAGCCGGAGTCTGGGATCAATGCCTGGATGGCTTTGATTGTCTTCGGCCGCGAGATGTTTATCACGAGCCTGCGAGGGTTCCTCGAACAACATGGCCGCGACTTCTCTGCCGTCTGGAGCGGCAAGGTCAAAATGGCGTTGCAGTGCGTGGCCGTGACTGCGAGTCTGCTGTCGATGGATTCGCGATTCGCGGAATTCCCCGGCTTCATCCTCGTCCGTGACTTGATCTTGTGGGGGACGGTGGCCGTGACGGTCTACAGCGG
>CAMDRI010000076.1 GCA_945906725.1 Candidatus Kuenenia stuttgartensis | reverse complement strand
GTTGGTTTGGCGGGTTCGCAATCAATGCCCGCCGCCGTTAGACGGAGCGACTGCAAAGTGCAAAGTGGAGGATGTGTGCCGACTGCTTAGTCACTTTGCACTCTGCACTTTACACTTGCCACTTTGCACTGCCACCCTCCCGTTGGTTGCGTCGCCTCTCGCCACCCAGTAGTTTTCGCCCTTTGGCTGAGACATAGCGGAATACCCTCGCCGCAAAGATTGTGCTTGCGGCACGGTAGTTCGATGCGATACTTGCTGGCGACTGGTCAGGATACGACGGGCGAGACATGTCTCGGTGACGACTCCCAGCGAGGACACCGTGAGCAAAGCGGAACGGCACTACGATCGAGCGAATCGCCTGTTCGAAAAAGGGCGATTTCGGGATGCTCTGCGCGAGTTTAATGTCGCGATCCAGCTCGAACCGCATGACCCCGACTACTTCAACGATCGCGGTCTGGTCTGGGATAAGCTCGGTGTCTCCGAACGAGCGATCGAAGACTTCACGAACGCCATCGACCTCAATCCGACCGCGTCGGCGTACTTTTTCAACCGAGCCCGCGTCTTCACGCTGATCGGCGAGCCGGAACGGGCGGCTGACGACCTGACCGAAGTACTGCACCTCGACCCATTCGATTCCGAAGCGTTGCTGCTGCGCGGAGGAGCCTACTCTGACCAGCAAAAATGGGCTGAGGCTCTCGAAGACTACGAACAGGCGCTCGACCTGGCCCCCGACAATCCCGATTTGTTTTACGACCGCGGCTTGGTCTGGGAGGCCCAGCAGGACTATCAGAAAGCGATCGATGATTTTACGCGAGCACTGGACCTCGACCCCGAATACGTTCCCGCAGTCATGGACCGCGGCAATTGTTGGGATGAACTCGGCGAGCTGGAGAACGCTCTCGAAGACTACAACCGCGCACTCGAGCTGTCCGAAAATGATCCGCTAATTCTCTTCAACCGTGGGTTGGCCTATTTGAATTCCGGGAAGCTGAATGAGGCCATCGCCGACTTTGATGAGTCGCTCGAACGCGAACCGGACAATCGCCGAGCATACTCTTCTCGCGGCGACGCTTGGCTCCGCAAGGGGGAGCATGACAAAGCTCTCGCTGACTACAACACCGCGGTCGAGATGGATCCTGACGAGGGTGATCTGTTCTACCGTCGTGGCAATGTTTTCGATGAGCTCAGCCAGATGGACAGGGCTTTGGCCGACTACGACATGGCGTTGCAACTCGACAAGACGCTGGCCGGAGCGTGGCACAATCGTGGCAACATCCGCTTTGAAAAAGGTGAGTTCGACAAAGCGTGCGACGACTATTCACAGGCGATACGACTGGAACCGACGATGGTCATTGCCTACCGAAACCGCGGAGACACTTGGCGAGCTATGAAGCGCCACGACCTCGCGCTGCTTGACTTCAACCACGCTCTGGAAATCGACCCCGACAACCACGAGGCGTACAACGGCCGTGCCGGGTTGTACCTCGACACAGGCGATCTGCCGCGAGCTTTGGCCGACTACAATGTGGCGGTGCGGCTTGATCCGAAGTGTCCCGTCTGCCTGCGTGCTCGCGGAGAAGTGCATTGGCGATTAGGAGATCACAACTCCGCCGTCACTGATTTCACCGCCGCGATCGAACTCAACCCGACGGACGCCGACGCCTTCGCGATGCGTTCCGAGGCGTACCTGCAACTCGGCAAAGAAAAGCTTGCCGAATCCGACCGCCGTAAAGCCCTCGAACTGCGAGCCTCTCCGCGTGAGGGAGTTGGGGCCGATCCATCTTGATGCGGATTGCTCGCGAGTTCACCCCCCACACAAAACATCCGGACAACACTGAGATCCAGAATGGCGGCACGCTCGGTTCAGGCCCGGTTTGAGTTCTGCAATCACCGAACCAGAGCAGGTGTTGAACGGTCAACGAGATTTTCGTGCGGTGTGAGTCTGGCGGTTCTCTTGAGCGTGCTGGCCACCAGCGCTGTCGCGATGGACGTCACGCAGGATACCCGCAGCAACGGACAAATCTCGCAAGCGACGATTCACGACGACACGACCGACAAACTCGTCTTCTGGCTGAAGGCGACCAATGAAGACGCCACCGGTTGGCAAGGCGGCCCATTCATTCGACTCGACGGCGATGCCGGTCAGCAGTATCATATCGAACCGAAACCCGGCATGGACCACATGCGCAACGCCGAGCACAACGAAGCCTGCGACGGCTGGCGACTGTTCGAGATCCCGTTGCGTGGCAACGACCAATGGCAATCCGACGGCGAGATCCCCACGAAGATTCGGGCTCTGGTTTTGGTCTTCGACTCGTGGGGCGCTCCGACTCCACGATTCACCATCGAAGGCTTGGCCGTCGAATGAACTGTCAGCCATCACAGGAATCCACCATGACATCTCCGATCACTCCTCGTCGCTCGTTGCTCAAGGCGATGGCAGGATTCGCTCTCTGGACTCTCGTGTCGTTGTGCCCCGCAATTGCGGACGTCTCTTCAAAGCCGCTGCTCACGTTCGGCGAGAAGCCGGTGACGATTGTGTGTCTCGGGGACAGCGTGACCGGGGTCTACTACCACACCGGCGGGCGGCGGGCGTATCCGGAGATGCTGGAGATCGCGATCAAGCTGGCAATCCCGAAGGCCAATGTGACGGTCATCAACGCCGGCATCAGCGGGCACACGACGCAGAACGGCTTGGATCGACTGGACCGCGATGTGCTCAGCAAGAAGCCGGACTTGGTCACGGTCAGCTTTGGGCTGAACGACATGACGCGGATCGCCGAAGACCAGTTTCGCAAGAACCTCGAAACGATTGTCGCTCGCTGCCGTGAAGCGAAAGCAGATGTTGTGCTTTGCACGCCCAACGCCGTCATCAATACGGGAGGCCGGCCGACCGAGAAGTTGGAACGTTACTGCGAAGTCATTCGGGTGACGGCTCGTGATTTGAAGCTGGCGGTGTGCGATCAGTACCGCGCCGGCGATGCACAGCGATCGAAAGACGCTTGGGACTGGCGGCTGACGCTCAGCGATGAAATCCATCCGAACATGGACGGCCACAAACTGATGGCCGAGGAACTCTGCCGCACGATCACCGGAAATTCCGTGTCGTTGAAGGATGTCGGCCCGCCGACTCCGGTGATTTCGAAGACGCTGGATTTGGCGAAGCAGTCGAAGCCAATTCGAGTCTTGGCGATGCCGCCGTTCGACACGCTCATCGGTCCCGAGCTGAAGCGACGGCATCCGAACGCGGTCGTCGAAGTCACGGTTTGGCCGACCGAAGGGAAGTCACTCGTGGAACTCGAACAGGCGGCGAAACAGACAGTGCGGGCGATGAAGCCGGACCTCGTTGTGCTCGCTATTCCGCGGGCGGCGACGGTGGATTCGGACGAGCAGTTCGTGAACTTGTACTCCTGGGTCATGAATTGGTCGCTGAGCTTCGGTCTTCAGGAATGGGACTGCTTCGTCGTGCATCCATCGGTCGTCATGCCTGGGCCCAGCGCTCCGCGAGACAATCTGATTCGGGAATTGGTCAAGGCTCAGCATTTAAGCCTCGTCGATCGCGAGGCCGGAGACGCCGCTTCGGTGGAGGACTTACTGGCCAAATGGCTGGCTCAACAGCGGTGATAAGGTCGCGCCTTCGAGCAGCGACAGATTGGCGGCACACAGCTTGTTTCAATTTGCGGAACCGTGCTACAAGCCCGTGGGGTAGGTTTTCAGCCTGCCATTGGGTACCGGGCAGGTTAAAAATCTGCCACACGTTGGGAGGTTGCACGCATGGATGCGTCAATTCGATCCGCCAAGGCGGATTGGTGGCCGCGAGCGTTGTGGACGGCGGCGTTGTTGCCATTTGTGTTGTCGCTGGTCGTGCATGCCAGCGGTGTGAAGGCTCGGCCGGTTGCGGACGGCATCGCGCGAGACAGCCTTGCGTTCGAGCAGTACCTCGTGAATCTCGGCTCGCCGCCGCCCCGATCGGAGTATCTCGCGCGGTTCGCCTTTCGGAATATCGGATTGCAGCCGCTTGAGATTTCAGAACTCAAGCCGAGCTGCGGTTGTTTGAATCCGCGTCTCGAACGCAAGGAGTTCGCTCCCGGAGAAGGAGGCGAATTCTTTTTGCGAGTCCGTGCCGCCAACGAAAAGCCCGGTCCGCACGAATATACCTGCCAAATCCTTTACGACGATGGGCAGCCACGCGAGGCGGAAGTCCGTTTCAAGATTTCGTTGCCCGAAGAGCGTGTCGAGATTCGGCCGCGATCGCTCATCGTCTACCAGTTCAACAACCAGCCCACCACGCGCGAGATCGCAATCACCGACTTCCGTGCCGCTCCAGAGGATCGGCCACTGGCACGTCTCGAAATTCTGGAAGCGTCCTGCTCTTTGAAATGGGTCGAAGTTGCGATCGGCGAAGCTCAGTTCGATGAGATCGGCCAGCGTCAGCAAAAAGTTCTCGTCACGATTACCGATGTTCCGCCGGGGACACACGACGGCTCGATCATCGTTCGCACGAACATTTCGGAATACGCCGAGCTGCGTGTGCCGCTGCGGGTTGAAGGACCAATCCGAGAAACTGGGAAACCGAGAACCGAAAACGGAGAATGAGAACACGACTGCCCATGCAACGATTGTGGTTGTCAGTCCTCATTTTTGGTTTTGCGTTTCCCGGTCTCGCGGTTCTTCGGTTGCGGTCGCCGCCCCCGTTAGGAAGAGGCCCCGTCTTGATTA
Source organism: Candidatus Kuenenia stuttgartensis (assembly GCA_945906725.1). GTDB lineage: Bacteria > Planctomycetota > Planctomycetia > Planctomycetales > Planctomycetaceae > SXKJ01. Next base: position 21,788 of record CAMDRI010000076.1, on the reverse strand, counting down.
CCCGCATCACTGGCCGATTGGTCCATCTCACGACAAGCGAAGCCACGCTGTCGGTCGGGGCGTTCGAGTACGAAGTCTTCGTGCCGGAGTTCGTGCGGAGGCAGCTTCAAGGGAGCCTTGATCAAGAGGTCAGCCTGCGGACGATCGAGTACCTCGAAGGCAATCCGCAAAAAGGTGGCCGACTGACGCCACGGCTGATTGGATTCCTCAACGATGCGGAAAAGGAATTCTTCGAGAGCATCTGCTCAGTCGACGGCGTCGGCGTGAAGACCGCGCTGCGAGCGATGGTTCGTCCCGTGCGTGAAGTCGCCGTCGCCATCGAAGAGCAAAACGTCAAAGAACTGACCGCGCTTCCCGGCATCGGCCCGGCGACCGCCGAACGAATCGTCGCCAAGCTGCGTCGGAAAATGGCCAAGTTCGCGCTGATGATCGCTCGCGATTTGCCGCCAGAACAAGCCGGTCAGCAATCGGTCGTGCAAGAGGCTTTCGAAGCCCTCGTCAGTCTCGGCCACTCGGCACCGGATGCTCGGCAGAAAATCGATACAGTGCTCACTGCTGGCAAGAAGTTCAAATCGGTCGAAGACCTGCTGACCGAGCTGTATCAGAAGGAACGGCAGTAGCCGTTAGTAGGATGGGCACTCCTGCCCGTCCCTCATCGCGAGTCCAATGAACGTAGGACGGGCAGGAGTGCCCATCCTACGGGTCAAGCATCGCCTTCAACTTTGGCAAACGCCGCTGGCCGTCATCGACGGCTTTGTCATCCTGGCCGTCTTGTATCACCTGCATCCACAAGTTGATCGCCGCCTCCAGCATCTCCTTCCGCTGGTTGGCGTATTGCGGCGGAAGCTCACCGGTCGCGTAGGCATCCAAAGCCCGCGCACGGGCAATCAAGAATCGGCGTTGCTCGTCGATGTCGTCTTCTTCCCACGGTTTTTCCTGGCGAGCTTCGTAGTCGAGCAGAATGCGCTTCGCGTCATCGGCCACGTTGAGGTCCGGCCAGCGTTGCATCGTGCCTTGCAACTGCATCAATCCAGAGTACAGCGTCTTCGGCTCCTTGAGTCGCAACTGCCCTTCGGCCAGCAGCGACTTCGCCCACTCCTCGCGAGTCGGTGCCGCCTCTGGCCCGATCCGGCTGGCGGGATGTTTCGCAGCCAACTTCCGCCGATCCACCGCGCCGGCGTCGAGCCACTCGATGACTTCCGCAAACGTCTTGCCATCGGGGATGCCGTGGCCGAGTCTCTCAACGACGGCAACTTTCGTTCGCACTCCCGTGTCGGTGAGCATCGGCCCACGAAAGCGTTCGACTTCGCCGCGATTGAAGTCCCCCGTGCCGGTGATCATCGCGACGCTCAGTCGGTCGATGACGCGATGTCGCAGCCACGGTTCCTCTCGCAGATCGCCGCCGGCGCAGACCGAGATCACGCCACCGAAAAGCTCAGGCAGCGCGAACGTGATGCCGCAGGCGACTCGGCCACCGCCAGAAAAACCCGCGAGGTAGGTTCGATCGGCGTCGATGCGGTGCTTCCGCCGCAGATCGTCCAGCACGTCCAGCACGATCCGAATGCGCTTCGGCATCGACGTGTTATTGCCGGCTCCATAGGGGCTCGCGAAAACGATCCCGTTTTGCTGGCAGACCGTTTGGAGTTGGCTCCATCCCGCCGGTTGATCTCCCGCCGAAATGAACAATACCAGCGGCAGACCTTCCGGTTCAGCATCTTTCCCCTTGGCCTTGGACTTCGGCTTGGGCTTCGTTGGCTTGTCCTTCGCGGCCACCGGAATGAAGACCTCATACCGCTGCTTGGTCGAGTCGTAACCCTCCAGCCACTCGGCCGGAGGATCGGTCACGCTCTGGTTTGAGACCGCGAAGACCCAGTCCAGCCGAGTCGCATCACGAACGGCGACCGACGGCTGATATCCAGCCTCTTCAGCCTGAGTGGTCCGAACATTCGTCAGGAGCAAGCAACAAATGAGAAGCTTGAACTTCATCAGTGGCCTCACGTTGGTCCGAGATTTCAAGCGAACTTCAGTAGCAGGTCGCCGGTCGAGACTTGGCTGCCGGGTTTGACGAGAACGTCGGCGATCTTGCCGTCCCGTTCGGCGGCGATGGTTGTCTCCATTTTCATGGCTTCCACGGTCAGCAGCTTTTGTCCCTTCTTGACGCTGTCACCGGGTTGAATCGCAACGGTGACGACCATGCCGGGCATCGAGGCTCCGACTTGATTCGCGTCGGCAGGGTCAGCTTTGACGGCGTGCTTCTCGGTCGGTTCCAGCGAGCGGTCGATGACGGTCACGTCACGCGGTTGGCCGTTCAGTTCAAAGAAGACGTTGCGCGAGCCATCGGCGTGAGGTTCGCTCATCGTCAGGTACTTGATGATGAGCGTCTTGCCGGACTCAATGTCTATCGAGATTTCTTCGCCAGTGTTCATGCCGAAAAAGAAGACCGGCGTTGGGAAGATACTGGTGTCGGAGTAGGCCGCGACGTGCTTCGAGTAATCATCGAAGACCTTGGGGTACAGCACGCTGCTGAGCTTCTCGCCGCGTGTCGCTTCACGCTTGAGCGACGTCTTCAGCGTCTCGCCGATTTTGTCGAAGTCGGCCGAGGGCAGCGTCTCGCCAGGACGAGCGGTGAACGGCTTGCGGTCGCGGAGGATGATTTGCTGGATGCGTTCGGGGAAACCGCCTTCGGGGAAGCCCATTGCTCCACTGAGCAGTTCGATGATCGATTCGGGGAACGCGAGTTCTCGGCCACCGTCGAGAATCGCTTCGGGCGTGAGCTTGTTGGCGACCATGAACAAGGCCATGTCACCGACAGCCTTCGAGCTGGGCGTGACCTTCACGATGTCGCCGACCATCAGGTTGACTTGCGCGTAGGCTTTGCAGATCTCCGTCCATTGACCGGCGAGGCCGAGTGACTTCGCTTGCTGATACAGATTCGTGTACTGGCCGCCGGGCATCTCGTGCGAGTAAAGATCAGTTGTCGCCGGTTGCTGTTCGCTTTCAAACGGCGAGTAGAACTGGCGCACCGCTTTCCAATACAGAGCAATGTCATCGAGGTGCTGCGAATTCAATCCAGTCTCTCGCGGCGAGAACCGCAGGCTTTCGCTGAGCGAGTTGAGGTTCGGCTGCGAAGTGCCGCCGCTCATCGGGGCCATCGCGGCGTCAGCGATGTCGAGGTCTTCTTCGGCGGCCATCAGGATCGACGCGGATTGGATGCCGCCGGTGTCGTGCGTGTGGAAGTGGATCGGGATGCCGATCTCTTGCTTCAACGCTCGGACCAGTTCGCGAGCGGCTTTCGGTTTGCAGACACCGGCCATGTCTTTGATGGCGAGGATGTGCGCACCCATCTTTTCGAGCTGCTTGGCCATGTCGAGGTAATACTTCAGCGAGTATTTCGTGCGACCGGGATTCGTGATGTCTCCGGAGTAGCAGATCGCCGCCTCGCAAATCGGTCGCACGCCGTGGCTGGGTGTCGCTGACAGGACCGCGTCCATCGCGACTTTCATGTTCGGCACGCAGTTGAGCGAATCGAAGATGCGGAACACGTCCATGCCGCACTCGGCCGCTTCGTGGACGAACTCGCGGACGACGTTGTCTGGGTAATTCGTGTAGCCGACGGCGTTCGAAGCTCGCAGCAGCATCTGGAACAGAATGTTCGGAATCCGCTCGCGCATGTCCGCCAGCCGCTGCCACGGGCACTCTTTGAGGAACCGCATCGACGTATCAAAGGTCGCCCCGCCCCACATCTCCAGCGAGAAGAGTTGTGGACAGAGCCGCGAGTACGCTTCTGCGATTTCTAGAACATCTTTCGTCCGGAGTCGTGTCGCCAGCAGCGATTGATGGGCGTCGCGAAAGGTGGTGTCGGTCATCAGCAATTGTTTTTGCTCACGGACCCACGTCGCAAATTTGGTCGGTCCGAGATCGTGCAGTCGGTCTCGCGTGCCCAGCGGAATCGCATTGAGATGACTGACATCCGGCACCGGAGCGGCTTCACGCCGCGCGGACTGCGGACGTTGACCGCCGAAGAGCGTGTTGCCGTTGACGATGACTTCGCCGAGATACGTCAGCAATTTTGTCGCACGATCGTGTCGCTTCGGGAACTGAAACAGTTCTGGAGTTTCATCGATGAAGCGCGTTGTGCACAGACCGGCTTGAAACGTTTGATGACGCAGTAGTTTCACGAGGAATGGGATGTTGGTTTTGACGCCGCGGACGCGGAACTCGGCGAGGCAGCGGTCGAGCTTCTTGATCGCGTCCTCGAACCGCCGACCGCGAGCGGTCACCTTCACGAGTAGCGAATCATAAAACGGATTGACGACCGCTCCGCTGAACGCCGAGCCGGCATCCAATCGAATGCCCATGCCGCCGGCGCTGCGGTAGTGAGCCACGCGACCGTAGTCGGGCAAGAAATTGTTGGCTGGGTCTTCGGTCGTGACTCGGCATTGTACAGCAAAGCCAGTCGTCCGCACGTCCGCTTGCGAGTGGATGCCGATCCGCTCGTCCGACAGCGGCTCGCCTTGAGCGATCAAAATCTGCGATTTGACGACATCGAGGCCGGTGACTTCTTCGGTGACGGTGTGCTCGACTTGGATGCGCGGGTTGACCTCGATGAAAAAGAATTGGTTCGCGTCGGCATCGACGAGAAACTCGACGGTGCCGGCGGCGTAGTAGCCGACGTGCTGGCCGATCTTGATCGCCGACTCGCAGAGCGAGTCGCGGACTTTCGAATCGAGATTCGGAGCCGGCGCGATCTCGACAACTTTCTGATGCCGCCGCTGGACCGAGCAGTCACGCTCGAAGAGATGCACGAGGTTGCCGTGTTGGTCGCCGAGCAATTGCACTTCGATGTGTCGTGCTCGCTGAATGAATTTTTCGATGAAGATGTCCGGGCTACCAAAGGCTGAGAGCGACTCGCGCTTCGCCTGTTCGTACTGGGCAACAAAGTCGGGTGCGTTGCGGACGACTCGCATTCCGCGTCCGCCGCCGCCATGTGCGGCCTTCAAGATCACTGGGAAACCGAGCGACTTGGCGAGCGCGAGCCCTTCGTCCGCATTCACAATCGCTCGCTGGCTGCCGCTGAGGACCGGCACGCCGGCCTTCTGGGCAATCTCACGGGCGATCGTCTTGTCGCCGAGCTTGTGCAATGCTTCAACGCTCGGTCCGACAAATGTGATTCCGTTGTCTTCGCAGGCCTGCGCGAGCTTCGGACTTTCGGACAGAAAGCCGTAACCGGGGTGGATGCCATCGACGCCGTGCTGTCGACAGATGTCGATAATCGCGTTGATGTCGAGGTACGATTTGATCGGCTCCCCTTTGCGGCCGATCTGATACGCCTCGTCCGCTTTGAAGCGGTGCAGGGCAAAGCGGTCCTCGTGCGTGTAAATCGCGACGGTGCGAATGCCCAACTCATAGGCTGAGCGGAAGACTCGAATCGCGATTTCGGAGCGATTCGCTACCAACAGTTTTTCGATCTTGCTCATATCAACCTGACGGGAAAGCAGGTTTTCAACCTGCTGGAACGCGGATGGGCACGTTGCCAACGTGCCCCGCGACGGCGCGGAGCGTACGTTATGGGACGGCTCACGCGGTCGCAATTGCTTGCGTCTAATCCCGCCCGACGTGCTTGATTTTCTCCCAGTAGGAGTCAAACGACGCGGAGTTGAAATGCGGGTCGTTGTCCAGGTCGTGGCAGGTGACGCACTGCGTTTTCTTGGCGTCAGCGAGCGTCAAGCGGACCTCTTTATTCGCTGCGTCCTTTTCGCCAGCCTCGACCAACTGGATGTGTCGGCTGCCGGGGCCGTGGCAGTTTTCACAGCCGTTGTGCAGGAGTTGCTGCGTTTTCTCTTTGCTCTCGAAGCCGGTGTCGTAACGCAGGACATCTTGAGCATGCCAGCCGGTCGTGTGACAAGCGAGGCATTCGGGATCATGAATTCGCGAGACCCAGCGGCTTTTCAATTCCGGGCGGCCTTTGATGAGGCTGTCGTAGGCGTGCGCGTGGTCGCTCTTTTCCCAGACTGCAAAGGCTTTCGGATGGCACTCGGCACAGGCTTTCGAACCAACGAACTTCGCTCCACTGGAGTGCTTGATCGGCGGTTCGGTCTCGGCGAGCGCCGAGTCTTTCAACAGGTCTTGGTACAGACGCATGTGCTCGACCATTTTTTGAGAGTCTTGAAATCGCTCTTCCGTCAGTTTGATGAGTTCGAAACGGAGGCGATGCTGCGCGTCGGCCGGGAAGAAGCCGACAACTCCCGTGTACTTTCCTTTGTGTCCGACTTGGACGAAGAGCGTCTCGCCGACTTTCTGCGGGTTGTCGAATTCTGGGTCTTCCGAGCCGCCGGAGGAGAGCACGACGGCGAATTGCGGAAACTGTTTAGCCAACGCTTTGCCTTCCGCGAGCGTCCCGTGCGAGAGCAGCACGAGCAAGTCCGGTTGTTGGGCCTGCAATTCTTTGAGCACGGTCGGCAGCGCAGCGGCCGGGTCGTCGATGGTGATGTCGACGTTGGCCCCTTCGGGAGTAATCTCCTTGCGGAAGCTTGTGCCCAGCACGGAGGTCACTCCGACTTTGTGCTTGCCCAAGGTCAGCACTTTCGAGCGAATCGGAGTACCCAGATCTGGTGAGCCAAACAGCGTCACGTTGGCGGACACGAAGCTGATACTGGCCAGCGGATCTTTTGGATCGGGAGCGTGAAAGGCCAACAAGTCGGCCGCTCCGAGTTTCAATTCTTCGGGGCCGAGATTGAGCACGCTGTATCGCATGTCCTGCATCGCGGCGAGAAAAGTTTGAAACTTCAGTTTCGTCTGGGCTCGGTTGCGATTGACGGTCCCGCCGAGATCAAGCCCGGTTACCGGCCAACCCTTGGCTTGAATTTGCTTGACGAGATCATGCCGCCGCGACACTCCGCCGGACTGTTTTAAGGCACAGCCACATGGCTCAAGGTAGCCATGCTGCTCGCCGGAGAGCACGAGCGCGAAGGCCGGCTTGCTCCAGCCGTCAAACATTGGCTTGTCGACCGAGTCCGATTTCTGCGATGCCAACTTCGATTGATCGTTGGACGCCAACACCACGTCGGAAGTCGCTTCGGATTCATCCGCGACATTGGTTGATCGGGAAGCTTCCGGCGACGCATCGGGCGTCTGCGAAGATGTCACGAGGGCTTCGGTCGGCTTGATTTGGGGAACGCTCTGAGCATCGTTGCAGCCGCCCAAAAAACTTAACGTCATACTCAGCAGGCTCACGGTCAGTCCGTTTCGGAGTCGGCTCATGCAAATGTCCTTCATGGCGGACTCTCCGAGTCAGCCAACAGCAGAGAAAACCGTGTCGTCGAGTCGCACGACGTGCGGGAATTCGTCTCGCGATCAAAAGGAGGTGAAGTCGACTTCAATCCGGATGAGTTTGGCTTCCGGGTGGGTGGTGTTCAGGATGATGGAACCAAGCGAGTCACCACCGAGGCTCAAGGGAGCTTCGCCAGCCGGGATTTCGAGCAAAAAGTCGTAACGATCACGCCCCGTGCCTTTGAATTTCTCGTCCTTGATCAATTGAAACTTCATGAAGGACGGAGAGAGCTTGGCCTCGGTGATCTCCCAGGGGTTGTCCGTTTTGTTGATGAAGAACAACAGTTTCGCCTTCTTGCCTTCTTGGGCACGAAACCTTCCCAATCGCAACAGGGAATCTTCAGGCGACCATCCAATACCCGGAGTGCTCAGAATTTGAACAGGTCCTGCTCGGCCACCGGTGAAGACGAAGACCATTGGCGGAGTGTCAGGAATGTCGGTGTGAATCGTCAGCGATTCTCGAAACTTACCGATTGGGAATCCCGATTTGAAAAGCACCTTGACTTCGTATGCGCTTTTGGCAGGCGGCTTTCGGCTGGAAAAGTCATCGTTGGGATGCTCTGCGTCGTCGTGTTTGGGTGCCAAAGGACCAGCACCTTTTAATTGTTGAGCCTTGCTATTCTCCTCTTTCAATTTGGCTTGAGTTTCTTTCATCACCGGGTGCGACTTCACCTTTTCCAGGAATTCGGCGGTCTCATCGTGTGTGGCCGTCTTCAGTTCTTCTCCGATCAATTGGCGTGAGCTCGCTTCGATGAGTGGGGTTGAGGGTGCAAGTTTCGTGATTTCGAATGCGTCGGCAATTTCCGAGTGAACGACGAACACACGTTCTGTCAGCTTGGTATCGGATAGCATGCCGATCTGCTTGGTATCGGAGAGCATGCCGATCTGCATCTCGTTCCCTGATTTGCTCGCTAACCGTCGGCCGACCAGACCCCGCACTCGAAACATCGTCACCGGGCGTTCGGGGTCGTCCGTACGAATCTTCGCCGCGTGGTCGAAGTTCGTTACCGGCTTCTGGATGTCCCAATTCATTGTGACAGTTGTTTCTTCGCCGGGTTTCAAACCCTCGGTTCCCAGACTTCCCAGCGTGCACTGGCAGGTGTGGTCTTCTTTTCGAGCCACCAGTTTCAGAAACCCTTGGCCGTCATTACGAATCTTGAATTCGTGACTTCCTTTCTGGCCCTGTTCCATCAAGCCGAAGTCAAATAGCGGATCATCCACCAAGACCAACTTTCCGTAGGGGCCAGATTTCGGCGGCACGGGGATACTATCGACATTTGCGAGAGCGCCCTTGGGTTCTGTGATACTCTGCTGACGGAAGTGAACCATCAGGCCGCCGGACACGACGACCAGAAACACGACGATGGCAATGGCTCGGAAATTCATGAATCCTCCGTCTGTCGCGCGGCCGGTCGCTGACCAAATCGCGCGACTTTCGATTCAAAACGTGACTGGGAAAAATACGATTCTCGCCAAAGGCCGTCGCTGAATCCACCGGACCTCGAAAAACAAGCCGATATTGTGATGGCAACTTGCGAAGGGGTCAATTCGCATCGTTCGCCGGCGAGTCTCCGCTTGCCAGCCGTTCCATGCGCCGTCGAACGTCGGAACTCAGATATTTGTCCGTGTGGCCTGCCACTCGGTTGATCTCGTCTTGCCGGATCGATTTTCGAGCTGCCTCGCGAGCGTTCTCGTCCCAACCCGCCCCTTCGCAGGCGATTGCCCATTCGGACAAGAGCGTGGCGTGATGGGGATACCGTTCGATCGCGGCGACAAAAAACTCGGCAGCGATCTTCGCCTGATTGGGCGAATGCGAACGGTTGAAGCGGGACAACCAGGCTTGTCCTAGCCGTCGCAAGGGCCGCGAAGCGAACGGCAAGCGGTCGCTCACGACTTGCAGACGACGAATGGCGGCATCGAAATCGGCGTCGAGTTTGGACTGCTGCCAGCGCTGCAATCCCAAATCCGCCAATCGTTCCCACGGTTCGATGGCCCACGGGTCCGCTTCGGCCGCGTTGAGATACCGGGCTTGAGCCGATTCGATCTGATGACGTCCCCACTCGAAATCTCCCGCTTGCAACGACGTGCGACACAATAACTCCGGCATCGTCGCCGACATCAAACAGACCAAACTCAACCCGCCAACAGCCAACGCACATCCAGCCGCCGAAATTCGTGCGACCAGTACGCTCCGCCAAAGCGACTCGCTGGGAGTTTTTTCCTCTTCAAGTGCAACCGCCGACGCCCAACAGGCCGTTCGCATCACCCAAACGAGCCACAACAACTGCGTGATCGCCGGCATCGCGATCCCGCCCGCTCCCAGCAAATGCACCAACAAAGCGACAATCGCCCCCTCGAGAGCCATCGGCATGTAGTTTCTGAGCGGTACGGCGCTAGCCGCCGGTTGAAAACTCCCCGTAGGGTGGGACAAGTTCGCTTCGAGCGCCGGCCCACCTTCCTCTATGGATTTTCCGGATGGTGATCCGGCGCGGTGAAGCGCCGCTGGTCCCACCCTACTTCCTGAGTCTGCCTGGATGGAGCTGTCCCGCCGTCGCGAGCAAACCACTCCGATCAGCCACAGACCGCACCAAATTCCGCCGAGCCACCACAGCCGCTCATCGTACCCGTGCCCGAAGAATTCCATTCCGATTGCGCTCAGCGGAAACGCCAGCCCGACGCCCCAGACTGCTGATGAGGTCCACGCCATTTCGGGGGGCAGGTTTTCAACCTGCCCGGCGCTGTTCCCCTTCTGATTTTGGCCGGGCAGTTTGAAAACCTGCCTCACCATCAGTCCGACACACGCCAACAACCCGATCAGCCCTAACGTCCCCGCGTTGGCCCACACGTCGAAAATCAAATTGTGCGGATCGGCGATCTCCTCACTCGACTGCGGCAGCTTGTGAGCCAGGTAGTAATCTCGAAAGTTGCCCGGTCCAGTCCCGAACCAGAGGTGCTCGCGAATCGTAGCCCAGGTGGCCTGCCAGAATTCCAGACGATAGCGCAATGACTTGTGAGCCTCCGACAACACCGCCTGATCCAATCCACCATTCAAAGCCGCAAACCCCACCAGGGACGCGCCGAGCAACATCCAAGTTCCGATCTGCAGCCACGGCGTCCGGCCGGTGGGACTGTTCGCACGCCGCCATTGCGCGGTGATCAGACGCAACGTCCACCAACCAATTCCAACACTCAGCCCCACCCAGGCCGTACGGCTCTTCGTCAGCAAGACGCAAAACGCGATCATAGCCGCCAACAACACCCACACCCACTGCGAAGTGCGAGGGCGACCCATCAGACCCACGACGATCAGCCCCATCACGATCAGCAAGCCAGCGAATGAGTTTGCCAGTGCGAACAATCCCAGCGGCTCACGGCTCCCCTTCAAGCGTTGTTCCAGCGATTGCCGAGCTTCTTTCTCGATCGGAATTTGTTGCCGAGCCATCTCGGCTTGCAACGCTTCTAGCTTCCGCACGTCCGCGGCCGAGACACTCACGGGCGAAACTTCGTCGCCGCGCAGCCGCTCAGACAGACGATCGTGTTCAGCGACGAGCCGGTCGTACTCGCGGCTCATTTCGTCGTACCCGACGTAGTGCTGCCACAGTCCGAACCCAGCCAGCACTCCGGCTGTCAGCGAAAGTCCGAGACACAGTTGCCGGACGACACGCAGCGACGTCAGTTCCTGCCGCAGCATCCAGATCAAGACACCAGAGCCGATCCATTCCCACGCGATATTGATTGCCGCTCGCGCATTGCCGACGCCAAACACGACTGTCAGAGCGGAGACCACTTGAGACAGGATCAACAATCCGATCGCACCATCGATCGCATCGAACCGAAATCGCTGCTCACCGAATCGCCATTCCCAAGCCGCGCGAGCCACCGCCGTGAACAGCACCAACTGCACCAGCCACAGCGTCAGCCCCTCGACGGCTCCTTCGGTCGGCATCAGCCAGCGCGCTGCGAACAACGCCGCCAACCACGCGAGCATCAAGGCATGAGGGGGAGAGGGGGAGAATGAGAGAAGGGGGGAGTGGGAGTGAGCCAGAGGGCGAGTAATTTGTGGTTTGCGCGACATCAGTCAGTTCCCTGAAGTGTCGCTCGGCGACGAAGGGGAATGCGGTTTCTCTCCCACTTTCTGCTCCCCCGCACCACGTCCGACTGATTCTAGAATTGCGAAGATCGCCAACACGCACAAAATCAGTGCGATAACCAGCCACGCGCCCGACCAATCCGCGACGCGGTACAGCAACAACGCTCCGAGTCCCGTCGTCAGTGTCGCGAGATGCACCGTCAGCACTGCGTGCTTCGGCTTCAAGCCCAGGTCCACCAGACGATGCGAGAAGTGACTCTTGTCTGGCTTGAAGGGACTGCGCCGTTCGATCAGCCGAATCAGCAGCACCGAGGCGAAGTCGTACAACGGCACGGCCAGCACGCACAGCGGTGCCAGGATCACATGCCGGCCATGCTGTGCCGCTCCGCCATGTTCGTAGAACGTTCCCAGCACCACCATCGACGCCAGCACCACTCCGATGAAGTAGCTGCCGGTGTCTCCCATGAAGATTCGCGCCGGCGGCCAGTTGTGACACAAGAAGCCCAGCAGCGAGCCGGCCAGAACCAGCAAGACTCCCGCGACCAGCCAGCGCGGCTCGGACAGCGACGTCAGCATGATCGTCGCGAAGATGAGCGAGGCGATCAGCGCGATCCCTGATGACAGTCCGTCCATATTATCGAGAAAGTTGAACGAGTTCATCAGCACGACCAGCCACAACACGCTGATCGCAAACTCGGCGGCCGGGATTCCCAGAAACGCCGTCCCGCGAACTCCGACCGAAACCAACGCGGCGGCCACGCAGAATTGCACCGCCAACCGCGGCTTCCACGGCAAGTCGATCAAGTCGTCGATCAATCCCATGATCGACAGCACGGTCCCACCGGCCAACACCGCCCACATCTGTCCCGATCGAAACAGCACGCCGTCTAAATGCGGAGTCAGTAGCGGCGGAATCCAGTCGCTTGGCAACGTCCCGCGATGGACGAGCCACGCGACCAACTGCACGACGGCCAGTGGCGAGACCACTCCCAGCCAAATTCCGATCCCGCCACCCAACGCCGTCGGAGCCTTGTGAACTTTGCGAGCCGTCGGCTGATCGATCAGCCCGATCTTCGGCGACAGCACACGCATGGCTCCAGTTGCCAAGATCGCCACCAGAAAGGCCGGCACGACACACGCCACGACGAAAAAAAACATCTCGGTCCTTTGCTCCGACGGTTCAGGGCATCGTCGCAACTCAGCCTGGAAACGCAACTCCGGCCACCTACGTCGCAAACTCTTGTGACGATGGGCTGTTTGGAGACGATTCGTCGCTGTCTGTCGACCTGAAAGGCGTCTTGTCCCTCCACGTCGATCAGGGCTACAACGCCGCCCCCAAAGTAGGTCAGCCTTTCCAGGCTGACCCGATCGACCACCTGCGTCGATTGCCAATTCGAGTCAGGCTGGAAAGCCTGGCCTACAGGTTACGGAAGACCCATGTTTCATCGGCTGCGTCGATTCCTCTGCCCCGACCTCGCCATTGATCTCGGCACGGCCAACACGTTGGTCTCGGTGCAGGGCGAGGGAATCGTTCTGAACGAGCCGTCTGTCGTCGCGCTCGAAAAGGGGACGCGGCGAGTGCTCGGAAAAGGGACGGCCGTCGGCAAGCTGGCCAAACAGATGCTCGGCCGCACTCCCGATTCGATTACCGCCATCCGCCCGTTGCAGGACGGAGTCATCACAGACTTCGAATTGTGCGAGGCGATGCTGCGGTACTTCATCCAAAAAGCCTCGCGACAAACACGCGGCCTCAAACCGCGAGTCATCATCGCCGTCCCAGGCGGCATCACGCCGGTCGAAAAGCGAGCCGTCTTCAACTCCGCCGAACGAGCCGGTGCCGGCCGCGTGTACCTCATCGAAGAGTCCAAAGCCGCCGGCATCGGAGCCGGCCTGCCGATCTCCGAGCCGATCGCCAGCATGGTCTGCGACATTGGCGGCGGGACCAGCGACGTCGCGATCTTCAGCCTCGGAGAAATTGTCGTCTCGCAGTCGGTGCGAGTCGCCGGCGACGAACTCGATGAGGCGGTCGTCGAATATCTCAAGCAACGTTTCTCGCTGCGGATCGGCACGCCCACCGCTGAGAAAGTCAAAATCCAAATCGGCAGCGCGTACCCGCTCGAACAAGAGCTGACGATGGAAGTCCGCGGCCTCGACACGATCAGCGGCATCCCGCGCAAAGCGGTCGTCACCAGCGAACAAATCCGCGATGCCTTCCGCGAGCCAGTCACCGCGATCCTGAACTGCGTCAAAAACTGCATCGCCCAGTGCAAGCCGGAACTCGTCGGCGACATCGTCGACCACGGCCTCGTTCTGACCGGCGGCGGAGCATTGCTGCGAGGCCTCGACCAACTCATGAACGAGCAACTCGGCATCCCCGTCCGAGTCGCCGACGACCCGCTCACTACCGTCGCTCGCGGCACCGCGATCTGCCTCGATCACCTATCGCAGTGGCGATCGAGTCTCGACGACGGGGCAAAGGACTTCTAATTGTCCGGCCGAAAGCCGTTGGCCGTGAGCCGAAAGCCGCTATCCCAAACCTGAGTTCTTGAGCGACCGTACCCATGTCGAGATTTGTCACGACACTCTGTCTCGCCGCCTCAATCGGACTCGGCTTCGCGCCGCCGAACGTCCAGAGTTGGCTGCGGGCCGCGATTCGCGACGGCTTTCAACCGGGAGTGACTCTCGCTGCTGCCGCACAACAGTCAGCCGCGCGGCAACTGCAACTGCGATTCGTCGGGGACGCCGAACGTGAGCTGCAATCTCAAATCTCAAATCTCAAATCCGAGCTTTCTAATCTCGAACTCCATCTGCGTCGCGAACAACTCGCCCGCCAGCGGACTCGCGACCAAAACATCCTCGCACTGCAACGGCATGATGACGAGCGACGTGCGCTCGATCCACTGCCGCTGATTGTGCCGCAAGTAGTCGAGGCCAACGTACTCGGCGACGAACTTGCCGCGTCGTGGCGAGGTGGAAGGTTGCTCAATCGTGGCAAGTCGAGCGGAGTGATCGAGGCGTCTCTGGTACTCGACGCGAACGCCAAGTTGCTGGATCAGGGTGCGGACAGCGGACTCGCAGCCGACCTGCCGGTCTTCGCCGGAAGCTGTGTCATCGGCAAGCTGCAACACGTCGGACATTGGTCGAGCACCTGGGTGCCGCTCACGGACCGACGATTTGCGGGCCGCGCACGTCTCGCGCGCGTGACCAAAGAGGGTTTGATCTTCGGTTCCGACGGCGTACTGATCGGCAACGGCAAAGACACCTGCCGGCTCACGAAGGTCCGAGCCACCGAACCAGTCAGCGAAGGGGACGAAGTCTTCGCCCTGGAAACTCCTGGCGGTTTCGAGACGCCTCTGTTCTACGGTACCGTGACGCGCGCCGAACTGCCGGACGGCGCGACGCACTGGGACATCGAAGTCCGTCCAGCCATTGATCCGCAGACGGCAAGATCGGTCAGCATCGTGCGACCGATGGTGAATCCGAAACGATCGGCGAACTGACCCGTAGGATGGGCACTCTTGTCCGTCCCGGTCGGGCAAGAGTGCCTAACCTACAAAAATGAAGCACCTCATCCTCCTCATCACGACGTACCTCGCCCTCGCCACACAAGCGGCGTGCGGCACCGCACTCGCGATCGGCGACTGCCCGCCGCCGCTGTTGTGGTTGCCGGTCGTGCTGGCGTTGACGTGGTTCGGTGACTCGCGTGGCATCGTCTGGGCGGCGTTGATCGGGTTGATGGCTGATGGATTAGCTGGTGGTCGGTTCGGTGTCGAGATGCTTGCCGCGATGCTGACCGCAGCTCTGACAATGTCGTTGCGACCGGATGAAGAAGTTCGCTCGCGCGGAGCGTGGTTCGTGTGGCAGTTCGCAGTGATCGGGACCGGTCTCGTGTTGTCGCACGGATTGAACAGCGTCCTGTCCGATGGCCCCGCGGTGACGATCGCGTCGCTCGTGGCCCTGGCAGGCGAAGCGGCCTACGGGCTGGTTTTGTGCAACATCCCTGGAGTGCGGTGGTTCGACACCGCCCTCTATCGGTCGCGGAGAGTCGCGACCGTTCGCCAGGAGACTTGGTTGTGATGAGCGAATCCGTGAAGACAGAAAAGGCCAGCAGGATGACGATCGAGGGCTGTTTGTGAGCAACCTCTCGCGAACGATGGAGGGCGGCGTCAAGCCGCCGCACTCCAAGGTACGAAATGCGTAATCGCCTCACTCCGATTTTTGACAGCGGCTCGTCCCGCAACGGCGGCTCGGCGTTCGACGTCGATGCTGAACCGGGCGTGCGGCTGGTCTGGTTGTTTGTGGCAATGACACTGCCGCTACTCGTCATTGCCGGACGATTGATTCACCTGCAGGGCTTCGTGGCCGAGGGCTTCGCGGTCGAGACTCGGCACGAAGTTGAATCGGTCGCGACAATTCCAGCGACGAACGGCCGCATCTTGGCCAGCGACGGAACCGTGCTCGCGTTCGACGACGAACGTCACCAACTGTTGGTTCACTTTCGGTGGCTCGAAGAACCGCCGAATGAGGATTGGCTACGTCACGAAGCGCTGTCTCGCTTGAGCCGCTCCGAACGCCGCGACAAAACGAAAGTCGAGCACGCCAAAATCAAGGTTCTCGCGCGGCGCGACGAGTTGTGGCGGTCGCTTGCTGAACTGACCGAAGAAAGTACCGACAAACTGGCGGACTTGCGCGGCCGAGTGCAGCACCGCGTCGAACGAATTTACCGGCTGCTCGATGAGCGTCGAGAAATCGTAGCCGGCACACTCCGTGTGCCGAATGAGATCGACGGCACACGGAGTGCGCCGACTACGATTGAACAAGCCTGGGACGTCGTGAAGCAAGAACTCACGATCACGCCGACACGCGAGCGGCGGGAATCGCTGCGCATCCCAGAGCAATCGGATTATCACTTGCTGCTCGAGGACGTCTCGTTGGAAATCGTGGCCGAGATCGAAACGCACGCGGAGCAATATCCCGGCGTCCGCTCTGGCGTGACGAGCCGGCGCGTTTATCCGCATGGCCGAGTCGCTCCGCACCTGGTCGGCTACTGCGGCGAGATCGACGCGGAGGAACTGAAGACTCGCCGCGAGCGATTTCCAAACGGCGATCCGCTTGACTATCAGTCGGGGGATACGATTGGCCGCTCCGGCATCGAACAGTCCTACGAGCACGCGCTGCGCGGCGTGCGCGGTCAGCGAAAGATCGTGCGTGATCGTCACGGCACGATTGTTCGCACCGAAGTCGTCAGGCCATCGAAGCCGGGTCGGGATGTCGTACTGAATTTGTCCGTCCCGTTGCAGGAGCGTGCGACGGCACTGTTGGAAGAAGCCGTGGGGCACGAATCCACCGTGCCTGCCTCATCGGACGGGCACGTTGAAAACGTGCCCCACGGGGGCTGCATCGTTGCAATCGACGTGCGGACAGGAGCGGTCCTCGCGGCGGCGGTTGCTCCGACGTTTGATGTCAACGACTTCTTGTCGGGCAGCGAAGAGGTCCGGCTGGCGTTGAATAGCGACTCACGAAGTCCGATGTTTCCTCGAGCGACGCAGATGCAGTTGCCCCCCGGATCGGTGTTCAAAGCGATCTCGGCGGTTGCAGCGTTGCAGAGCGGTCGCATCGACCCGGATCGACAATTCGAGTGCATCGGGTATCTCAAAGATCCGAACAAGCTGCGGTGCTACCACCGTCAGGCTCATTACGGCACGGACCTGAAGATGGCGATCGCGCGATCGTGCAACGTCTATTTCTTCAAAGCGGCCCAGACGATTGGCCCGCAGTCGCTGGTGCAATGGGCCGACGAATTCGGATTCGGCGAACGGACGGGTGTCGATCTTCCCGGCGAACGTCCCGGTCATGTGCCCCGTCCACCGGAACGGGAACCGAAAGGGCGGACGAAAGATTCATCCCCAATCGAACTCGTGAGTGCGACGGAGACGCTGCGGCCCGCCTCTCCTTGGGACGATCACGATTCGTCTCGCACCGCTCAGCCTGCCAGTCGAACAAAGCGTGCACCGTGGTACGAAGGCGACACGCTCGGTTTGGCGATCGGGCAATCTCAGTTGTTGGTCACGCCGTTGCAGATCGCTCGGCTGATGGCGGCGATCGCGAATGATGGCTGGCTCGTGACGCCGCATGTCGCACGAGAATTGAACGCTGCCGGACAAGGGGAAACGCCCATGTTGATTGAGCCGGAGCGACACCGAATTCCGAATCTTTCGGACGGAACGCTCGCTCGCGTGCGTGAGGGCTTGGAGCAGGTCGTCGCTCACCCGCAGGGAACCGGCTTCAAACAGGTCCGGTTGAAAGAGGTCGCGATTGCCGGCAAGACGGGTACGGCCGAGAACGGTGGCGGTCGTGCCGATCATGCGTGGTTCGCGGGCTACGTCCCATCGGATCGTCCGCGGATTGCATTTGTCGTCGTGCTCGAACAAGCTGGTTCCGGCGGCAAGGTGGCGGGACCGGTCGCCAAGCGCTTCGTGGAGCTGCTGCTGGAACAGGGGCTGGTGCGCGGGCAATGACAAGGTGACACGGTGCCATGGCAACCTTCGGTCGTGCGATTGCTGAACTTCGCTTCGAGCCGGGCAAGTTCGACGAGGTGCTCGCGTTCTTGAAACGGACACGCAGCGAGTTGCGGATGCTCCGCAAGGTCCGTGTGTCACGCGATTGGGTCCGCGTCATCGACGTCAACGGTGACTGGTTCGAGGTCTCTGGCGTCGGCTATTCCGATGCAGACGTCGTGGCGGTGCTCAAAGCGGTGAATACGCCCTTCAATCCAGAAACGATCCACCAACCGACACCGGACGAGTTCAAGGAGTTTCTCACCAGCCGGCGGTACTGCTGGGCTGCGGATCGTGTGATGTGAAGTGACAGGTTGAGGGGGTGACAAGGTGAGAAAGACAGGCTCCTGCCTGAGTCCTTCACCTTGTCATCCCCTCGCCTTGTCAACTTGTCATCATCAAGCTGGCTCGAAGCGTCCATCGGGATAGCGACGCATTCCAACCTCGGCATGCACCGGCGGGACGCTGTAGACTTGCAGACGAACGGATTGCTCGGCAACGACGCCGGCGATGGTGACGTAGCTGCGTGCCCAGGACGACCGTGTGTCACGCGGCGAGGGGAACGCACTCCAGACCAATTCGCTGACTTTGTTGAAGTGCGCCATCAGCTGTTGCAAATCGAATTCAAAGTTGATGTGGCGAGCCTCTCCATCGTGCCGGCCGCCGACGATTTCGTAGGAGCCGAGGTACAGGCCGACGACCCACGAGCCTTCCACGAAATTGCAGTCAAAACCGACACGAGCGACACCGATCAGCGGATCGAACAAGTCAGCGATGCTGTCGATGAAGTGCGTCAGCCACTCCGGGCGAGTTTCTTTTTTGACGGCTGAGCGATCTTGCTCCTCCGTATCCAGCTTGGCCAGGAAATGCTCGATGGGAAGGTGGTGTTGGCTCACGATCGGTCTCCGGGTTGCGTCATCCACGGCTCAGGGTCACACAGATATCGGGGGCTAATGCCCTAAGCCTTCGTCGCAATTGTGCCTCACGGAATCGTTCGTGCCTCGTTTTACTGACGGAGTCGCAAGATACCGACGTTAGCGTGTCTCGCGGCAACAGAGTTGACGGTCGGGCCAATCGAGGCCGTTGTCCGGGTTTGGCAACCTGTGCGGAGCACGCGGCGAACGGAAGAAACGATCAAGCCGGACGGGGAGAGCTTGCGGTGTCGAGACGGTTGGTTCCCGTTTCGTGTGGAGAATTCGTGAACCAATCGCTTCCGGTCCCCGTAAGATGCGAACCAATCGCGGAGGGAACACTCGCATCAGCTCGGCACTCGAATCACAGACGCTCGGCCAGTTGCTCGCGGTGAGGCCAACGAGTCGCCATTAATCCCCTACGAAAAACGCCTGGACCAGAATTCGAGGTGAGCTTTGACCGAAGGCTGCGTGTTCTTTGAAGACAAAGGTGCCGTCCAGCAAGCGATGCGGCGCATCGTGAATCGTTTGGAAGAACTCGGCGTGCCGTATGCCATCGTCGGCGGCATGGCATTGTTTCAACAGGGCTTCCGAAGGTTCACCTAGGATGTCGTTATTCTGGTGACTCGCGAGGGACTGACGACCATTCACTAAAAACTGGAAGGTCGAGGCTACTTGCCGCCGTTCACGGGCAGCAAACATCTGCGCGACACGGAACTGGGCGTGAAGGTCGAGTTCCTGGTTTCCGGCGGCTATCCGGGCGACGGCAAGCCGAAGCCGGTGACATTCTCCGATCCGGCGACCGTGGCCGAGGTCATCGACGGTAGAAAATACATTCGCTTGACCTGTCTGCTGGAATTGAAATTGGCATCCGGGATGAGCAGCCAGCAGCGGACCAAGGACTTGGTCGACATTCAACAACTCATCCGAGCGGCCCACTTGCCGCTCGATCTCGCGGACCAACTCGATCCATACGTTCGAGAGAAGTATCGCAACTTGTGATCGCTGGAATGGACTGCCGGACGACGCTATCTCCGCGCCTGGCCGCGCGAATCGCTCACGCCAGAAACGCTCGACGGACTACTGGCTGAGGGCTTGGTCGTCGATGCGTCACGTAGTGCCGAGGTTTCATTCGTGTTCTTGGCGACGACCGATCCGCAACTCGCCTTCCGTTACGACATGCCGGACGAGAGCGAGCACCGCGAATAGATCGCTCGCGGTGATGGGCGCAATGTTTAACCGCAACGCCATCGGCGTGCGCGGGAGTCATTCGGCCATCACGCCCACGCCGATGGCGTTGGGGTTAAACGTCGCAAAGGCCGATGCGGAATTAGGCGGAGCGTTTGCGAATGGTTCGTGGTCGTCGCAGCTTGGCTCGTGGCTGGACGGGCTGATACAGCCAAGCTCGCTGTTGCTTCCCGATCGTTTCCCAAAGGTTCAGTTTGCGGAAGCAGAACGCAATCTTCTGAGCCAACCAGCGCGGCACGTCGGCGGCGATCGCGAGGTCAGCCGTCGTGAAAGGTGCCCCGCAACAGAGCTGCTGGACGGTCGATGGAAACAGGTCGAGCAATTCCTCGGCGGATCGGATCACGCGCCGGCCTTCGACGCTCATCAGACAGCGGTCCTCAATCGCGAAGTCTCGCGAACGTAGCCGTTGCTTCGGGCGCGGAATGCGAAATTCTTCTTCGGTGATCAGCAACAGCTCCAGCGTCAGGTTTGGATGTGGGAACACTCCGAGGAAGTGGACCAGTTCGGCGAAGACATGACGAAAATCTTGTCGCCGCGGGCTCCAACGACGTGAAACCTCCGCGTCTCCGCGCCGCTGGCGGCGAACAATCTGCTTGCGAGCCGTCAGGGGTTTGATGACCGTGACCTCGAAACCTTGTTCGAGCAAGTCGGCGATCTTTCGCCGAATCGCGAACAGCGACGCCACCTGCACTTCGATCAGCCGCCCGTCTACGACTGCGTCGATCCGATAACCGGCGAGCGTTTGCTCTTCGGCCTCCTCGTTCCCTGAAACGAGCCGCTTCAATTCGCGATGCAGTGACGTTTCCATGCGCGGGTTGTAGGCCACAGGCAAAAAACAACGCGAGACCAGTCGAGCGTGGCTACGGCTTGAAACCGCTTCTACAAGGCTATCTCGCGCCTCTTCGTCAGCAGCGAGACGCCGATCAGCACGGAGAAGCCGAGCGGGATGGTCACGATGCCCGGTTGGCTGAATGGGACGAGCGCCTTCGCGGGATCGAGGCCGTACACGTCCTTGAACGTGTCCGCGCTCAGCAAAATCCAGCCGAGCGAACTGATGAGTCCCACGGTGATCGCGGCCGTGATGCCTTGCTTGGTCGTCCCTTTCCAGAAGATGAGCATGATCAGCGACGGCAGGTTGGCGGACGCGGCGACGGAGAACGCCCAGCCGACGAGATAGCTCACGTTCATTTTCTCGAACAGGATGCCCAGCACGATGGCGATCAGGCCGACCACCACGGACGCGATTTTGGCGATGCGAATCTTTTCGTAATCGGTCATTTCCATTTTCAGCAGAGTGCCGCAGATGTCGTGGGCGACGGCTCCGCTGGCGGCGATGATCAGGCCGCTGACAGTTCCCAGCACCGTCGTGAAGGCGATGGCTGAGATGATCGCGAACAGCCACTCGCCGAAGCTCTTGGCCAACAGCGGAGCGGCCATGTTGCTGTTGGTCACGTCCAAGGCTCCGCTGGTCATGGCTCCCAGGCCGATGTACAGCGTCAGCACGTAAAAGAACCCGATGCTGGCGATCCCCACGATCGTGCTCTTCCGAGCACTCGCCTGGTCCTTGACCGTGTAGTACCGGATGAGAATGTGCGGCAACGACGCCGTCCCCCCAAACAACGCCAGCATCAGCGACAGAAAGTTCAGCTTGTC
>CAMDRI010000075.1 GCA_945906725.1 Candidatus Kuenenia stuttgartensis | reverse complement strand
CAGGAGATTCCCATGCCCTCTTCCACTGGCCCGCCCAACATCGGGGCTGATCGTCGTGCGTGGCGGAATGTCCCGCCTGCCGAACGACTCGAAGTCGCTCACAAGTTGATTGTTCTGCATCCACGATTTCGCGACGCCGTTCAATTGCTGCAACGCTGCCATCAATCCAAAGCTCAAGCCGGTGAACCGGCCTGCGGAGCAATCCTCGGAGCCTCTGGCGTCGGCAAGACTAGCGTCGTTGACCATTACCTCAAATTGCATCCGCCGGTCGAATCCGACACCGCCACCAGGCAGCCGGTCCTCAAGGTCACACTGCAACCCGACGCTCGCCCTAAAGGGATCGCGGCGGACATCCTGCTCGCTCTCGGCGATCCTGCTTGGTCGAGCGGCACCGTTCAAACTCTGACCAGTCGCGCAACCAAATTGTTGCAACGCTGCGGAGTCGAACTCATCGTTCTCGACGAGTTTCACCATCTGTTCGACATGGACCGCGCGAAGGTCATGACCAAGGCCGCTCAGTGGTTGAAGGTCTTGATCGTCAACACGCGGATTCCGGTCGTGGTCTGTGGGATGCCAGAGGCCGAGCACGTTTTGCGCGCCGAGCACACCGAACGCCGCTTCAAAGAACGGCTCACGCTCCGCTGTTTCACCTGGCGAACGACGCCAGGACGGCAGGAGTTCTGCGGGATGCTCAAGAAGCTCGACCAAACGCTGCCACTGGCGGAACTGTCGAATCTCTCCGACGCCGACCTCGCTGGCCGATGTTTTCTCGCTTGCCGCGGCGTGCCCGATTATTTGATGACCTTGGTCCGTGGAGCATTTGCCGAAGCCATTCTGCGCGGCAACGAACAGATCGAGATGGCTGACTTTGCCCGCGTCTTTGAACGCAGGCTGTCTCAACAGCGCGTTCTGGCCGAGCAATCGAATCCCTTCATTGGCGATCTCGACCGCTCGGCACTCGATCGAGTTCAGCCAGCGGATGAGACACGCATGCCGGGCGTCGGCCTAACCCCGCGAGCCGCTCGGGCGCGCAAGCATTCTGTCACCGCGAACGACCTCTTGGGAGTTTGATCATGTTTGACCTGCATCTCTTGCCCGCGCGGGAACGAGCACAACCAGGAGAATCGCTGCGCAGCCTGATTCGACGTCACGCCCTCGCGATGGACTACGACCGCACTGCGCAGCTTCTGTCCGTGGCCGGTGTCTCGTTCCCTCCGCATCTGGATCACCTGAGTCGTGGACCGCCGCTCAACGCACTGTCTAAACTCTTTGATCAAGATGAGGAGCAACTTCTCGACCTGACCGTCCATCGCTTCGCAAAACGACTGATGCTTGTCCCGCGATACGAGACCTCGCCCGATTTCTGCGACTCTAAAACGATCCTGCGATTCTTCACGTCGGCCACGACGCATATTTGCCCGCTGTGTCTCACCCAGCCGCCTGCGTTCGAGCGGCTCCTCTGGTCGTTTCGGGGACTACCGGTTTGCACTCGTCACGGCTGCCTGCTGATTGATGCCTGTCCAAATTGCGGCGCGAGGCTTCGTGCCAATCAACTCGATATGACTCGTTGTCGCCGAAGATGCGACCTCACCAGCTCAGTCCATCGAGTCACAAACGGCGAGATTCTTGCTGCCGTTACCGAGATCGAAACGGCACTGCTCCGCGATCAGCATCTCACATCCGAACTTCCCGATGCCGCCGGCTTCTGGTGGCTCGAACGACTTGCTTCGGCTGCGATCCGAACGCCGACTTGGCTCAGCCGCGTGCGCGAGACGCACGAATTACCAGTATCCATCAGCGACGCAGCCGTCGCGTGGATCGCAGCCAGTTTGATGCTGCAATCGTGGCCCACCGAGATGAATCGGTTTCTGGACGAGTTCCAAACGGTCGCTAAACGGAGCACCCTCAGCACGGGGGTTGGCCGTTCGTTCGGACTGTTATTGCGAGACTCCCAACATCTCGAACGGCTGGGATACTCGGCTCCGGCAAATGCGCTCCGCGAGTATCTCACCGCTCACTTCACGCTCGGCCATCTAAATCGCAAGGTCAGCCTTTTCCGAGACGGTCTTGCTCGACGAACAGCCATTTCGAACCGACCTTGGCTCACCATGACGACCGCGAGCAAGCGGTTGCATCTGCGACACGGTGCGATTGCCGAATTGGTCAATCGCGGAGTCCTCGAAGGACAACTGCACCCAGCCGGCCGGCGCGGCCGTTCCATCGGGCTTATTTCTCGTGAGTCGGTTGAACGGCTCGCACGAGAACAACAATCGGCGATCCCGACGAATGATGTCGCGAGAACGCTCGGCATTTCGCGGCATCCGGTTCTGGAGCTGATCCATACAGGCACCGTGCGAAACGCCGTTCGGACCAAAGCCGGATGGACTGTGTCCTGCGACGAAGTGGCTCGACTCGCCGAACTTTACAGGCAGTTGCCATCGTTAAATTCTGATCGAAGAGGTTGGATTTCGACTCGCGACGCGACCCGTGCCTACGGCCAACAAGGTCTCACCTTGGCCAGAATCATCGCCGCTGTGCAAGCTGGTCAACTGGCCGCGCGGCGAGACCCAAAGCAACCGACATGGCGCGGACTCTTTGTAAGTTGCGCAGACTTACGTCAGCTCATCCCGCAGGTGCGCGAAGCGTTGGACCAACAGAGCGGCCACCCGCTCAATCGCCTCTCCAAGTCGCTGATTCCCGGCCGCCCGCTCAAGGACGTGGTCCTGCGCAAATGGATTGAGGCGGGGCTGCTGACCGGCACCAAACAAGGCCGAGTCTGGCGAGTCATGAGCACCGAGATCGAACGATTTCGGGCAACGTACTGCTTGGCCGACGAGTTGCAGGCAACACTTGGGATTGTCAGCACGACACTCAATCGTTGGATCAACGCCGGTCGCATTCAACCGGTCTATGCGCGACGAACCCACCCCGGCGCAGGAGCGTCGGTCTTTCGTCGGGCGGATGTCGAGGCTCTGCGGCGCGAAATTGCCGCGTGATTGTCCTCGTGTTTGGTCCTTTCCATAGGAGCTGTGATGGACCTTCTGTTTCTGATTTCGATTCTCACGACGGCGCTGGTGCTCGCGCTGTTGGCCTTGGTTCGCCAAGTCCGTCTGCAGCGAGCGCTCCGCCGTCTGCTCTCCCGAATCCTCAATCAACGGAGATTCTCCGATGCGCACATTGATCCCCCTCCTGATGCTGTTCCTCGCGCTGGCCCTGACGGGCTGCGACAAGGAAGAGAAGCTGCGGGCATGGCAGCAACAACAAGTCGAACAACTCCAGCAACAGGCCCGCGAGAATTCTGAAGCCGCGCGGGAACTCGTCAAAGCCGATGCTCAGGCCCGACAAGAAGTGGCCGTGATCCACCATGAATTGCAATCTGAACGGATCGAGATTGGCCAGCAACGGGATGCTCTCGAAACCGACCGCAAGGAGGTCGCGACTGCTCGTCAGCGCGTGCCTTTGATCGCGACAGCGTTCCAAGGCGGTGCCGTGTTGCTGACCTGCGCACTGGGACTCGGCGTCTGCGGATGGTTGCTGTCCGGAGTCTCGAAGCCTGACTCCGATGGCGAACTCGAAGACCTGTTGGTCCTCGAAGTGGGCGGCGAACGCACACCACTCAGTTCGTCACTCCGGCTGAAATCCGATACGCCCACGATCACGCCAGCCATCGAACATCAGCATCCCGATCACAACACCACGCCTCACCTCGCCGCCTGACAAGGCATTCGCAAAGGAACTTCGTTTGTCCCATATCGTCACCATCAAAAGTGAGGTGCGCGATCCGACCGCTGTCTCAGCGGCTTGCCATCGTTTGCATCTCCCCGAACCAATCGCCGGTTCGACACGACTCTTTTCCGGAGTCGTGTCGGGCTTGGCGGTGCAACTTCCCGATTGGCGCTATCCGGTTGTTTGCCAAACCGAGACGGGCCAAGTGCTGTTCGACAATTTCAATGGACGCTGGGGCGACCGCGTGCATCTCGACCGCTTTATCCAAGCGTACTCGGTCGAGAAAACGCACATCGAGGCGCGTCGCCAAGGCTTCGAGGTCTATGAGCAGCCGCTGTCCGATGGCTCAATCAAATTGACCGTCAATGTCGGAGGTGCGTTATGAAGACCATAGAACTTCTCGTGCGTCCGAACGGCGAAACGATCCTCGAAACGCGCGGCTTCTCCGGCGAGCAATGCCAGCACGCCAGTCGTTTCCTCGAACAAGCCCTCGGCCGCACGGTTCACGAACAACGCACCTCCGAGTTCTACGACTCCGCTGTCGAGCACGTCAGCGAACACGCCACACAACAAACGGGAGGCTGACCGATGTCATTGCTTCCCGGCCATCGCACCAACTTTGACACGCTTCGGCGAGCGGCTCTCAACAACGACCTCGCCCTCATGGACTGCCGACATCGCGACACGGGCGAACCCATCGCCGTCTTGTGTGCCGCCAATCGGTGTCCGCGGGATGAGTTCGACTTCGTGCCGCTCGCCATGCTGTTTAACGACAACCCCTACGACATCCTCGTTCCGCCGACCGCGTCAGAAACGGACACGCTACCGGCAACGGACTTGAATCATGATCCACCCACATCACCTCCCTTGGAGGCCACCTTATGACATTGACTACTCGCCTCGACGAGTTGATCCGCGCCTGTTTCACCGGGTTATGGATTCAATCGTTCGAGCACGAAGACGCTGCGCTCGACATCGCGCGGCTCTGCCACGCTCACCAATGGCGATTCGCCGCCTGGGACGTCGATCGGGGTCTGGCACTCGCGAACGACTCCGCCGCCGCGCCGACCAAAGACCCTCTGGCGGTCCTGCGATCCTTGCCATCGCTGGTCGCGACGGAGAGCACGACCGTGATCGTGCTGAAGAATTTCCATCGGTTCCTGCAAAACGCCGAGATCGTCCAAACCCTCCACAACCTACTCGTCACCGGCAAGCAATCGCGGCTGTTCCTGGTCGTGCTCGCACCGGTCGTGCAAGTGCCAATCGAGTTGGAAAAACTGTTCGTCATCGTGGAGCACGACCTGCCGACCCGCGAACAACTTCTCGACTTGGCTCGGGGCGTCGCCACGGAAGACGGCGACCTCCCTGCCGGACCACCATTGGATGCTCTGCTCGATGCCGCCGCCGGACTGACGCGCTACGAAGCCGAGTCCGCTTTCAGTCTCTCGCTCGTCCGCCACAACGCGTTGCGACCGGATGTGCTTTGGGAACTGAAGAGCGGGATGCTCAAGAAGAGCGGCCTCATGCAACTGCATCGCGGTCAAGAAGCCTTCGATCAACTCGGCGGCTTGGAGTCCCTGAAGGCGTTCTGTTGTCGCGCTCTTCGCTACGGTGTTCGTCGCGCAGGCGTACGGCCGCGCGGAGTCTTGTTGCTAGGTGTTCCTGGCACCGGAAAGAGCGCCTTCGCCAAAGCCCTCGGCAACGAGACCGGTCGGCCGACATTAACGCTCGATGTCGGCTCACTCATGGGCAGCCTTGTGGGCGAGAGCGAACGGAATATCCGCCAAGCCCTGCGCATCGCCGATGCGATGGCTCCCGCAGTCCTGTTCCTCGATGAGGTCGAGAAAGCGCTCAGTGGAGTCGCCAGCTCCGGCCAAACGGACAGCGGTGTGAGTGCTCGACTCTTCGGAACATTCTTGTCGTGGTTGAATGACCGAACCAGCGACGTGTTCGTCGTCGCGACGTCGAATGACGCCTCGAAGTTGCCGCCGGAGTTTTCTCGCGCGGAGCGATTCGATGGTGTGTTCTTTCTCGACCTGCCAAACCGTGACGAACGGCGAGCCATTTGGAATCTGTACCTCGCAGCCTTCGACCTGGATCGCGATCAGAAGTTGCCGAACGACGAGTCGTGGACTGGTGCTGAAATCCGCTCGTGTTGTCGACTCGCCGCGCTGCTCGATCTGCCGCTAACGGAAGCCGCGCGAAACATCGTCCCAGTGGCCGTGACCGCCAATGAATCGGTTGATCGCTTGCGATCTTGGGCATCCGGTCGCTGCCTCGATGCCACTCGCGCTGGCATCTATCAGAAATCGTCCGCGACTTCGTCGCGCTCCACGCGCAAAGTCGTGCGTGATCCGTCACTCAACTGACCAACTTTACTCTCACACCAACGGAGGTCTTCATTCCATGAGCCAATCGACTCCGACCTCACGTCGGACTACTCCCGCCGAACGACTGCAAACCAGCACGGCCGCTGTGCGTTTGAGTCTGCGTTGGTTCGGCGTTCGCAAAACCCTCAGCCCCGAACAAAAGGCCGAAGCCGCCGAAGCGTTCGGAGCCGCTGGCGAATTCCTGAGCGCCGGCAAGAAACTGCTCGACACGCGGCATCCGGCCTACGGTGCAGTCAGCAGCGTTCGCGGTCGCATTCAATCCGTGTGGAAGGGACTCTCGTTGCCGTATCCCGAACCCGCCATCCGATTGATTCGACGCGACGACATCCAACGACTCGATTCCGAATTAACGTCGTTGCGCGGTGAGTTGACCAATGCGGTCGAGCAACTCGACCGACGATATGCCGAACTGCGAACTGCTGCGCAACAGCGACTTGGCAGGTTGTTCAATCTTTCGGATTACCCGACTTCGCTGAGCGGTTTGTTTGCCGTTGAGTGGGACTTCCCGTCGATCGAACCACCGGACTACCTGCAACAGCTCAATCCTGAACTCTACGAGCAAGAGTGCCGCCGCGTCTCCGCACGATTTGATGAAGCTCTGCAATTGGCTGAGCAGGCATTCCTCGCCGAACTGTCACAACTCGTCACCCATCTGACCGATCGGCTCAGCGGCACCGAAGATGGTAAGCCGAAAGTCTTTCGTG
Organism: Candidatus Kuenenia stuttgartensis; assembly: GCA_945906725.1. GTDB lineage: Bacteria > Planctomycetota > Planctomycetia > Planctomycetales > Planctomycetaceae > SXKJ01. The sequence continues at coordinate 19,724 of CAMDRI010000075.1, read as the reverse complement.
ATACCGTCGTCTCCAAGCTGACTGAATTCTTCGAGCGCTTCCGACGGATGAATGTCCGATCCAACGATCAACTCGACACTCTTGTGTCGCAGGTCGAAGACCTGGTGAACGGCGTTCAGCCGCAATCACTCCGTGAGAACCGTGTCCTCCGTGAGTCCGTCGCTGCGGAGTTGAGCCAATTACAACCGGCCTTCGATGGCCTGCTGGTTGATCGACCGCGCCGCAATCTTCTTCGGCAGGCGGGTGCGATTCCGGTGCAGGAGGCGGCCTGATGCAGCTCGTCATCACGCCGGTCGGCGACGTCCGCTGCCTCTACGACGAATCGCTCGATCTAACCACGCTGGGCTCGGTCCACATCCAGCGCGGTTCGCATGTGGAACCTGATCTCGTCGGCCAGTGGTTCGCCGACATGTCCCCCGTCGGTGGCCCCCGCTTGGGGCCGTTCCCTCGTCGGAGCGACGCACTCAGCGCCGAGGTCGCTTGGCTTCGTGATCACTGGCTGTTGCCCCCAATGCTCTCCGATTCCTTCGCTCTCGTGTGACCAACGGTCGCGACGACGAATTCTCGCTCAACCTCTTCACAAGGAGGTTTCTTTGGAAAGTCTGATCACCCTTGGACTGCTGACGTTTCTTGCCTATTGGTTCTTCAAGCACGGCAAGAGACTTGGCAGCGTCCGAGGCTTCCATGCTGGCTGCCGTTGCCGGCGACGTCGCCGCTGACGAAATCCCTGTCCACAAAATCAAAGACGGAGCGCCCGGGACAACCCCGGGCGCTCCGTCCAATTTCTTTAGCCATCAGAGATCCCGCAGACTGCCGAATTCTCCAATCAAACTGCGCATCACTACGGCTGTGTGATTTCTGGCCAAGTATTGTGTCTCACTTGGCCAAGTATTGTGTCTCAAATGACAGGAATTGTGTCCCAAACCACCACCATGCTCTACACGTCTAAGTCTTTGACATCCAGCGCGTGTTTCTCGATGAATTCGCGGCGGGGTTCGACGGCGTCGCCCATGAGGACTCGGAACATTTCATCGGCGGCGGCAGCGTCGTCCATCGTGACCTTCAGCAGCGTGCGAGTCTCGATGTTCATTGTTGTGGCCCACAGTTCTTCGGCGTCCATTTCGCCGAGGCCCTTGAAGCGGGTGATCTTCTTGCCCTTTTCACCGAGCTTGCGGAGTGAGTGGATCAGTTCGCGGATGCTGCTGAGCTTGATGCCGCCGGCGGGGTTGTCGATGTGGAAGGGGTAGTACGGCTCGCCGTTGCGGTTGCCGGCGGGGAGCAGGTCTTTCATGGCGAGGTTGAAGGTCTTTAGTTCCTTCAACGTCTCATTAATGGCGCGGACTTCGTGGAGGTCGACGATTTGCAGGACGCCGTCTTTGATCGCTTTTAAGTTGTGTTGGCCGTCGGTGTCGGCGGTGGATGGGGTTGGCACGTTGGAAACGTGCCCCACGGCGGATTCGGCGGCGGCGATCGTGAACTCTTCGCCGCGGCGGAGCTCCTCAGAGGCGAGGAACTGGTCGAGTTCTTCTTTGACGAAGAACCAATGCTGGTCCTTGCCGACGAAGACTCGGAAGCGCGGCAGACTGCCGTCGGCGGATAAGTGGTGCATGGCGACGTGACGCAGATCGATGCCGCGACGTTCCATCGTTTCGAGCGGCTCGGCCAGGCGACGGATGAGCGCGACGAGCTTGTGCAGGCTCTCGGCTTCGATGCGGGTGCCGTCTTCCAGGACGACGACGCTTTCGTTGAGACCGAGCTCGATTAGCTCGCCCATCATTTGTTCGTTGGATTGGACGTAGCGGACTTTGTTGCGCTGCTCGACTTTGAAGAGCGGCGGTTGAGCGATGTAGATGCAGCCGTGCTCGACCAGCTTGCGGAGGTGGCGGAAGATGAACGTCAGCAGCAGCGTGCGGATGTGGCTGCCGTCGACGTCGGCGTCGGTCATCAGGATCAGCTTGCCGTAGCGGCGCTTCTGGACGTCTTCGAGTTCGGCACCGGGCGGAACTCCGACGGCTTTGAAGATGTTGCCGATCTCGATGTTGTCGAGAACCTTGGTGAGGACCGCCTTCTCAACGTTCAAGATTTTTCCGCGCAGTGGCAGAATCGCCTGCGTGTTGGAGTCGCGGCCGGTGTCGGCGGAGCCGCCCGCCGAATCGCCTTCCACCAGATACAGCTCGCTGAGGTTGAGGTCTCGGCTGCGGCAGTCGCGCAGTTTTTCAGGCAGACCGCCGGTGGTGAGTCCGCCTTTCTTGTTGCGGACGAGATCGCGGGCTTTGCGCGCGGCTTCGCGAGCTTCCGCGGCGATCATGCCTTTCATCAGGATGGTCTTAGCGGTCTGCGGATTCTCTTCGAGGAAGCGGCTGAGCCCGTCGCCGATCATCGACGAGACCGCACCTTCGACTTCGCTGTTGCCGAGCTTGACCTTGGTCTGTGCCTCGAATTGTGGATCGGGGTGCAGGACCGTGACGACGGCGGTGAGACCTTCGCGGAAGTCATCGCCGGTCGGCGTGAAGTCTTTGAAGAAGTTGTTCTTCTTGCCGTAGTTGTTGAGCGCGCGAGTCAAGCCGCTCTTGAAGCCGCTGAGGTGCGTGCCGCCGTCTGGGTTGTAGATGTTGTTGGCGTAGCTGCGGACGATGTCGGACGAGCTGTCGTTGTATTGCAGCGCGATCTCGATGCCGATGATCTGTTTGACGCCGTCAGTCGTAAAATGTTCGTGATCGCCTTTGACATGGATCACTTCGGAATGCAGCGGATTGTCGGTGCGGTTGAGAAACTGCACGAACTCCAGCAAGCCGTTCTTGTAACAGAACTCGTCGGCTTGATTGGTCCGCTCATCGAGGATGCGGATAAAGACGCCTGCGTTCAGAAAAGCCATCTCTTGCAGCCGTTTGTGCAGCACGTCGTAATTGAACCGTGTCTCTGGAAAGATCTGCGGATCGGGCGAGAACGTCACCTTCGTGCCGGTCGAGTCGCTCTTGCCGATCTTCTGCAAGTCATGGACAACTTCGCCCCGGGCGAACTCCATCGTCCAGACGTGTCCTTCTCGGCGGACCTCAGCTTCGAGCCATTCGCTGAGCGCGTTGACGGCGGTGATACCGACTCCGTGCAGGCCGCCGGTTCCGGTTTTGTAGCCGCCGACTCGATTGAATTTTCCGCCGGCATGGATCTTCGTGAAGACGATCTCGAGCGCGGATTTGCCCGCTTGATCGGCCATACGTCCGACGGGGATACCTCGGCCGTCGTCGATCACGGTGACACTGCCGTCCGCATTGATTTTCACCGAGACCGTTGTCGCAAATTTATTGACGGCTTCGTCGATGCTGTTATCGACGACCTCGTAAACCAGGTGATGCAGGCCGCGACTGGTCGTGTCGCCGATGTACATCGACGGCCGGTGGCGGATCCCCTCGATTCCTTCGAGAGCTTGGATCTGCGTTTCATCGTAAGTGTCTGGAGCTGGTACGTTGACTTGGTCGCTCATGCTTCTGGATTCCGTGGACCGATTTCCAAACCGGCCGAAAAGTGAGTGACGGGTTGGAAGCCCGTACTGCCGATTACTTCAAATCCGTCTTCAGCCGAAACCTGATGTCTTGAATCTTCAGGTGAGCGAACTGTTGGTGAAGTTGTTCCAGCAGTGCTTGCTTGTGAAACCCAGCCAGCTCGTTGAGCAATGCTGAGTTACTGACACCGACATTCAAGACTCCGCGAGTCAATTTCAACACTCTCGATTTGCGTCCCAACTCGGCCCCGGCCACCGATCGCCAGGCTTGCTGCAACTGCTCTGTGCTTTGGACTCGCGCCAGGCCCTTCAGCGCAATCAATTCCGAGAGCACCTTACGGACATGCTGCGGCTCGGCCGTTTTTTCGGCAGCAGCGGCGAATCCTCGGAGAGTGCGAAATGGGTCGTGCGGCATCGTCTCAAACAAAGAGTGACTCGGGAGTCTGAAACTCCGAATTCCTACCGATCTCGTGCAAGCGGCATGATGACGTAGGTGTAACCGTCATCCGTGCGGAGAACAGCCGCGCTCTCTCCATCAGTGAGCTGTAATTTGACGGACGTCGACGCGTCCAGAATTCTCAGAAAGTCCGCGATGTAACGAGGATCGAAAGTAATTGTGATCGATGCACCGTCGTGGCTGATCGGGATTTCAATTTTGGATTGCCCAATGTCCGCCGCAACGCTCGTCAGACGCAAGACCCCGTTTTCGAATGTGAAGTCGACGCCACGGCTCTCTTCATTCGTCACGATCTGGGCTTGTCGGACCGCTGAGTAGAATGGCGAAACAACCATGTCGATCATTGCTCCACCGGGTGCGGGGATGACATCTCCGTAACGTGGAAATCGGCCTTCGACCAATCGGCTATAAATCGTGCTGCTGCCAACTTTGACCAAAACGCAGTTTGGATACACCGCCAAATAAACTTCTTGGTCGTTGTCGCTGATGCTGCGTTCAATCAAGGTCAACGCTTTCGCTGGCAGCACTGGGTGTGTTGCTGGTGGTTCGATGGTTCCAATTGTGCTGCTCGCGGTGCTGACCACCGCCAAGCGACGACTGTCGGTCGCAGCCATGGTGAGTTTGTCAGCTGTAAATTCCATCAGCACTCCACCGAGTGCATATCGCGTGCTCTCTGTGTCGGTCGCAAAAACAGTTCGCTTGATCATCTCTTTGAACGACGCAGCCGGAACGACGTGATAGCTCGTGGCATCGAACGCCTGCACCGTCGGGAACTCAGCGGGGTCTTCGGCCGAGAGTTTGAACTCACTGTGTCCCGATCGAACCCACAAAGCCTTCTCGGTGACCTCCAGATCAACTCCATCGTCCGTCAATTCGCGAAGGATGGCGATTAAACGATCCTTCGGGAGCAGCACCTCACCATCGGAATCCGTCTCGACGCCGGGAATATCGTACCGAATGCCGACTTCCTGATCGGTACCGACTAGCGTCGCTTTGCCGCCACCGACTTGGAGTTTTACATTCCGCAAAATGTCCTTCGGAGTTCTTGACGGCACAACGCCGCTGACGATCTGAAATGCAGTAGCCAGTGTCGGTCGATGGCAATGTAATTTCATAGTTCGCTCGCTTGTGGACAAAGCTGGACAGTGGTGTTTTAAGCTTCTTCTAAAAGATCTTTAAAGAGTAGTCGTCGTATCAGAGACGGCGATTTTTGTCAGTGAAATCTCACGTCAAAACGGATCGCAATAATAGCGAAAAACTTACGTTCTCACAACGAGCCAAAGTGCTTGTCGACAACGCGTGGAATGGCCGTCCGGCTGCGTCAACGGGACGTGATTTCGAACCCTTGGATCAACAGGCTCGCAGCGGATTCCGTGTCGCTGTTGACGAGCCAAACGTTATCGACGATGAACCGACGGCTTATCGACAGGCACTTTCCAGGCGGGCGATCCGTAGCCTCAGAGTCGGCTCGTGGTCGAGGCGGCTCTCCAGTTTTCGGACGGCATGAATGACCGAAGAATGCTGCCGTTCGAAGAACACACCGAGCTCCGGGTAAGAGACGCGGCACAGCTTCCGGCATAGCCACATCGCACATTGCCGAGGCAAGACCAGCGCCTGTGAGCGGCGGCTCGAACGCAGTGCGGACAGAGTGATTCCAAAGTCCTTGGCGACAGCTCGGCTGACTCTCAATGGGGTGATCGATTTGCTTGGGAGTTGCCGCTGCAAGTAGTCTTCGATGTCGGATCTTTTGAGCGGGCGATGTTGCTCGGCTAGCTGAGTGATGACACCGATCAGTTCTCGTGGAGAACCCTCCAGCGATTCCGCGAGCAGCGCGAGAGCATCTCGCGAGATCGACAGGCGGCGCTGGCGGCAGAAGAGTCGCAGCAGTTCGGCTCGGCTTTCGGGCCCGAGCGGTTTTACGTCGACCACAGTTCCGCCTCGGAAGCGACTGACCAGTTTGGCGGGAAAGGACTCTAATTGCCCAGGCAATTTGGTGCTTGTCACGATGACATCGCAGCCGTAAGCGAGCAATTCGTCGATCACGACCAACAGTTGTCGCTGCGTTTCCGGTCGGCGTTCGATGGCTTGGAGATCCTCGCAGACCAGCACCGATACAGATCGGAAACGCTCTTGGAAGTCGGGGACTTGTTGATTGCTCGAAGCTTCTGCCAGTTGAGCGGCAAACTCCGCAGCCGTGACTTGCAGCGGCCGGACTTGCGAGGAAGGCAACTCGCGGAAAGACTCCGCGAGCAATGCGGACTTCCCGATGCCGGTCGGGCCGACGAGGTACAGTAAGCGGCCTTTGCCAGCAGACGTCGAATTCTGCCAACGGCGCAGAGCCGAACGCGCCAATCGTTGCTCGGCAATCTGAATCAACGGTTCGGTGGTGGTCGCAGGTATGGGCATGGCGGGAGAAGTTTACCGAGATCGTCAAGTCCTTGCGTGACTTGGCGAGCCGGGGCGCGTCAGCCCCCGGACGATGGCGATTGACGGATTCGTCCGGGGGCTGACGCTGCCCGGCTCACCAGTGGAACCGAAGGGAACGGGGAACTCATGGCATACGACGTTTACGCCGTCGGGAATTCGTTGGTCGATATTCAGGCACGCATCGATGATCGATTCTTGGAGACGATTGGATTTCCGAAGGGGATCATGACGCTTGTCGATGAAGCGGCTCAACGGCGCGTGCTGGAAAAGCTGGCTGACCGGCCAACGAATCGCTGCGCGGGCGGCTCAGCCGCAAACACGATCATGGGGGTCGTCGATTTCGGAGGGCAGGGGGCCTACGCCGGGAAAACCGGCCGCGATGTGATCGGCGAGTTCTTTCTGTCCGACATGCGACAACGTGGTGTCAGCATCGAGGTGCCACCAACGGCCGGCCAGTCCGGGACATGCGTGGTGCTCATCACCGATGACGCCCAGCGAACAATGCTGACGAATCTCGGCGTGTCGGCGACGCTCAGCCCCGACGACATCAACGAAGCGGATGTTCGACAGGCGAAATACATCTACATCGAAGGCTATCTCTTCACGAACGAAGGCCCGCGAGCCGCCGCGCTCAAGGCCATCGAGTTCGCCAAAAATAACGGCGCGAAGGTCGCGTTCACGGTTTCCGATCCATTCTTGATCGGACTATTCCGCGACCGCTTCTGGCAGCTCATCGAAGAGGACGTCGATCTGCTGTTCTGCAACGAAGAGGAAGCTCGCGCGCTGACCGGCAAGCAGGACTCGATCGAGTGTGCTCGGATGATTCACCAGCATTGTGAGAATGTCGCGCTGACGCTGGGCAAGAACGGCAGCTTGCTGATGCATCAAGGCGAGGTCATTCCGATCGAAGGCGTACAGGTGGTCGCGATCGACACGACCGGAGCCGGCGACATGTACGCCGCCGGAATTCTGTACGGTATCACTAACGGCCTGACTTGGAAGCAATCCGGCCACCTCGCTTCGTACGCAGCGGCCCGGATTGTCGGACAACTCGGAGCACGCTTGCAGCGACGGTTCACTCGCGATGAGATCACAGCGTTCTTGAAGTAGGTCAGCCTTTGCAGGCTGACCCAGTGAGCAGTTGACGTCGTACTTGCCAATTCGAGTCAGGCTAGAAAGCCTGACCTGCGGGTCTTGAAGCCACTTCGAGCCAATGGAGATCACGATGAAACTTCAAATGCCAGGCATCGCCTTGTTCATGGTCTTATTGAATGCGGTCGCGGCCAGCGCCGACGAAGAGGGTTTCGCGCCGCTCTTCAACGGCAAAGATTTATCGGGCTGGGTGCCGGTCAACGTCGCTCCGAACACGTTCACGGCGAAGGATGGGCTGATCGTCAGCACCGGCAAACCAACCGGCATCCTGCGATCTGCGAAGCAGTATGAGAATTTTATCCTCGAACTCGAATGGCGGCACATGCAGCCGAAGGGGAACGCTGGCGTGTTTGTGTGGAGTCATCCGCTGACGGCTCAAGGGACGCCATTCGCCAAGAGCATCGAAGTTCAAGTGCTCGATGGGCACGAGACCGCGAACTACACCAGCCACGGTGATGTCTTCTCGATTCACGGCGCGCGCATGAAGCCCGACCGGCCGCATCCCGCCGGTGCCGAGCGTTGCTTGCCGAGCGAGAAGCGCAGCAAACCGTCCCCCGAATGGAATCACTACCGCGTCGAGTGCCGGGTCGGAGTCCTCAAGCTGGCGGTCAACGGCAAGGTGGTGTCGGGGGGCAGCGAGTGCCGGCCGCGCAAGGGCTACATTTGCCTCGAATCGGAAGGCTCGGAGTGTCACTTTCGCAACTTGCAGATCAAAGAATTGCCGTCATCGAATCCGCCGGCCGACGAAGTGCAGCCGGTGATCGACGGATTTCGTTCACTCTACACGGGACTTGATCTCGCGAATTGGGTCAGCGATCCGGGTCACGTCGGTCACTGGCAACCGCAGGATTGGGTGCTCAACTACGACGGCAAGAGCGAAGCCAAAGGAACCGGCTCCGCCGATGCCGGACATCTTTGGACCGACAAAGAGTTCGGCGACTTCGAGTTGATCTGCGACTGGAAGTGGACCGGCAAGCCGAAGACGAGCAAGCGGCCGGTCATTCAGACAAACGGGGACGAGGGTCCAGAAGAAGAAGAGTTCACGGATGCGGGTGACAGTGGCATCTATCTGCGCGGCAACGATAAATCGCAGATCAACATGTGGTGTCGCCCGGTCGGCAGCGGAGAGATTCGCGGTTACCGGCTCGACAAGTCGATGCCGGCGGAAGTGCGCACCGGCTGCATTCCCAAGAAGCGCGCTGACAAACCGATCGGCCAATGGAACCGCTTCCACATCACGATGAAAGGGGAACGTACGACCGTAGTGCTCAACGGCGAAACGGTCATCGAAAACGTGCAACTTCCGGGAATCCCGGCTCGCGGTCGGATTGCTTTGCAGCATCACGGCGACCCGATCCAGTTTGCCAGCATCCTGATTCGTGAATTGAAGTAGTGGAACTTATGCCTGCTCGCATCTATCTCGACCACAACGCAACGACTCGGCCTTGGCCGGAAGTCGTCGAGACCGTCGCGTACCACTTGCAGCACAGCTACGCGAATCCCGGCAGCCGCCATGCCGAAGGTCGACAAGCTCGGAAGGTGCTGGAATCCTCGCGCGAGGCAATCGCGTTGATTCTGGGTGCTCAGCCGGAGGAGGTCGTTTTCACCAGCGGAGGCACCGAAGCGTCGAACCTTGCACTATTCGGGGCAGCGAGCTTGTTGGCTCCCGGCACGATCGCGCTGACGGCAGGCGAACATCCCGCGACGATGGAAGCCAGCAAGTCGCTGAAGCCGCGCGGCTGGAAACTGACGGTCTTGCCCGTCGATCGCGACGGGCGGTTGCGTCCGTTGGAGTGCAGCGAGTCATCGCCACTATGGTCGGACGACATCAAACTCGCGACCGTCATCCTCGCCCACAACGAAACCGGAGTGATTCAAGACGTGCGGCCGCTGACGGCGCTTTGCCGCGAGCGTGGCGTGTTCTGTCACATCGACGCCGTGCAAGCGGTCGGAAAGATCGAGGTCAACTTTGCGGAACTCGGCGCAACTTCACTGGCGTTCGGCGCGCACAAGTTTCACGGCCCGCGCGGCATCGGAGGATTGTTGCTGAAAACGGGTGTGACGCTCGCGCCGTTTGAGTTCGGTGGACATCAAGAATCGGGACGCCGACCAGGAACTGAGATGGTCGCGCTGGCGGCTGGCATGGCGAAGGCGCTCGAATTGTGGCATCGGGAGCGACACGAACGCACGGCGAAGATCGGGAAACTTCGCGATCAGTTGGAAGCGGGATTACTCGATCGTTGCCCGTGGGCCGTCGTGAACGGCTCGCGAGAGCATCGCTTGCCGAACACGCTCAACATCGCGTTTCCTGGACTGGATGGCGAATCGATTCTCGTCAACTTGGACCTCGAAGGAATCGCTTGCTCGCTGGGCAGTACCTGTGCGAGTGGTTCGGCCGAACCCGCACCGGCGCTGGTAGCGATGGGTGCTCCGCCCGAGGTCTACAAGGCGTCGGTGCGTTTCACGGTCGGCTTGGAAAACACTCTCGACGAAATGAACGACGCGGCCCAACGGATCGGCCGAGTGATCGCGCGGCTCCGCAGAACGTAGCCCTGTCGCTCCGCGACAGGGAAGCCGAGCGCGCTCATCGCGTACAGAAGATTCTTCGCAATTCGATCGTGAATTCGGAAGTCAAACGACGTTCGGCAATTCCTCTCGCGGAGCAAGAGGGCTACTTTAGTCGTTCATGTCCGCACTACTTCCAACCGCTGATGCCCCGCCGCCGGATCGAACCGAGCGTCGCTGTCTGATCGCGCTGTTGGTTCTCGCAGCGTTGCTGCGGCTAGGGGTCATCTGCTGGAAGCCGGAGTCGCTCGCCGAAGACCGCGATCTGTATTGGGGCATCGCGAAACATCTGGCAGCGGGTGACGGTTTTGTTCATCCGGATCTGGGACATCCGACGGCTTATCGACCGCCGCTGTACCCGCTTCTGTTGGCCGGATTGATCGTTGTGGGAGGCGGAACCAAGCTGCTCGCTGTTGTGCAAATTGGCATGGGTGTTGCGACGGTGTGGCTGACGTGGCGGCTGGGCCGCAAGCTCGGCTTGAAGTCCAATGCACTGCTGGCGGCGGCATTTATCGCGGTCAATCCGTTGCTGATCCAAGCGACGGCGCTGGCGATGACGGAAACGCTCTGTACGTTTCTGTTGGTCGCTGTGCTTTGGATCGTTGCTGAGATTGAAGAAACGAAGCGTCGATGGCCGCTTGGTGCTCTGATCGCGCTGGCGGTGTTGTGCCGGCCAACGGTCTGGGCTTATGCCACACTGATGAGTGCAGTGATCGCCGTCGGTTGTTTCGGGACGACTTGGACTGGCAAACGCCGGCGAATTGCCGAAGTGGCGCGTGGCTGGCGTTCGATCATCGTCGCATTCGGTCTGACGATCGCGCCCTGGGTGATTCGGAACTGGTTCGTCTTCGGCACGCTGATCGTGACGACGACTCACGGCGGTTACACGCTGTTGCTGGGGAACAACGACGAGGCGTATCGCGAAGAGATCGCTCAACCATCTGAAGGCCAGTGGGATTCGCGAGCCTGGCAGCAATCTCTGGAAGACGAACTTCAGCAAGTGGACATTGCGCGACGGGATGAAGTCGCGCGCGATCAGTGGATGGGTATGCGAGCAGGCATTTGGATCTCGCAGCATCCGCGCGAGTTCGCCGAATCCTGCTGGTTGAGACAGAAGCGATTTTGGAACATCTTTCCCAGCGGCTCGGATGCCGGCTCAATACCGACTGTGATTCGGTGGGGCATCGCGGCATTCTTTCTCGTTGAGCTGTTGGCTGCGGCTGTCGGCTTTTGGCGACTTCGGCGTGATGAGCTCCTGACGTGGTTGCCGCTTGTGCTGTTGGTCGTCAGTTTTGCGGCGTTGCATCTCGTCTATTGGAGCAACTTGCGAATGCGTGCTCCGGTCGAGCCGGTGTTGGCGCTGTTGGCGGCGAGAGGGTTGCTTCGCGACCACCGGGAAAACTGCGGCTCTGCGACACGGATTGGCGAGCGTGGCTGAGAGTCAACTGCTCGCGCTGCGATAGCTCTTCAGCGACCAACCGAAAACGGATCGAGCCAAGATCAGGCCGATGACCGCAGACGCGAGCGAGATCGCCGGGAACTCCCAGCTTGTGAACGGCTTGACGAGTAACTCGGCTGGGACGGTCACGACCAACAGAATCGGCAGCAAGTACGAGAAGCTGAATTGCAGAATCTCTCCAAGTTCCCAGGCGGCGGGATTCACCCCGTTGTAGATGCTGCGTGGGTAGCGGGCGAAGATCGTGATGTAGAACCAGAAGTCGTACAGCCCTTGGTTGCGGCCCAGCCAAATGCTGGTGCTCGCGAGCACGATCATCAGGCTGTAGAAGAACGCTACGCCGACGCCGACATACAGCAGATACAGCCCGATCTGCCACGCCGCGATCGGCTGACCCAGGCTGACGATCGCGTAGCCCAGCAACGCGAGCGCCAGAACAATCTGGTTGAACATCGCCAAGTCCATCTTCTCGAACGAGATCAGGAACTGCGTGTCGATCGGTTTGAGCAGTGCGAAGTCGAGATTTCCGGAGCGGATCAGCTCGGAGAAGTTCGCCGCGTTGGGCATGAAAAACGCCTCGACCAGCGCGTTGATCAGCATCCCAGTCGCCAAGAACGCGAAGTACTCTGGACGCGACCAGTCGCCGATTGCTTTGACGTTGCGAAAGATGATCTCGAACAGCGTCAGTTGAGCGGCGAACCAGAACGCCCGCGTCAGGATCGTGATGACGAAGTTGCCTCGAAACGTCAGCTCGCGAATGAGCGCGTTGCGGAAGAACATCAGCCAGACACGGAGGTAGAAACGCATGAGACGCTCGCTCGTCAGAGCAGCTCGACGCCGCGCTTGCCGGCGACGACCTCGCCGATGATCCACGAGGCGAACGGGAACGCCGTCAGCCGTTCACGCACCGCAGCGACCGCTTCCGGCGCGACGATCAAAGTGAAGCCGATGCCCATGTTGAAGACATGGAACATTTCGGATCGCTCGACATTGCCGAGCCGTTGCAGCCAGTCGAACAGCGGCAGGCGTTGCCAAGCCGACATGTCAATTCGCACGCAGACGTTGTCGGGCAGGATGCGTTCGATGTTCTCTTCCAAACCGCCGCCGGTGATGTGACACAGACCGTGGATCGAACCGGCCGGGGCGGATTGCAACACGTCGCGCACCGGCTTGACGTAGATGCGTGTTGGCGCGAGCAGCGCGTCGCCGACCGTTTGACCCAGTTCAGCGACATGCGAATCGACGGTCAGCTTGGCGTGGTCGAAGACCACCTTGCGGACGAGGCTGTAGCCGTTCGAGTGAAAGCCGGTCGATGCGAGACCAATCACGATGTCGCCGGGACGCACGGCTTTCCCGTCGATGAGTTTGGGCCGATCGACAACACCGACACTGAAGCCGGCCATGTCAAAATCTCCGGCCGCGTACATGTCTGGCATGATCGCCGTCTCGCCCCCCAGCAGCGCCGATTGACCTTCGATGCAGCCGGCGGAAACTCCGGCAACGAGCGTCGCGATCAGGTCCGGATCGTCTTTGCCGAGCGCAAGGTAATCGAGAAAGAACAGCGGTTCGGCCCCGACGCAGAGCACGTCGTTGACGCACATCGCGACCAAGTCAATTCCGACGGTGTCAAACTTTTTGGCGTGGATCGCGACCTTCAGCTTCGTGCCGACGCCGTCGGTGCCCGATGCGAGCACCGGATCGGTGTATCGTCCCGCGTCGAGTCGCAGCAGGCCGGCGAAGCCGTCGGCCAATTCGATGACTCGCGGCGTATGGGTCCGCTTCATCAGAGCGGGGAGCCGCTCCATCGCCTGATTATACAAGCCGAGATCGACTCCGGCTGATTGGTAAGTGAACGAGGTCATGCGCAGAGAGCCACCGAAAGTTTTGTGGGGAGCAGGTTCGCGGACGGAATGTAGCGGGCTGCCATGTCGCGCGACAGGATGCTTTTTTGGGGCAAGTTTTCAAACTGCCAGTTCACACGGGCAGGTTGAAAACCTGCCCCACGACAAACGAAACAGTCCAGCAACCAATCAGTCACCGGGCTGTGAATCTCTGCTTGATGTTCTGTCGGCGGTTAGGGGATGGTGGCGATCAGTGCTTCGAAGCTGGTGTCCGAGAAGATCTCAAAAAAACGCCCGTGAATTCGCCGGTACTCAACTTGTTCGTTCCGGCACCGCCGTCCAGAGAATCCGTGCCGCCTTCACCGGCAAGAGTGTCGTTGCCATCTTAGCCGCGCAACACATCGTTGCCGTTACCGCCGAGGAGGGAATCCACGCCCGCTCCGCCCAGGATGCAATCGTCGCCTTCTCCGCCGTTGAGCGTGTCCTTGCCGGCACTGCCGCGGATGGCATCATTGCCGTTTCCACCCAGTACCTTATTGCGATGGAAGGCTGTGTCGAAGCTGGTGTTGTTGGCGCTGATCGAGCCCGTGTCGATGACATCGTGTCCGTCTCCGCCGTCGATCGTGTCGTTGCCCGCTTCACCGAACAGGAAGTCATTGCCCCCTTGGCCGAGAATGCTGTCGTTGCCGTCGCCGCCATGGATGATGTCATCTGAGTCGGCCAACGCGGATGAGGGGGCTGCGCCAACGGTCGTTCCGCCAGCACCGCCGTCGAGCTTGTCGTTGCCAGCACCGCCTCGGATTGTGTCCTTGCCGCTACTGCCACCGTTGATCGTGTCATTGCCGATGCCACCATCCAATGAGTCATCGCCCGCACCGCCGTCGATTGAGTCTTTGCCGTCGCCGCCAGCGATGATGTCGTTGCCGCCGCTACCGAACAACTTGTCGAGTCCAGCACCGCCGTCGATCGAATCACCCTGGCTGCCGCCGGTCAGCAAGTCATTCCCCGCGTTGCCAATCAATGTGATGTTGCCCGTCACCGCCGAAGCGTTGATGACGTCGTTGCCGCTGCCGCCATCGACTGTCTTGATTGGCGTCGCACCTGACAGAGTGACGGTGTCGACCGCAGTTCCGCCCAACAATGTTTCGACATCCGACGCGATGTTGATGGTTCGCGATGACTTGTTGTCTTTGTAAGTGACGGAAAGAGCACTGGAAGTCCAGGTCGCGGCGAGGTTCAGTCCCTTCACTGAGTCGCTGGCAGCGGTACTGGTACTGCCCACGAGAATGTTGATGTTGTTGAAACCGCTCCGAGTCATCGAGGTGGATGTGCCTTTGAAGCCATCGCTCGTTCCCAGCGCAGTCAGCACGATCGCCTGAGCGAGTAACGTGCCTGCGAAACTCAGCGTGTCGGTTCCAGTGCCGCCGTCGAGTGTGCCGCTGAGTGATGGACTGCCACCGGAGAACACGAAGCTGTCTGGTCCGTTAGCACCCCGCAAATTCTCGACGTTCGCGAAGGCGATTGAGCCAATTGTGCCACTGTTGGCACCGCTGACCGTGAACACATTGCCGGCAAGACTGGAGCCCACCAGCGTATCGCTACCCGATCCACCATCCGCCGTCGTGATTGTCGAGCCGCTCAGGGTAAAGGTGTCGGCCGCTGTGCCGCCGATCAAAACCTCGATGTCCGATAAGTTGATTGTGCGGGATGAGGAGTAGTTGACCGTCGCGCCGCTGGAAGTCCACGTCGCGAGGGAATTCAAACCGCGCACCGAATCGCTACCGCTGCCGCCGAACAAGCTTTCGATGTTGGTGAAGCTGGCGACGGTCGCTCCCGCGTTGCCCGCGAATCCGTCTGTGGAACCAGTACCGGTCAGAACGATCGCCTGAGCGAGTGACGTGTCAGCGAAACTCAGCGCGTCACGGCCCGCACCGCCGTTGATCGAATCGTTTCCGACCCCGCCGCGCAGAACGTCGTCACCCAGATCACCCAGTAGCACGTCGTTCGCGCCGAGCCCATGCAACGAGTCATCGCCAGAGCCGCCGTTGAGCAGGTTTACCAACTCGTCACCGACCAACATGTCGTTGCCGTCTCCGCCGCTGACATTCTCGAACTGTGCGATCTGTCCGACAGCCCCAGAGAATGTCGCCAGCCCATCGCGAAGGGACACCGACACGTTCGACGTGAATGCTCCGAAGTTGAGCCGATCGATCCCCGTGCCGCCGCTGAGCGAGCCAGTCCAGCTAGCCGTTGGCGAAATGTGGAAGACGTCGCTGACCTCACTGCCGGCCAGAGATTCGATCTGCTTGAAGCGGATCAACCCGGTCGAGGCACCACGCACCTGCCCCGTTCCCTCTCCAGTCACGAACCAATCCCACTCGCCGAAGTTGGTCCCGTTCAACAGCGTCAACTGATCCGCGCTGGACTGTGTGCCGTCGAATTCCAGCACCCCGCCTTTCGGCACCGGCGTCCCGGCGGAGAAGTCGAGGCTCAATTGCAATGACTGTCCCGTATCCGCGCTGACGACCAACGTGTCGAACGCCGAAACGGTCGTTTGCGTGCCGGCCAACGGAGTCGTCGCCTCAGTACTGGCGAACAGCGCGACCGAGTTCGCTCCGGTGCGACGCAGCACCGCGCTGCCGCTGGCGTGCAATCCGACCCGCTGCCCCGGTTGGATGTCATAGGTGCTGATGACTTGCTGGTACTCGCCCCAAGTGCTGTGAAACAGAACCTGCGTGCCGTCCGATGAAGCGTTCACGATTGGCTGCGCGATGTAGTTGTCGCCGGATTGCGATCGATGTCTCGCAAGTACGACCGCTCCGTACGAGCCGTTAGGCTGTTCGAGGTTGATCGCGACGATCGCCCCTTGATAGGCCGGCGACGACGCGGTGAAAGGATTCGTGCGGCTGTAGTACGACGCAAAGACGTACCCAGGGTTCTGTATGTTCGTCGCGGTGATGTGGCCGAGCGTCTCGCGGCCCGGCAGGATGTTCTCGAAGACTGGGTTCGTCAGGGACGCGAACTTGTTGGTCTCCGGATCGAACCGCACGACCTGTCCGATCACGTTGCTCCCCGCGAGGTACTCGATGTTCGGACTGACGAGCGTGTCTTTGCTCCACTTGCCGGGCTGTCCGACGACATACACTTGGCCGCTGGCCCCTTCCGCGAAGACTGGATGATGCCACCGCATCGGGAAGAAGCCGTTCAAGCGCACGTCGTCGCGCCGCAGCACGGGGATATCTTCCGCGGGTCTGGGAGTCACCGGCATGACGTGCGGAGTGATCAAGCCGTTTGCCAGATCCACGTCCAGCAATCGAAACGCTGCTCCCTTATCGCTGAGGTAGCTGACCATGATCGCGCTGCCATCCGGCGCGACGTAAAAGTCATCTACGTTCTCCGGCGCGCTGCCATACGGAAAGCCCGCCGTGCCTGCAGGAGCGGTCAGCGTGAAACTCGCGACAACTGGATCAACCCAGCGATCGACATTCTCCGGCGTGTTCGGCAGCAGCGCGGCATCCAAATCCACGACATACGCATTCAGTACCGACCGAACAAACTCGTTCGGGTTGCTCGCGCTCCGCGGATTGCCCAGCAGTACCGTGTAGTTGTGCCCGTTCTCGGCATTGAAGAAGAGCGAGGTCTTTGACGTGAAGATCAGACCGTCCACCTGCCACGGATCGAAGGAGGTGAAGACCAGCGTCTGATCGGCGTGTTGATAGACCTGCTGAATGCCGCTGGGATGATCCACGACATCGGCGGCCGTCAGATAGCGATACTTCCTTACGCCGGATGACTCGCCATCTAGTCCAACTCCAGAAACGAATCCGTATTCGACATGCGACTCAGCAGGGTTCAGGCTCCAGCGCCAATTGCGGCTGGGGATCGTCGCCGTCACCGGCGTAATTCCCGACGACGGATCGGCAATCTGATTCACATCGAGCAACAGATTCCAATTCGTCTGTCCCGCTTCGTTCGGTCCTCCGAGCGGCGAGACAAAGTTGACCAGATGAACCAGATCGCTCGAGACGTTGAAGCTCGGAGTCGTGACATATGGCGAGCGAACCAGACCGCCCCACAGATGAGGCTCGTCGGCGACGCCCCCCAACCGACTCGCCGTCAGCACCTCAGTCCCCGGATCGCCTCCCAATCGAGTGATCGTTCCGCGAATCGCGGCGAACGATTCGCCAAACGTCGGCGACGTCACATTGAGATCAGGCGGGACCGATTGCCGCCGCCCATCCGGCACCAGTTGCACCGCCTTGTAGCGGTCGTCGTTCGAGGAAAGATCAGTGAGCACATCGTCTCCACCCAATTGCGGATCGCCCGCCGTGTCTGAGAACGACAGCAACTCATCCGACACGAAGAACCAATCCTCCCCGCTGCCGCCGGTCAGCGTGTTGGAAACGAAATCCTCGAACACCGTCTGTCTGACATCGGCATTCACCGGAGTGGCCCACAGCGCCGTCGTCCGCAGCGGCGACGGAGATCCCGCCTGCATGGTCAGCACCGAGTTCTCCTCATGCGTCGCGCGCGGCCCCAACGTGCGATCGACGATCAGTATTTCGGTGTCCGGATCGTCAGTCGCGACGCGCGAGACGATACGCACGACTTCGTCGTCGATCCGCGCGAGGAAGTTCGCTCCCGGCGGCATCTCGCCAACATAATTCGCGGGATCGAACGCCGCCGCCAAAGATGTCGGGACGACGAACCGCGTCGAGGTCGCGGTGATGGGTTTCGCCCTCAGCGAATTCGCCGACAACGGATCAACTCGCCCATCGCCATTGTCATCGACTCCCAAAACGACGAAGCGAGACGGCGCGATTCTTTGCCTTCGCACCTCGCCGTTCGCGGCAGACGCCAGCCAGAGGTCGCGCACATTATTCGCACCGTTGATCAGACTCACGTCGAATTCGAGCGTTGCGCCGACCAGCAAATCGTTGCCACTGCCACCGTCAAGGCTGTCGCGCCCAAAGCCGCCGACCAGCACATCGGCTCCCGCGTCGCCAATCAATGTGTCGTTCCCCAACCCGCCGATCAGCAAGTCGTCGCCGTCCCCTCCATCGAGACAGTCTGCTCCGACACCGCCGAGAACCGAATCATCGCCGCTACCGCCGAAGACGACATTGTCGCCCGCGACAACGGTGACGCCGTCATCTCCCGGACCCAGATCGATCCATTCGTGGAACGTGCCTCCCGCCACGCGATCGTCACCACCAAACGTAGACACGATCGCGCCGAAATAGCTCGGCACAGACAGCGATTTCGCCTCGTCGAGATTCGCCGCGAAGGGCCACTGATCGCCGACCGCCGCCGCTTGCTGCAATCCAAAGAGACTCGTCACGCCGGTCAGGTCGATGATGTTTGCCTGTTCGTCACCCACGACTACGACTCGCCCCACCAGCGCCGCTGGCAGATTGAACAGCGTGGCACGAGTGCTCGCCTGTTGTACGCTCACCAGCGAACCGTTGATCGTGACCCGCACGGCCTCGAACGAGACTCCGCTGGAGGAGTTTACCGACCGATGGCCGATCGTCAGGGTGGACGCGGAGGGCTCGGCGAGTTCAATCACCAGCACGCCGGGCGTTTGTAGATCGCCGGTGAACGATATCGAGCTGGGCAAGACTCGCGACTCCAGCAACTCTGCCGCGAGCGATCGGGGTCCACCGCGCGGCTTCTGCCGGGGATGACGGCTCGCGCGAACACGCCGAGGAATTGCACGAAGCCAATCAAACAGTCGCATGAAGCACTCCGCGCACAACGTCTCCGAAACCGGTGACTTGTTAATTGTGCGCGCGGGGCGAGCCTTCGTAAGTTCTTAACCGCCTCTGCACGGAGTTTCCCTGAAAGGCGAGGCCGGTTATGCCGGCATCCGCAAGGCAGGTGTCATCGCTGTGGGAAGCGGCGTAATTTCGTCGCTTGCAATCGCTCCACTCGGCAAGTTCATCATGTCAAACTTCCGGCCGTATCAATGCTGTCGGCCGCGCTAATCACTTCGATTCGCGCGGTTAATCCGGCGACCAAGCCGCAGCCAAACCGAGGACGATCAATGCCTGCCTCTCGAATCATTCTGGGATCGCGCTCTCCGCGCTGCCGTGAGTTGCTGGGGTTGCTGGTCCCACCTGAGTAGATCGACGTTCGGCCGCCACTCGTTTTGGACGAGTTGGGTTTGACGGCCTTACCTAGAGCGTTTCAATTTTAGGTGTAGCGATATCCGCAGTGTTTGAAGTAATTTCGGCACTCGGTTTCCGTGAACTGGTCGAGGATTCGACCGCAGAGTTCCCAGAGCTTATCGACGGTTCGTTCCGCTCCGTCGCGGAGTAGCTTTTT
>CAMDRI010000074.1 GCA_945906725.1 Candidatus Kuenenia stuttgartensis | reverse complement strand
CTGGCTCAGACGCTTCGCCTTGGGACTCCTCAAACAACACCCCAACACCAAAACCAGCCTCGCCATGAAACGCAGACAAGCAGGCTGGTGCGTCTCGTTCCTCTCCGAAGTCCTCTTCAATTCAACGACTTAGTGGGCGCTGGCCCTGGTATCAAAGGCGAATCTTGTGAGCCCGCAACCCCGGCTTCAGCCAGTCTTGCCGCATGAATGCGGTACTGCCAATTCCAAATATATTCGGAAACAGAGCGGCAGCGGTTATTTCGCTAATTCTTGGATTTCTAACGCCCTCCCGATTTCAGTACCAGTTGTTGTGAGAGAATCGGTGAGTGTTTAGTTCATGTGTTGAGTCGGAGGGAGGCGCGTAGCCCCGACCGGAGACTCAACACATGAAGCGGCCGAGAACGTCCCGGCCTGTCGATCAACCAACTTCGCGGCGTAGGCCGCAGGGGTCTGCCAGTTCAAGCTGCCGTGTGGTCGGCGGTGATTGTATTCCAATCGCCACTCGTCCAACACGTAGCGAGCTTCGGGAACACTCAGGAAGAGTTCCCGATTCAAGAGTTCGTCTCGCAGTTTACCGTTAAAGCTCTCCACGTAGCCGTTTTCCCAAGGACTCGCTTTCTGGATGTAGAGCGTCCGGACGGCCGCTCGTTCCAACCAACGCTGCAACTCTTTGGCGATGAACTCTGGGCCGTTGTCGCTGCGGATGTGTTCGGGTGCACCCCGAACGGCGAGCAGGTACTGCAACGTCAACATCACGTCCCGGGACGTGAACGTCCGGCCCACCTCCGCCGCCAGACATTCCCTTGTGAACTCGTCGATCACCACCAACAGCTTCAATTGTCTCCCGTCCTCCGTTCGATCCACCAGGAAGTCATAGCTCCAAACGTGATTGCGGTGCAGCGCTCGATGACGGACGCAGCCGTTGACGCTTTGTCCCGGAAAACGGCGACGTTTTCGTTGCTTGCCCGGCACTTGCAAGTGCTCCTGTTTCCACAGGCGATGGACTCGCTTGAAGTTCACTCGCCAACCGGTTCCCAGCAGCATCTGATGAACTCTCTCACTGCCCAAACGCGGATACCACTCGCACCAACGACGCAGTTCGTCGATCAACCGACGATCATCGTCTACCTTCTGACAACGATAACGCTGCGTCGAACGAGACTGTCCCAGCACGCGACAGATCCGTCGTTCCGACACCGGTGGCAGCCCCAAGCGACTCCGAACGGCTGCCACCGTTCGACGTCGTCGCTCGGGGCTTACCAGTTTGGGCGGGCGGCCCTAAGCGAGCATTACCGCAGCCCCACCGGCGCGAGCGGGCATTTGTCGGCCACGAAAGTTTCGGTGCGGTTATCTTGATCGAAACGCACGATCACTGTTTGTCGCTTCATCATGCGGCCGACTTCGATAACTTCACCCATTCCGTAACGAGGATGCCGAACAACGTCGCCGACTGCGAAGAGGGATGTGACTTCCGACTCTTCTTCCTGCGACCGAAGTAACGCCGCGCCGGTGGTCAATTTGGATTTCTGAGCCAAGGGGTCGGGAGTCTTTTTCGAGTCGGCGGTGAAAGCGTCCGCATCGTCAGATGGCTCAGTTTCTGCCGACTCGACCGAGACTTCCGGCCCCTTCGTCGGAGCTGCCGCGCCGAAGTCGAAATCCATCCAGTCGTTGTTCGGGACTTCTTGGCTCTCCTCTTCCATGAACGGATCTGCTGCTTTACGTGACTTCTGACCACTGACCATTGATCCTCGCACCGTGTGGTCGATCTCGTCGCACTCGATCTCGGCCTCGAACTGGCTGCGAGTAGTTCGCAGCGGGCGGCCGAAAGAATAACGCTCAAAGGTACTCGTCAAATTCAGTTGCTTCATGGCGCGAGTCATGCCGACGAAGAGCAGGCGGCGTTCCTCTTCGAGGGCCATCTGCATCTTGCGGAGGTCGTCCTGCTCGTACATCGCCCGCTCATGAGGAATCAGATTTTGCTCGAAGCCGACGATGTAGACGACGGGGAACTCCAAGCCCTTCGCGGCGTGCAGCGTCATCAGCGTGACTTTTCCGGAGGACTCATCGACGAAGTCGGTGTCGCTGACCAGCGAGGTTGTTTCGAGAAACGCTTGCAGCGAGCGGCCCTCGCCGGCGTGTTCGTCGAACTGCTGTGCGGCAGTGATGAGTTCAATAACGTTGCCCAGCCGCTGTCGCTCGTGTTCATCGTCGCTCTCGCGCCAATCGTCGCCGTAGCTGGTTTCGGAAAGTACGGCGCGGAGCAATTCGGCGACCGGGCCGGTGGCTTTGCTGCGCAGGCCGCGCATCAGTTCAGCGAATCCGATCAGCGCTTTCGCCGGGCCGGTGGAAAGTTCTGGAATCTCCTTCGCGTGTTCGGCGGCTTCGAGCAGTGTCAATTCGTGCTTGTCAGCGAAGCGGGTCAGCTTTACGAGCGTGCTTTTTCCAATGCCGCGAGGTGGGTTGTTGATGATCCGCAAAGACGCGGCACGATCGGCGGGGTTCTCGATCGTCCGCAGGTAGGCCAGCATGTCTTTGACTTCGGCTCGCTCGTAGAACGCCAAGCCAGCGGCGACTTGATACGGCACGCGATTGCGGCCCAGCGCGAGTTCGATCTCGCGCGACAGCCAGTTGACGCGGTAGAAGATTGCGAGGTCGGACCATTCCCAAACGCCGGCTTCGATGTCGCGGCGAATCTGCGAAGCGATTTCTTCCGCCTCGTCCTTGCCACTCCAGAAGCGGTGCAATTTCACTTCGTCGCCCGATTCGTTGTCGGTGTGCAGCCGCTTGGCCTTGCGATGGACGTTGTGCTCGATCAGTGAGTCGGCGACGCTCAGGATCGACTGCGTGCTACGGAAGTTTTCCTCAAGCCGGACGACGTGCGCGTCCGGATAGTCCGACTCGAACCGCAGGATGTTGTCGATCCGAGCACCTCGCCAGCCGTAGATCGACTGGTCGGGATCGCCGGTCACGCACAGGTTCGGGACATCGTGCGCCAACGCGCGGATAATCTCGTACTGGGCCTTGTTCGTATCCTGGTACTCGTCGACCAGAATGAAGCGGTATTGCTGGTCGAGTTCGCTGCGCAGTTCCGGGTTGCCTTGCAGCAGCGAGACGACGTGCAGCAGCAGGTCGTCGAAGTCGACGGCGTTCGATTCGCACAGCCGCTTCTGGTACTCCGGATAAACGCGAGAGTTGACGACCGTTTTGAAGTCCATCGCCGTTTGTTCGCGGCGAGCGGCCTCGACGATGTCGGGAGTGATCAACTCATTCTTCATCCGGCTGATGGCGGCGTTGATCTTCGCCGGAGCGTACTGCGTGGAGTCGAGATTCAGATCGCTGAGTGCTCGCTTGATGACGCCGCGCTGATCGTCGGTGTCGAAGATCGTGAAGTTGCTGCTCAGACCGACGCGTTCCGCGTATTCGCGCAGCAACCGCGCACAGAAGCGGTGAAACGTGCTGACCCAGACTCTCGAACCGGGCACGAGCGCCTCGACGCGGTGCTGCATTTCCTCGGCAGCTTTGTTCGTAAAGGTCAGTGCGAGCATTCGCCGTGGCGGCACGCCACGCTCGATCAGCCGCGCGATTCGGTGCGTGATGACGCGTGTTTTTCCTGAGCCGGGGCCGGCCAGCACAAGCAGCGGTCCTTCAAAATGCTCAACAGCTTCTCGCTGTGGTTCAGTCAAACGGCTCTGCACGACAGGACTCCGTAGGTTGGGCAATCTTGCCCGGCACTGATCGACTCCACTTCGCAAAGGACGGACAAGAGTGTCCATCCTACGGAGATGACTCCCTTTCGGACGGGCTGGACTATAAAAGTTGAGGCTGGTCCGAACTAGGAAGCCCTCTGATGTCACATCGACTTCGAATCGTTTCGCTTTTGCCCAGCGGCACGGAAATCATCGCCGCCCTGGGGATGGTCGAGCACCTTGTCGGCCGCTCGCACGAATGCGATTTCCCGCCCGAGGTTCAGCATCTGCCGATCTGCTGCCGGCCACGGATCGACGTCTCGCAGCCGGGAGCCGAGATCGATCGGCAAGTCAAAGACCACCTGCGTGCCGGGCTGTCGGTTTACGAGGTCGATTCGGCGTTGCTGCGAGAATTGCGGCCCGACGTTGTCCTCACGCAGACACAATGCGAAGTGTGTGCCGTCACGCCGCAAGACCTCGAAGCCGTGCTGACTCAAGGAGACCGCAGCCCCAGCGTCATCGACCTGCACCCGCAGCGGCTGGAACATCTATTCGGCGACATTCACGTCGTCTCGATGGCGCTGCGCATTGCCAATCAAGGACATGAACTGGTTGTTGACTTGCGCGGCGGCTTTGAAAGTTTGCGACTTCAAACCTCGAAGCTGCGGCGCAAACCGACGGTCGCCTGTCTGGAATGGTTCGAACCGCTGATGACCGCCGGAAACTGGATTCCCGAACTGGTCGAGATCGCCGGCGGGCAAAACCTGGGTGCCGAGCCAGGACAACATTCCCCGTGGTTTGACTGGGATCAATTGTTGATCGCCGATCCGGACGTTTTGGTGCTGATGCCCTGCGGCTGGGACATCGCCCGTGCTCGTGCCGAGTCCGTCGCATTGACGTCTGATTCGCGCTGGACGCAACTGTCGGCCGTTCGCGCTGGTCGAGTCTTCGTGACCGACGGCCATCAGTTCTTCAATCGGCCCGGGCCGAGGCTGTTGGAGTCGGCTCAAATCCTCGCTGAAATTCTGCACCCGGAAGCCTGCGACTACGGACACCGCGGGCGCAATTGGGAGAAGCTATGAAGTGGTCATTGGTGATTGGTCGTTGGTCGTTGGTCATTGGTCATTGGGGCAATCACATTTCATGCGGGGTTGCATGCGAGTGAAGTCGTCACGATCGCCGGGACTGGCAAGAAGGAGTATTCGGGGGACGGTGGCCTCGCTCGCGAGGCGGGGGCGGGCGAACCTTACGGTCTGACAATTGGCCCGGATGGCTCACTCTACTTTTGCGACATCGCGTTTCATGTCATTCGTCGCGTGGACAAAATGGGGCGCATCTCGACGGTGGCCGGTTCCGGCAAGAATGGCTACGCGGGAGACGGCGGTCCGGCCACGCGGGCGCTGCTCAACGAGCCGTACGAAATCAAATTCGACGCCGAAGGTTCGATGTATTTCGTCGAGATGCAGAACAACCTCATCCGTAAGGTAGACAAGTCCAGCGGTGCCATCTCGACGATCGCCGGCACCGGCAAGCCAGGCTTCAGCGGCGACGGCGGACCGGCTCGCGAGGCAACGTTCAACAAACCGCACTCGATCGCGCTGGACGGCCAGGGGGCACTCTTCATTTGCGACATCGGTAACCATCGCGTCCGCCGAGTCGATTTGAAAACGGGTGTTGTGACGACCTTCACCGGCACCGGCGAGAAGTTAGTCCCGAAGGACGGCTCTTCATTCGTCAATGCGGCGGTCTCCGGCCCGCGAGCGATTGATTTCACATCGGCAGGCGCTGCGATCCTCGCACTTCGCGAAGGGAATTCGGTCTACCGGCTCGACCCCGCCAAGCAACAGTTCGCACATCTGGCGGGGACCGGTAAGCAGGGCTACACGGGCGATGGCGGACCAGCTCGATCCGCGACACTGTCTGGCCCGAAGGGAGTCGCGATCGCGCCGAATGGCAACATCTTTCTTGCCGACACGGAGAGTCATACGATTCGAGTTCTGCGGCAAGACACCGGAATCATCGAGACAGTCGTCGGTGACGGAAAGAAGCATGACGGCCCCGACGGTGCCCCGAAGACATGCGGACTGGCCCGGCCGCATGGCGTCTGCGTGGACTCGGCCGGCAGTGTCTTCATCGGCGATAGCGAGAATTATCGGGTCCGCAAATTGACCGTGCGATGACCGAAAGATACCTCGCAAGAGCTTCGAAGAGAGGTTTGGCGAGCCGAGCGGGGTCAGCCCCGGACGGATTCACCTCGGAGCGGATTCCTCGCCGGAGCGGTTTGTTGCCGGTAGTCGTTTCAACTCAGGCTATCCGAATTACGGCAGGTTGCCTTCGTTCTTGGCACCACTGCTTGTATCCGGCTTGCCGCAGACTTGCGTGAATAACAGCGGTTTGCAATCGAAGTCGTCGCCCACGTCAACGTAGCCGAAGCCGGAGATTCGAGCGTGTTCTTTGGCTCCAAACACGTCCTTGTACGCACCGCGGGGGTTGTAGGTTTGATCGACGGTACCGAACGCATTCGAGAGATCAACCACCTCGGCGTTGATCGCGTCACGAACCGACGCCAGACCAACAACCATGCCTAGCACGGCGATCGTCATCACCAGGACCAGTTCGACAGAGATCACAACACCGACTTCATCGCTGAACAGTTTTCATATGATCTGTGTACTTTTTCCAGAGTGGAGAGAGAGGGTTAAACAAAGCGGTCCATTCCGAACTCACGACGACTGGAATCAACAGCACGTCTACTCCCACCGCGGATGAGAGCTTGTCAGGCTTGAACTGCCGTGTCAGGGAGAAGCAGCGACCGTGCCAGTTCCGTCGACGTCGCGGTTGGCGGTTGCGGATTGACGTTGATTTTGGACAACGACTCACGCCCAGCGTTTGAGGGTCTTAGCAAGGCCGGTGATCGACTGAACAAACTCGTGACTCAAAGTCGTATTGTGACGCCATGCTTCGCAGAGTGAACGTCGCCGAGATGTTCTCGTTCCGAGACACGCGAACATCGACACCGCCATCTCGCTGCACCAGACGCGAGTCGCTGAAAGCTACGACTTCAGCCAACCGCGGCGCTTCATGTAGATCAGCAAGCCAACGGTCGTGGTAGCCATCAGGCCCAATGAGAAAGGATAGCCATAGAGCCATCGCAATTCGGGCATGTTCCAGGGGGCGTGACCGCCTCGGTGGTCGAAGTTCATGCCGTAGAGGCCGGTGATGAATCCCAGCGGCAGGAAGATCGTCGAAAGAACGGTCAGCACCTTGATGACTTCGTTCATTTTGAAGCTGTTCTGCGAGAGATAATAGTCACGCAGGTCCCCGCACATTTCACGATAGGTTTCGACGACGTCCAGAATCTGAGCGGTGTGGTCCACGCAGTCTCGCAAGTACACCCGCGTTTCCTGAGCCACGAACGTCGAGTCGTCGCGGATCAACTCCAGCAGCGCATCGCGCTGCGCCCACATCGTCTTGCGGACTTGCAGCAGGTTCGCGCGCAGGCGGTGCAACTCCGACACGATTTGCGGCGAAGGTGCGGTCGCGATGGCATCGTCGAGTAGTTCTATGCGGTCGCCGTACTTCTCGACCAACGGGAAGTAGGCGTCGAGCGTCGCGTCGAGAATCGCATACGCCAAGTAATCCGGCCCCGCGTGACGCACGCGGCCGGCTTGTTTGCGAATCCGCTCGCGCAAGGGATTGAGGCAGTCGCCGGGGCGTTCCTGAATCGTCAGCAAGAATTTCTTGCCGAGAAAGATCGATGTTTGATCGGTCCGCAACGGATCGGCCTCTTCGATCATACGTGTGACGATGAATAAGTAATCGCCGTAATCCTCGACCTTCGGCCGCTGATGGACGTGAACGACGTCTTCCATCGCCAGCGGGTGAATGCCGAACAAATCGGCGAGCGTTTCTAACTGCCGCACCTCGGCCAGTCCTTCCACATTGACCCACGTCACTGGCCAGCGATTCAGCAACACGGAGAGTTTGCCGACTTCCACCAAATCCTCTTCGTGGACTTCTGTGGGCGAATAACAAAACACCCTGATCCGAGTCGGAGCGGCGTCGAGTGGCGGAATGAATGTGCCAGAGTCAGCTCCCGGTTTTGTTTGCCGTCGAAACGGATGAACAGTCGGCTTTAGCGGAAGTTCTTCGGACATGGTCGTCTCCGAGTCGCGGCTATGCAGGCTCGGCATAGTGCGGCGAAAGGTCCCATTGTGCAAGCACCTCTCGCTCTCGCTGCTGCATCGACGATTGTTCTTTCCGAGTCATGTCGTCGTAGCCGCACAGGTGCAGCAAGCCATGCACGACGTATAGGGTGACTTCGTCGAGCGGCTTCCAGCGATACTTGGTCGCCATCTGCTTAGCCATCTCCGAGCTGAGGATGATCTCCCCCTCAATCCGCTTGCCGTATCCGCGCGGCGAGCTCTTCGGGATCGGCAATGAGTCCGGGGCGATTTCCTCTTCCAGCAGAAAGCTCAGCACATCGGTTGGGTAATCGTGTTGCAAGTACCGAATGTTGAGATCGTGGATCGTTTCGTTGTCGACAATGGCGATGCTGATCGACGCCGACACGCACTGCTCGGCCGCCAGCACCGATCGCGCGACGTCTGCCAGCCGGCGATGATCGACCTTGAGCACCTTCTGCGAATCGTCGATTTCCACTTCGTAGCGGACGACCCAGTCGGGAAGAGTTTCCGGGGCACGAGACTTCGATTTGGCGGATCGTGAACTCGATTCAGAATTGGCGTGCATCCCTGGAAACAATCTACTCGCGCGGAGACTTGGTATTGGAAGAACTACAGGCGATCGGCTTTAGGATCAGCATTCCCAGCGGCGGCAGCGAAAGTTTCACGCTTTGAGTCTGCCCATGCGAGCAAACGTTTTCGGTACGGACCTTGCCTTGATTGCCGACATTTCCGCCACCATAAATCTGCGCGTCGCTGTTGAGGATTTCGGTGTAGTCGCACGCGACGGGGATTCCGAGGCGATAGTCGTATCGCGGCACCGGAGTGAAGTTCAGCACAACGACGGTGAAGTCCTCTGGATTCTTGGCATGACGGGAGAAGACGTAAACGCTTTGTTGCCAATCATCGGATTGCATCCAACGAAAGCCGTTCGAATCAAAGTCCAATTCATGCAGCGAGGCTTCCTCGCGATAGACGCGGTTCAGATCCCCCAGGAACCGACGCAGGCCGTCATGTTTTTCCTGTCCCAGCAACGCCCAATCGAGTTCCGTATTGTGGTTCCATTCCAGCCATTGGCCGAACTCGCCCCCCATGAAAAGTAGCTTCTTACCGGGCATCGTGAACTGATAGCCAAAGAGCATCCGCAGGTTCGCGAACTTCTGCCAATAGTCGCCGGGCATCTGTGATAACAGTGACTTCTTGCCGTGGACAACCTCGTCGTGAGACAGCGGCAGCACGAAATTCTCCGTGAAGGCATAAACCATGCGGAATGACAGCTCGGAGTGGTGATGCGCTCGGTGAAACGGCTCGTGCTGCATGTACCGCAGCGTGTCGTTCATCCAGCCCATGTCCCATTTCATGCTGAAGCCCAGGCCGCCCGTGTAGACCGGTCGGCTGACACCGCCCCAGGCAGTCGATTCCTCGGCGATCGTCAGAATGCCAGGAAACTCGCCGTGCAGGATCGTGTTCATGTCCTTGAGGAACTGGATCGCTTCGAGGTTTTCGCGCCCGCCGAATACGTTGGGCAGCCACTCGCCTTGCTGGCGCGAGTAATCCAGGTACAGCATCGAGGCAACCGCATCCACGCGAATGCCGTCGATGTGGTACAAGTCCAGCCAGAATCTCGCGCTCGAAAATAGGAAGTCGCGGACTTCGAACCGTCCGTAATTGAAAATGTAGGTGCCCCAATCGGGATGCTCGCCGAGTCGCGGATCTTCATGCTCGTAGCAGCAAGTTCCGTCGAAACGTCCGAGCGAGTGACCGTCCATCGGAAAGTGGCCCGGAACCCAATCGACGAGCACTCCGACGCCGTGTTGATGGCAGTAATCCACGAAGTACATGAAGTCATGCGGCGTCCCGAACCGACTGGTCGGAGCGAAATAGCCGGTGGTCTGATAGCCCCAACTGCCGTCGAATGGGTGCTCGGTGACCGGCATCAGTTGCAGGTGCGTGTAGCCCATCTCGTGGCAGTACTCGACCAGCATGTGAGCCAGTTCGCGATAGCTGAAGTACGTTCGCTCTGGTTCCGTCGGCCGCCGCCAACTGCCCAAATGCACTTCGTAAACCGAGATCGGATGCTCGAACCAATTGGTAGTCTCGCGGCGTTTGCGCCAGTCGGCATCATGCCACTCAAAGTTGCCGAGGTCGTAAACGATCGACGCCGTCTTCGGCCGCATCTCGCAGAAGAACGCGTACGGGTCCGACTTCTCCAACACCTGGCCGCTCGGCGCACGGATTCCGAATTTATAGGTCGCACCGTGACCGACTCCCGGCACGAAGCCCGACCACACGCCGCTGTCGCTGCCGTTGAGCCAGAAGTTGCCGTGCTTCCACTGCGTCTGGTCGCACAAGACGCTGACCTCGCGAGCGCTGGGTGCCCAGACGGCGAAGCGTGTTCCATCGACGCCGTCAACGCGATTCAGATGTGCTCCCAAATGCTGGTACATCGCCGCTTGTTTTCCGTCCGAGTTCGGGATCGTCCGCGTGGTTTCCCTCATCGCCCGACGCGAATGCCGAGTCGGCGGAGTTTGCCGCCAAGGCACGCTAGCCTGACGGCCTCGCAATCGAGTGTAGATGCTGTCGTCCATGACTTCCTCTGACTCCCTGGCTCTGCCAGGAAACATGATCGCTGTGATTCTTCGACACGCTCGGCGCGACTCTTGAAATCGTTTTCATCTGCCGGACGCATCCGATCGTCCCATGAGCGGGGGACAAAATCTGATTGCCGAATTCGGTTCAAGTTTTGCCGAACCACCGCGCCGTTTTGAGCCGCTTTCCCGCGAACAACACTGGAAGACTTTGCCAACTGCAAGGACTTGAGCAATCACAGCGGCAGCACTCTAGGCAGTTGTCCAAAACCACTCAAGAAGAGGTCATGTCTTCGCGGCTGGGGTTTAGACTTGGGCGTGGCCAACGCGTCTCGCGTCGGAGGGACGGATGCAAGACACGTCCGCCCCGATCACTAGGAGTTTTCTTCGTGGATCCGCACCGCAAGTTTGTTCTGATTGCCGGCCCGATTTTGCTGACGGGCATTTGCTTCGTCCTGACGTTGGGCAGTGTGAAAGATCCGCGATCAGCGGCCCCCAGGCAGATCTCGGTCGATGTCGTCTCCCCGTTGCAGAACGACGAGCGTTCGCGGATTCGCCAAGCCTGCGAAAACGTCGCTCAAGAAATTCAGACGCAGCTCGATCGCAGCAACACGGTTCTCATTCGGCCGCCGTTCGTCCTCGCTGGAGACATGCCGGAGGATGTCCTCGAACGCCTGTACCGCGACGTCGTGCAACCCACCGAGCGTGCATTGAACGTCGGATTTTTCGACGCGAATCCCACCGAACCGATCACGATTGTCGCGTTCGCCAAAGAAGCCGGCTTCCGTCACTTCGCTCGCCGCATCGATCGCCGTCAGTCGGATTCGTACTACGGCTACTACCTGCGGTCGCATCGGCGATTGGTCGTCAACGTCTCGACGGGAGCCGGCACGCTGGCTCATGAGTTGACCCACGCGCTGGCTCACTTCGACTTCCCGAACATGCCCGAATGGTTTGATGAGGGCCTCGCATCCGTCTTCGAGCAAAGCGAATTCTCCGACACCGGCCACCGCCTGACCGGCACCGACAACTGGCGTGTGCATCAAGTCCTGAGAGCGTTGCACGACAACCGTCTCCGAAAGACGGATGAACTCGTGCAGGGCCGCTCCGTCCGCGCGAATCACGAGTCGATCGACTACGCCCACGCTCGCTACATCTGCCTCTTCTTGCAGGAACAGCAGCTTCTGGAACCGT
This sequence comes from Candidatus Kuenenia stuttgartensis, assembly GCA_945906725.1. Lineage (GTDB taxonomy): Bacteria > Planctomycetota > Planctomycetia > Planctomycetales > Planctomycetaceae > SXKJ01. Next base: position 14,989 of record CAMDRI010000074.1, on the reverse strand, counting down.
TCTACCGCAAGCTCAGATCTCGCGTAGAAATCGATCCGAGCGGCTGGCAAACGCTGCGAGAGGTCGTCGCCAGCGAGACAGCATCCGACATCGATGCCGACTTCCGCCACTGGGTCGTGAAGTACCACAAGACGCAGCGGCAGCGCACGGCCCGCAGCGATCGGCAGACGTTGTCGATGAAGCCGGTGGACCTGCCGCCAAAAACCGTCGCCGCCGAGATCGGCGTGCGCAAGTAGCCCTGTCGCTCCGCGACAGGAAAGTCGAACGTCAGTGCGACATCAATCTCGCAATCAACACTCAACAATCCATCCACGCTGATTGCGGGCTAGGCGGTCCTGTCGCGGAGCGACAGAGCTACGTCGCGTCAGCGTTTCTTGCGACGTAGTTCGCTGAACAACCGGCCGTAGGCTCGCTGAATCGCGTCTGGCTGAGTCGTTTGCGGCTCACCGATGCGTCCCAGACGCTCTTCGATTCCTGGCGATGGCTGGGAGTCCTCGGCCGGCTCCTCCAATGAGTTCATCGGTCGGCCGGCGGCGATCTGACGGTCGACCAGCAACTGCTGCATGTCGAGGTACATTTCGAGTACTTCCGACCCGATTTGCTCTTCGACGCCGTCGTTTTCGAAGGTCGCTTTCAGCAACTCGGTCGGCAGATGCCGATCGCGTTTTATTCCCTCGTGAGGCAGATTTTTAACCTGCCCGTCCGTGTTCGACGCAACATCATCGTGTTGCGGCACTGGCAGGTTGGAAACCTGCCCCACGTTTCGCGGCTTGCGCGAGTAGCTCTCGACGATTCCCGAATCGAGGTCGCGGTTAGTCTCCGGTTCCAACGGCAGCGAATCTCGCGGTTCGTCCGTTGCATCTGCAGACGACATCACCAACCGAGTCGTTTTGACGGCCGTCACGGTGCCTTTCGCCAAAACGCGAGTGTGTGGCGTGTGATGATTCCACGTCGACCCTTCGCCACTCTCGATGTGGACGTAGCGGTCGATGACCGGTTCTTCCTCGAATTCGAGTTGTGCGTTGTCATTCCCAGACCACGAACGTTCCGGCAGATTCCACACCGGCTGAGCATCGTCGTCCTCCGAGGATGACCAGCGATCGGAGGAGGACTCGTCAAGGAATTCGTTGTCTGGATCGGTGTCTCCCAGCTCACTGACTTCGGCGAACGCTTCCACCGCGAACGATTGCGGCGACGGCGCACCGAACTCGAAGTCCCTCGCCGCGAAGGTTTCTCCCAGCGGTCGCAACACGCCATCGCCTTCCAGCGACTGAGCGAGTTCGGTGACATCCTCCAACAACTCTTCAACCGACGACGGCTGACAAGCGCTCGCCTGCCAGTCCTGTTTGAGGCAAGTACTTTTTTCGGTCGAGACAGGTTCCGTCACTTCTGACTTAGCCGTCGTGTCATCGAGCTCGCCGCCAATTTCGATTGCCGCGCTCGATTCGCCGAATGCGGACTCGTCCCACGAGCAGCTCTCTTGCGGCTCGTCCTCGCTTGTGGCCGTTTGCTGCGGCCACTGATCGACCGCCGAGTCCTCCATCGCGGGACGCTGCGACAGACCGCGATAGATTTCGCCGCCACTGATCGGATCGTTCCATTGCAACGGGAGTTGTTTCAGATCATTCAACGCTTCACGCACAACGTCCGCGGAAACCGGTCGACGCTCGGTGACAAACGCCAGCAACATCGAGTGATCAGCGAGATGATTCAGGCACCGCGGCACACCATCGGCGGCCTTCGCCAGAAATGCCAACGCTTCCTCGGTGAAGGTGTCCTCGATCTCGCCACCAGCGAGTTCCAAATTCGCACTCAGATATTCCAGCGATTCGACCTGCGTTAACGAGGCCAGATCGACTTGGCAGCAAATCCGCTGATTGAACGCCGCCAGGTCGGGATCGGCCAGTCGCTCTTCCAGATCGCGATTGCCGATCAACACCACTCGCGCGAGCGGCTCGCCCTCTTTTGCAAGCAACGTCAGCAAACGAACCTCGTCGAGCAGCGGCGCGCTCAGCCGATGCGCTTCGTCCACGATCAACACAAAACCTTGTCTCTCCGACATCAGTGACTTCAGCGCCGACGTGAGTTCCAGCCGCAGTTCTTGCTCGCCCATGCGGTCGTACGGCCGATTCAGTTCGAACAGGATCGCCTGCAACAACGCTCGTCGAGTCGCATAGGCCGAGTGTCCCAGGAACGCCGTCGCGAACGTTGGCTGAAGCTCAAAGGCCAGCCGCAATCCGACCAGCGACTTGCCGAGTCCCGCCTCTCCCGTCAGCACGCCAATCCCCTGCCCCCGCTCGCACGAGACGGCCAGAGCATCCAGAACTCCCTGATGTGTCTCCAGCGGCACAAAGCAATTGGCGTCCGGCGTCGCCGAGAATGGTCGGCGTTGCAGCCCGAAAAACTCTTCGTACATGGCAAAGTCCCTTCGTGGCGGACGCGTCTCGCGTCCGTTTGCGACGACCGACGCGAGACGCGTCGACCACGAGTCGCGAGCGCAATCTGTGCGCCAGCCAGTTGATCGAACTCCGGTTGTGCCGTGCTTGAGGACTTCTCCGGTCGTGCCGGCCACGCGGTGACATTCGCGTTCAGACCTCTGTCTGCGTGAGGAGTTCGCGTTGTCGGCGATTGGTAAACCAGGTGGACTTTGCGGATTGCATCGCGTCTCGAACGAGATTCACCGCTTTCGCTGGCGCGATTCGCGACCTAGACTCTCGCCGACACTCGCGGATGTCGCGGGTACCTCGACGGCCCGTGGTACAACCAGGCATGTCTGAAGCGACAATCAACTTCGAGAATCAAGACCTCATCCGCGCCCTGTTTGGAGAACGTGACCGGCACCTGCGAAAAGTTCGCGATTCTGTCGGAATCGAAGTTGTGATTCGAGGCGATGAACTCCACCTCTTCGGCACAGATGCCCAAGTCGAGCGCGGCCGGGAAATCTTCACCAAGCTGCAAATGCTGCTCGAAAAGCAGGGAACGCTGCGCGACGGCGAAGTCGTCCGCGTCATCGAAGCCCAGCTGACGAGCAGCTCCAGCAATGAAACCGCCTCAGCCGACGGGGCCGTGATCGTGCGCGGAACCACGCGGTCCAAACCGAACGGCAACGGTGCCAAAACCACCGACAGCGGCATCAACCTGTTCGACCGAACTGCGAAGATTCATCCTCGCACGGCCGGTCAGTTCGAGTACGTCGAAGCCATTCGCCAAAACGACGTGACGCTCAGCATCGGCCCGGCCGGATCGGGAAAGACGTACCTCGCTGTCGCGATGGCTGTGAATGCTTTGCGGCAGGACCAAGTCCGCAAAATTGTGCTCGTCCGCCCAGCGGTCGAAGCGGGCGAGCGCCTCGGATTCCTCCCCGGCGACATGCACGCGAAACTCAACCCGTACCTGCGTCCATTGCTGGATGCCCTTAACGACATCCTCAGCTACGAGCAGGTGAAGCGCTACCTTGAAAGCGACGTGATCGAGATCGTCCCGTTGGCGTACATGCGAGGGCGAACGCTCAACAGCACGTTCATGATCCTCGACGAAGGACAGAACACGACGATCACCCAAATGAAAATGTTCCTGACCCGCATGGGACAGGAGTCGAAGATCGTTGTGACCGGCGACGTGACACAAATCGACCTGCCGCCGGAAGTCCCCAGCGGCCTCATCGATGCCTTCGGCCGGCTCGGCCATCTGCCAGGACTCGCCTGCGTGGAGTTAACGACGCTCGACATCGTCCGGCATCGACTGGTCGGCGAGATCGTCAAAGCCTACGACGGCGACCAACATCACGCCTCGAAACGGCGGCACAAGTGACCGGCGATTTTCGATTGCCGATTTTTGATTTTCGATTGAACCGCAATCCAAAAATCAGAAATCAAAAATCGAAATCCAAAATCAAGAATTATTCATGATCCTGTTCGGGCCAGTTTCTTTCCGACGCAAACGAACCGCACGAGTCTCGACGCTGCGAGACGACTCGTTGCTGCGCCTGATCGGCGACGCGCTGACCGACCGCAATGTGCTGACGCGACTGTTCGTCTGTTTGATCGCGATGGGTGCTTTGCTGTTCGCCGTCGAAGCCTGGCGGACGCCGTTCACTTATCGGCTGGGAGATTACCAACCGCATGGAATTCTGGCTCAGGTGCCGTTCAAGCGGATCAATCGTTTCGAGACCGACCGCGTGAAAGCTCAAGCCGAAGACCAAGTCCCGTTCGTATTCCGCTTGGAGCCGAACGGAACGGGGCGGCTCCTCAAGTCGCTCAACTCCGACCTGGAAGAAATTGCCAAGGCCGAGACATTGGAGTCTGTCCGTTCCAGTACGCGATCCGCGTTTGGCCTGTGGACCGAGACCGATCGGCCGACGGACGACATGCCGCCGGAAATGCAGGAGCAAGAATTTCGCAAGCTGCGAGCCGCGTTGTTCACCGGCCATCCGTTCGATCCAATGGCGACCGAGGAATTCATCGCCAGACCGGACGATATGTCCGACCGCATCGCTCAGCTCATCAGCGACGCCGAATCGTTTCTGGAGCCGGTCCAGCGATATGGCATCGTCGATCCGTTTGAACTCAGCCGCAACAAGATTCGCGGCGACCAATCGTTGGCGATCGTGAAACTCCCGGACGACCTCGTCACGCGCGAGGCGGCGTTCAAAGACGCGGTCGCTCCGGAGGAGGTGCTGCTCGCCAGTTTGCTGAACAGCGACGGAAAGCTCGGCAAAGCGTGGTCGCAGTTCCCGCAGTTGTTGGCGATCAAGGGACCGTTTGAACGCTGGCTGAACTCGAATCACTCGGCGCTGGTTTCGTTGCGGCACGATTCGTCGTTGACGCAGGCCGCTCGCCGCGAGGCTCGGCAAAAGGTGGCGAACGTCACCGACCCGTACAATCGAGGGGATTTGCTCGTCACCCCCGAGCAAAAGATCGATCAAGCCGCGCTCGACGTGCTCCGCGACGAGTACGACCAAGTCGAACAGGACGTCTCGCTGCGAAATCGCACACTCCGTATCGCAACCGTCTTCGTGCTGATCTTCGTGCTGACGGTGCTCAACGGCTACTACCTCATCGCGAATGAACCGCGTCTGGTCGAGCGGCTCAGCGGCTTGGCCGTGTATCTCGGAGCGATCGTGCTGGCGGCGTTTCTGGGCCGCATTCTCAGCTTCGACCCGTGGCGAGCAGAGGTCATCCCGCTGATCGTCACGGTGATGATTCTGGCGATCGCGTACAACCAAGATCTTGCCGCGTTGACCGCGTTCACGCTCAGCCTGCTACTGACGCTGTCCTCGGTCACCGACACTGGCGAGTTCGTCGTGCTGATGAGCGTCGCCGCGACCGCGATCGTGCCGCTCGGACGAATCCGTTCACGCTCGTCGCTCATCAAGATTGGCTTCTGGTGCGGAGTTGTGTATGCGCTCGTGACGTGGGGCACGGCGATCATCAAGACGCAATCGCTTGACCTGTTGCGGCACGATCAAGCTCTGCTGCTACACAGCCTGCGCGGAGCCGGTTGGTGTCTCGCCTCTGGCTACATCGTCGCCGGCAGCCTGCCGTTCATCGAAGCGACGTTCGGCATCGTCACCGACATCAGCCTGCTGGAACTTAGCCACGTCTCGCACCCGCTGCTGCAAGAGCTCGTCCGCCGAGCACCCGGCACCTACAACCATTCGATCACTGTCGCCACGCTGGCCGAAGCCGCCGCCGAGCGAATCGACGCCAACGGCCTGCTCGTCCGTGTCGGAGCGTACTTCCACGACATCGGCAAGATGCTCAAGCCCGGCTACTTCATCGAAAACATGCTCGAAGGCTCGTCCAGCAAGCACGAGCACCTGAACCCGGCGATGAGTACGCTGATCATCATCGGCCACGTCAAAGACGGCGTGGACCTCGCCGTGCAGCACAGCCTGCCGCGCCCGATCGTCGACTTCATCGAGCAGCATCACGGCACGACGCTGGTGCAGTATTTCTATCACGCTGCGTCGAAGGCCGCCGAAGATCATCCCGACCGCATCGAAGTCGAAGAGTCCAGCTTCCGCTACCCCGGCCCCAAGCCGCAGTCGCGTGAGTCGGGCGTGATGATGCTCGCCGATGCCGTCGAAAGCGCCAGCCGCACGCTCAGCGAGCCGACCCCAAAACGCATCGAAAGCCTCGTCCGAGCCATCACGATGGACAAACTTCTCGACGGCCAGTTCGAGGAAAGCACGCTCACGCTCAGCGAAATCAACCTGATCCAAGATTCACTGACCAAATCCTTGATCAGCATCTTCCACACCCGCATCAAGTACCCTGAACAACGGGCCGGGTGAGTTAAAGTGCGGTGTGACAGCACTCCAACCTCACTCCGGCAGCGGCTGGCCCTTCGTCTCCGGGGCGAACGGCAATGCCAGCATTCCCAGAACGAAGAACGAGCACATCGTCACGCCGGCGTAACGCATGGCCAAGACGTCGCCGTGGTGGCCGTAGACGATGTCGGCCAGGTAGCCCAAGAGCAGCGGGCCAGGTGCGGCCAAATAGCGGCCGACGTTGTAGCAGAACGATGTCCCCGTGCTGCGCAGCCGAGTTGGGAACAACTCCGGGAAATAGATCGCGTAGCCACCAAACAGCGCGATCTGGCAGAAGCCCATCAACGGGACCATCCAGTAGACGTGCGAGAACTCCTTCAGCGACGAGAACGCGAACGCCGTCGCCAAGAGTGCCAACACAAACGTGATCGCGAACGCCGGCTTGCGGCCGATGCGGTGCGTGATCTTGGCGAAGCTGTAAATGCCGAAGAACGCGCCGATGTTGAACAGCAAGCCGTTCACGCCGGCCCACCACGTCAGCCGGCCTTCCATCTCCTTGTTGCGTTTCGCGAGGTTGTCTAAGTGCGGCACCGCTTCGGGGATATCGGACAACGGCTCGCCGACGAACTTCTCGCGGCTCGCTCGGTCAGCCGGCAATTGCGGGCGTTTGGGGTCTTCGTCCAGCAGCTTCAACGCCGATTCAAGCGACACCGATTGCCCAGCCTTGCGCAGCTTCAGCGCGGCTCCGTACAGAGCCTTCGCTTCGGGAGTGACCAACGCATTCGCCGAAGACAATTTCCCAGCGGCGGTCTCCAACAACTGGGAGTCTTGCAAGACAGCGCGAATGAAGTCCTGATCGACTTTGTCTTCGCCCTTCGCACGAGCTTCTGCCTCAAACGTCTGCCGGAACACCGTCCGCACCAGCTCAAAGCTGAAGAAACCGATGCCCCACAAGCCGACGACTCCAGACGTCGCCAGGATCAAACCGACCATTGCGCGGCGGCGCAAAAATGGGACGCCCAACAACTCGCGAATCGAACCGAGTTTTTGTGTCTTGTCCGCACGCAGAGCTTTCCACTTTTCCGGCTCTTGCAGGCGACGGCGGACGAACAACGCCAGCAACGCAGGCAATGCTCCGACTAGGAACATGTACCGCCACGGTTTCCATTCGCCGAGTTCCCCCGCCGCTTCCAACGGTGCCAGTCCCATGCTGACAAACGCCGCCGAGATGTTGCCGATCGCCGAGCAGGCTTGCAGCCAGCCCAACGCATGAGGCCGCGCTCGATCCGGCATGACTTCCGCCACGAGTGCCACGCCCACCGCGAATTCGCCGCCGACCCCCAGCCCCGTCAGGAACCGATAGAACACGAAGTCCCAATACCCGACCGACGCGGCACTCAGCCCGGTGAAGAGCGAATACAACAGGATCGTGATGACCATCGTTTTCGCTCGGCCCAGGCGATCTCCCATGATGCCGAAGATGAGTCCGCCCGTCGCCCAACCGAGCATGAAGATCGTCGTCGCCATGCCGCCGTACCACTGAGCGTCCTGTGGCCCGTGCAATTCCTCGATCGCTGGGCCTCGCGCCAAGTTGAACAACTGCTGATCCATCGTGTCGAACAGCCAGCCCAACACCGACACGAACAACACGAACCAGTGGTAACGGTTCAATTCCTTGTACCACGGTCCAAGGCTCGGATCTTCGGGAATGTCGCTCTTGAATTCGTCGAGACCGTGCATGTCGGAGTCATTTCTGGCTGGAGGCAGGGACCAAAAGTTTGAGCAGTACAGCCGAAGCGGTCACAGGCTGCAACCGAAGGCCGGACGTGGCCGATGCGTCTCGCATCGGTCGGATGCGAGACTCATCCGCCACGGCTCGCTGATGCCTTGAGTCTGTTTGCCCCGCACCTATAATCCCCGCCGCCTTTCCGGCCGAAGGTCGGAGAACGGTTTGTCTCGTCAGGAATTCCGCCTCACCGAAAGTGGCACGAACGTCATGATCAATTGGATTCGGAATGTCTGGTCCGCGGTCAGCACGGTCCTCCAGGGGATGTGGGTCACGAGCTTGACTATGTTCAAGACGTACCGCCGCCCACCCTTCGCGGAAGTGTTCGAGTACCCGGAAAAGCCCGTTCCGGTCAAAGCCCGCTACCGCGGCTTCCATCGCTTTGACCTGACGACCTGCATCGGTTGCGAGAAGTGCGCGGTCGCCTGTCCGGTAGACTGCATTTACATCGAGAAATCAAAAAACACGACCGGCAAGGGATTTCGCATCGACGGCTTCGCGATCGACTACACCAAGTGCATGTTCTGTGCTCTGTGTGTCGACCCGTGTCCTGTGGACTGCATCTTCATGGGCTCCAATCACGACCTGAGTTGCTACAGCCGCGATGGCTGCGTCGTCGATTACGCCAAGCTGCCGTTGCAAACTGCCTGGGGCCAGACGACGCTCAATCCGACGGCCGTGTCGGCGTCGAAGGTTTTGTACGAACCAGTCTGGGTCAAAGGTGAACCCAGCCCCTTCGGTTTTGAAGCTAGCGAGCACTAAGCCATGAACGCCGCCGAAGTCGAACCAACGAACGAGCAATCGAAACGCTACTTCACGCTGGCGGAAGCCAATCAGCGCCTGCCGCTGGTTCGTGCGATCGTCAGTGACATTGTCGAATTGTTTCGAGACGTTACCGAACGTCGGCAGCGGTTGATCGACCTCATCGAACGCAATCAACTCGGATCAAAACGAGTGGCGTCGCCGTACACCGAAGAGTTGGAGCAAATGCAGGCCGACATCCAAGCGGACGTCGAAAAACTCAACGGCTTCGCTCAGGAGTTGGCCGAACTCGGCATCGAATTGAAAGACCCTAACATCGGCTTAATCGACTTCCCGACGCTGGTCGATGGCCGCGAAGCCTACTTGTGTTGGAAGCTCGGTGAACCGGAAGTCGGCTTCTGGCACGAACTGACCGCCGGAGTTCAAGGCCGACAGTCTGTTGACGGCCTGAAACCGCAACCTCGATCTCAAGTTTCAAATCTCAAATCCCAAATTTGAAATTTCAAATCTCATGACAGACCTAGTTGGCCACATTGTCCTTTTCATCATCGCCGGCATCGGCATCGTGGCGGCTCCGCTGATCATCGGCCGGCTCGTCCGCCCGACGTTGCCGACTCCTGAAAAAGACGCGATCTACGAATGCGGCGAACCGACCATCGGCTCTAGCTACATTCAGTTCGATTTGCGGTACTACACGGTCGCGCTGCTGTTCATCATTTTCGACGTCGAAGTCGCGTTCTTTTACCCGTGGGCCTCGGTCTATGGCGGAGCGATGCAACTTGCCGACAACCGCCTCTCGACCGAAGCTCGCACGCAGATTTCCGAAAAGCTGTTGAACGTCACTCCCGGAACACTCGACGCCTCACAAGCAATCTCGGCCAACACCGCACTGACGCTCGGAATGGTCAGCGTGGTTGATATCGCGGTCTTCTTCGCCGTACTGCTCGTCGGCTTCGCCTACGTCTGGAAACGCGGCGACCTCGACTGGGTCCGAGCCTACCAGAAGCCCGCCCCCGTCGAAGACGCTGTTGCGTAATGATGCCTTCACCCCACCGGGCTTGTCCCGGTGGCTCGCAGAATTCTGCACTACTTTGAAATCTCAAATTTGAAATCTCAAATCCATGATCGCCGAAGACCTCCACAAGCTCCTCATCACCGAATTCGGTGAAAGCGCAATCACCGGTTCGAACTTCACCGCCAAAGACCCCTGGATCGAAGTCGCCACCGTCGCGATCGTCGATGTCGCTCGCTTCCTGAAGCACGACGAGCGGACACAGTTCGATCATCTCAATGATCTGACCGGCGTGGACTACTTTGAACCGGATGCCAAGAAGGTCGCAAAGTTCAATCATCAGCCGCACGTCGAGGTCGTCTATCACCTGACAAGCTACGCGCTGCGGCATCGCATCACGATCAAGGTCAAAGTCCCGCGATGGAAGGACGAAGCGACCAAGACGATTCCCGAAGTTCCGTCGGTCACGTCCATCTGGGCCATCGCCGATTGGCACGAGCGGGAATGCTACGACCTCGTCGGCGTCAACTTCACCGATCACCCGAACCTGCGACGCATCCTCTGCCCGGAAGACTGGGAAGGTCACCCGCTCCGCAAGGACTACGACATGCCGCTGGAATACCACGGCGTCCGTGGCAAGTAAGGAGGATGGGCACTCTTGCCCGTCCCTGTTTTGTTGAACGACGCGAAAACAGGACGAGCAAGTGCGGCGATGCAAGCGATCAAAGGTTTATTCGTGTTGTTGCTGGGAGCGATCTCAGCGTTGTACCTGTTGAATATCAGTGTGGGAGTTTTTGAGTTCGTGCCGGACAACTTGCCGTTGGTCGGGAACCTCGACGAAGCGACCGCCACGTTTTTGCTGTTGAACTGTCTCGCGTATTTTGGAATCAACATTGGTCCGCTACGGAAGCTGCTTCCGGCGGACAATCGACTCAAATCAGAACCGCCGAGTTCACCGGCGGACAAGAAATAGCGACGCCCAGCGGCGTTGCTAGAGGATGCCATGAGCCTGACTCTCGAAGATCCCCGCGTCATCGAATTCGACGTTCGCACCGACGAGATGCTCGTCAACATGGGACCGCAGCATCCCAGCACGCACGGCGTGTTGCGGCTGTTGCTGCGAACTGACGGCGAGATCATTCACGAAATCACGCCGCACATCGGCTACCTGCATCGCTGTGCCGAGAAGATCGGCGAGAACCTCGCGACTCCGCAGTGGGTGCCGTACACCGACCGCATGGATTACCTCGCCGGGATGAACATGAACCTCGGCATGGCCTTGGCCGTCGAGAAACTGATCGGCATGGAAGTCCCCGAAAAGGCGATGACCATTCGTGTGCTGGTCGCCGAACTCGGCCGCATCGCCAGCCATCTGGTCGGCATGGGAGCCTACGGCCTGGATCTCGGCACGTTCAGTCCGTTCCTGTATGCCTTCCGCGAGCGGGAAATCATCCTCGACCTGTTCGAGGAACTCTGCGGAGCACGCCTGACCTACAGTTACTTCACGATCGGCGGAGCAACCCACGACCTGCCGGACATCATCCCGATTCCGCCCGGCCTCGCCGCGCTGACCAAACGCAACAAGAACATGAAGCTGACATGGCTGGAAGCGGTCGAGATGTTTCTCAACTGGCTGGAGCCGCGCATCCAGGAATATCACACGCTGCTGACTCGCAACCAAATCTTCATCAAGCGGACGGCGGGCTTGGGCATCCTCACCAAAGAACTGGCGATCAGCCACGGTTGCACCGGTCCGGTCTTGCGTGGCAGCGGCGTCGATTTCGATCTCCGCCGCGACGGTGAGCCGATCTACACACGCTATTACGCGGGCTACGACTTCGACGTCATCTCCGCCCCGTTTGAAGACGCTCCGCGCGAAGTGGTGCTCGGCGACAACTGGTGCCGCTTCTATGTCCGGATGCTGGAAGTCGTGCAAGCCATCAAGCTCGTCCGCCAGGCGATGGCCAAGTACCCGAAGTCTCAAGGCACCTACCGCGTCCCGTACAAGATGAGCGCCAAACTGCCGGTGGACGAAGCCTACCTCGAAACCGAATGCCCGCGCGGCGCGATGGGCTTTTACATCGTCGGCAACGACAAAGCCGAACCGTTCCGCGCCCGAGCCAAAAGCTCCTGCTTCTGCAACCTCTCCGTCACCGCCCCGCTTTGCGAAGGTTTCCTGCTGGCCGACATTCCCGCCATCGTCGGCTCGCTGGACGTCGTGATGGGCGAGATAGATAGGTGAGTTCTATTTCTGTAAGTCGTTATTGTAAATAGACTTGCAGAACCTGAAAAAATCTGAAATTGCGCCAAATAGGGTGCATTTTCGTGAATGCGGTGCATTTCGGGTGCATCGCCAACTCGACATCGTACCATCAACTGACTGCCCTTCAGACCATCGAAGGCCGGTCAGTTTTTTTGTTCGCAGTCGCCGTCTGAGGTCATGCGATGAGCAACAAACGACCCATCAATCTTGATGATCTGCTTCGTCAGCGAACCGTCGAAGGCGACCGGATCGAGTACAAGGCGGGTTGGAAAACCCGGACGCCGTGGTGCGGAACTGATCGAGAAGTCGTTTCACGGCCCGCTTAGCGAACAGGTTCGGGACGCACTGCGGTATCTACAAAGCAACGCCATCCGTGAGAAAGTCATCAAGCACAAGGACCGGGCGGAAGCGACCCGAATCTACAACTACCCGTACTGATTCACGTCATCTACCGCCAACTCCAACTTGCCCCGATACCCCGCCAAAGCCATCGCCGCCGCATCCGACATGAACCGCAGCGATTCAAGAGAGAGTTCCTTCCCCTCGTGCTTGCTCAGCGCCTCGGCCACTTCAACGGGAAGATGAATCAGGCCATCAAGTACAAGAGAGCCACGTTGAGGGGCCAAAGCGACAGCCGTTGCGACCGAGAGGGTTTGAATGCCGTTGAGCGTCAGCAGATTCGGGAAGGCGCTCAACTCGGCGGCGACTTCGGGCGTGAGGTCCGCCAGCCCATTCAGAGAAAGAACCGATCCTCGATATTCGGCAATGGCGGCGGCGACTTCCGGCGAGATTTCTTCCAGACCGCAGAGGCTGAGGAAGCCGCCCCGGAATCGGGCGAGTCGCCTTGCTGATTCGGGAGAAAGGAATTTCAGCGAGTCGAGATAAAGCGGATCAAGGTTGCTCTCCGCAACAAGCGAAGCCGCTTCATCGGTGATCCCGTCAAAGGTCAGCAGATCGAACCCGACGAATGAAAGAATTTTGTTGACGGGGTTCCCTTCAAAGAACGCCAGAATTTCGGTTGCGATAGGGGCGTCCAGAATGGGTAATTGCACGGGAAAGTCCTCCCGCACAATACCCGAAGTTGGTTTTTACTTTCACTTGGCGATGGACTTCCTGACCAACGCCGTTAGCGGGTGCCGAATCCACGCCAAGACGGCTAAAATTGCGGGAACATCGAATCGAAACCCACTGTCGGATTTCGTCAACTGTCGATTTCATCGGTTCCTCAATAGCCGAGTATCAATATCCCCTTCAAAGGCAGGGAGAGTCGATTGCTGGCGTAAAGCGTGTCGAAGAACTTCATCACTCGCTCGAAGTCTTTGCTCTCCCGGTAGCCACGTTCGTCCACGCATGGGTCGCTCTTCCCTTTACCGCTTCATTTACCTCCGGGTCGATTTGTTTTTCGCCTTCCCGCCTATCGTCCCCAGCACTTTGTCGAGCATCTTGTCGTCGCAATTGGCCAACGCACCAAAAACATCGGGTCGCTGAAGAACACGCCGCCGTATTCGATCCGGCACCCGTTTGGCCAATACGGTCAATTCTTCTTCGTCGGCTTCAAGGGCATCGGCCAGTCGGTGGATCAACGCATCGCTGGGATAGTCCCCGAAGTTCAGCCGCTCGTTCTCGACCCGGCTCAGGTAGGTGAAGCCGACATCGACTTTCTCGGCCAAAACCCGAAGGCTCCATCCCTTCGCCTTGCGTAACGCTCGAACCCGCTCACCGAATTTCATCGTGGCCGCTCCCAAGGGGGCGTTGCTGCTGATTGCTGATCCACCCACGTTATCGTAAGATAATTGCACTTCGCAGACAACATCCGTGCCAGCAGAACGACCGCCGTGAACCGACAGGAGAATCCCCATGACGACCACTGCCGCTCCCGAACAGGGTCAGCTTGTGCAAGTGCGTTCTCGTCCGTGGGTGGTGAACGTCGTGAAGCTGAGCAGCCTGCCAACGCCTGCGATGAAGTTGCCGGTCGGCTCGCAGCAAAACTTGCTCACGCTTTCCTCGGTCGAAGATGACGGACTGGGCGAATGCTTGATCCTGAAGGGTTTCACTCGCTGACAAGAGAACACGCCATGGACAACCTACAAGCAGAAACCGAATACGCAGCTAAGATGCTCGATGCACTGTCTGCGACACCGACCACGATTCCCAAAATGAAGATCGACGAAGACAAGACCCGTAATGCCGCTAGCTGCATGACGGCATTCCTCTGCGCTCGCCTTGGCAGCACAGGAACGCAACCTACGGCTGTCGAACGGACTACTTTTCAATGGTCCAATGGCTTCGTCAATCTACGAAATGCTGTGAACGACCATTTGTGGACAAATCTGCGACCCACGTTTGTAGAACATTTTGAAGCCATTTCTGGCGACAACGTTTCAACATATCTCATGGCGACTTGGCAACCGAATGAACCAGAGTGTCACGTCTGGGCAATTCCGGCCAGCATTGTTCACGAGGCAATGCCGCACTTTCCTGTGGGAAAGATTAAGGAAAAGCGAACGGTCAGAATCATTCCCGGTAAAAACGTCTTCGAGCGATGCGAGCAGTCCCCTGATCTATCGTCCTACTACCGCTCTATTTCTTGGTCTGAGAGAGCGTTCGGGAAGATAAGAGTTCTGGACAAGGAAGTCCTGCCCGCCTTACGAGTCCGCCGTTGTGAATTGGTAGAACTATCAACACGAAGCGGAGGATTGGCATGGATGCCCAGGAACAAATCCGAAAGCCCTATCCGAGTGATTTGCCGGAGTCGCAGTGGCTGTTGATTGCGCCGTTGTTGCCTTCTTCGGGAGGTGGCCGGACTCGGACCACGGACTTGCGGGAAGTGCTCAACGCGGTGTTGTACTTGTTCAGGACCGGGTGTGGCTGGCGTCATCTGCCGCATGACTTTCC
>CAMDRI010000073.1 GCA_945906725.1 Candidatus Kuenenia stuttgartensis | reverse complement strand
TTCCTGACGGAGCCGGTCTGCGCCGATCGAGAGAATCATGCTGAAAAACGCTCCCGTGCGCCCCGTTTTCAGGTTTTCGACCGCGCTCAAGCGGGACCGGCGTAGGAAAAACGACAAAAATTTGCCACGCGCTAGACACGGGGGGGGGGCCGCGATTGTTAACTGTGAGGCATTGCCAGCCTGGAGCGTTTCCCGGCTCAGCCCATCTGGGAAATGTCGGCCAGCACAATTGCTTTCAACAGCGATTCGATGCGACTAGCGAGCAGTGCGAGCTGCAACACGAGCGCGGCGATCAGAATGAAGTCGTACCTGGGCAGCGAGCCAAGCGGCAACGTCTTCGAGAAAATCAGGACTCCGAAAAAACTTCCGGCAAAGATGTAGGCCCGCGCCTGCTTCATCCCAAACAGCAGAAACTCAAACGCCGCGTCCCGCGTAGCGACCAAGTGTAGCCGGAGGATGGGCATTCGTGCCCGTCCTACAAAAACTATCACGTCGTTCCTAGCATGTCGCCCGCAAAACCGAAGGCGCCCTTCACGAACTCTTTGAGGAATTTTCCATGCTTCCTGGCATCAAGCAATTCGATCTGACTGGTAAAACCGCGATCGTCACTGGCGGCTCAAAAGGATTGGGACAGGCGATGGCTGAAGGGCTGGCCTCGGCCGGCGCGAACTTGCTGCTGACCAGCCGCAACATCGACGAGGCTCAGGCCGTCGCCGAGCAGATCAGCCGCGAGTACGGCCGCAAGACGGTCGCGATCGCGGCGGATGCCTCGTCCGAGGAATCCGCCAAAGCGATGGCCGATCGGGCACTTGCCGAGTTCGGACAGATCGACATCCTGGTCAACAATGCCGGCATCAACATTCGCGGGCCGATCGAAGAGCTGACGCTCGAACAATTCAAACAGGTCAACAGCATCAACACCGACGGCGTGTGGCTCGGCATGCGAGCGGTCGTGCCGCATATGAAGTCGCGGAAGTACGGCAAGATCGTGAACATCGCCAGCACGATTGGATTGGTTGGCTTGGCCCTGCGTTCGCCATACGCCGCCAGCAAAGGGGCGGTCGTGCAGATGACGAAGACGCTCGGCTTGGAACTTGCCGCGTGGAACATCACGGTCAACGCAATCTGCCCCGGCCCGTTCCTGACCCCAATGAACGTCCCGATCGCCGAGACCGAAGACGCGAAGAAGAACGTCGTGGGAGCGGTCGCCTTCCAGCGTTGGGGCCGCATGGAAGAGATTCAAGGGGCCGCGATCTTCCTGGCCAGCGACGCCTCCAGCTACATGACCGGCAGCTTGGTCACGGTCGATGGCGGTTGGACGGCGAGGTAAGTACCGAGCTCCGAGTGAAAAACTTCGGGTCGGAACTCAGAACTAAGAATTCGGACCTTTTTTATGGCGGCACGCTTCACGATCTTGGCTAGTGGCAGCGCAGGGAATTCAGCGCTGGTCGAGTGCGACGGCGAACGCTGGTTGATCGACCTAGGCCTGGAGCCGAAGGAACTTGATTCGCGGCTGGCGACCGTCGATGCCGCTTGGTCGCAAATACACGGCGTGCTGGTGACTCATCGGCACAGCGATCATTGGACGCCTAAGTCATTGAGCCGCTGCTGGACGTCGCGTGTGCCGGTGTTTTGCCATCGCGATCACGTCCCCTCGTTTCGATTGGGCTGCCCAGATTTTCGCGATCTTGAACGCGAGCGATTGTTCCGACCGTTCGTTGGTGAGCGGCCGATCGCGATCTCGGAGAACTGGCAATGCCGTCCGTTCCGAGTCCGTCACGACGGCGGTGCGACGTTTGGATTTCGCTTCGAGTCGTCGCACTCGGCCTTTGCCTACGCTGCCGACTTGGGCTGTTGGGATCGCGGCCTCTTGGAGCGATTGGTCGATGTCGAACTGCTCGCGGTGGAATTCAATCACGACCCGGACTTGCTACGACGAAGCCGGAGACCGCCGTGGCTGATTCACCGCATCCTCGGCGACGAAGGACATCTCTCGAACGCGCAGGCGTGCGAGCTGATTGGCGAAGTGCTCAAGCAATCGGGCACGGATCGGCTGAGGCAACTCGTGCTGCTGCATATCAGCCGCGAGTGCAACTCGGCTGACCTCGCGGCCGCAACG
The DNA here is from genome assembly GCA_945906725.1 of Candidatus Kuenenia stuttgartensis. Taxonomy (GTDB): domain Bacteria; phylum Planctomycetota; class Planctomycetia; order Planctomycetales; family Planctomycetaceae; genus SXKJ01. The sequence continues at coordinate 24,598 of CAMDRI010000073.1, read as the reverse complement.
GCTCGTGCCGCGTTGGCCCAGTTCGGTTCGATAGCGAACGTCTTTGCCGCCGAACAGCAGACACCGAGTCCGTGGTTTGTCATCGGTGAATCATTGTCGGACGGCGGAGTTGTTCCACCGACGGCGTTGGTGCAAGCCATGTTATTCTGACCGTCCGACCGATCGCCGTTAGCCGAGAGCTGATCGGCCCGACATTGATTCGCAGGGCGAAATCCGACAGGCTCCGCTCATGCCTCGTCCACTGGTTGTCATCAATGCGGTTGGTCTCACGCACGAGATGCTCGGCCCGAACACGCCGAACATCTCGCGAGTCGCCGCCGAGGGATTCGCTCGGCCGCTGGGGACGGTGCTGCCGGCTGTAACGTGTTCGGCGCAGGCGACGTTGCTCACCGGATCACTGCCGCGCGAGCATGGGATCGTCGCGAACGGCTGGTACTGGCGAGACCTTTCCGAGGTGCTGTTCTGGCGGCAGTCAAATCAACTCGTCCGTGGCGAGCGGTTGTACGACGCGGCGAGGAAGCGCGATCCGAGCTACACGGTTGCAAAGCTGTTTTGGTGGTTCAACATGTACGCCGACGTGAATTGGTCGGTGACGCCTCGGCCGAGTTATCCGGCCGACGGCCGCAAGGTGATGGACTCGTACAGCCAGCCAACCGACTTGAAGGACTGTCTGCAAGAACGACTGGGAGTGTTTCCGTTGTTCAAGTTTTGGGGGCCGGCGGCGGACATCACCAGCACGCGATGGATCGCCGACGCAACGGTCGCGGTGATGGAGGAGCACGAACCGTCGCTGACTTTGGCCTACTTGCCGCATCTGGACTACAACCTGCAACGGCTCGGGCCGCATGATCCGCACATCGCCGAGGACATCCGCGCGGTTGATGCCGAAGCTGGAAAGATCATCAACGCAGCGCGAGCACGCGGGGCCTACGTCGTCGTTTTATCCGAGTACGCGATCACGTCGGTCAAGCGTTCAGTTCACATCAATCGCGTGCTGCGAGAACATGGCTATCTCGTCGCACGCCGCGAAATCCTTGGCTGGGAAACGCTCGACGCGGGTTCGTCGCGAGCGTTCGCCGTTGCAGATCATCAGGTTGCTCACGTCTACGTACGCCTCCCCGAAGACGTCGCTACAGTTGCTGAACTGTTGCGAAAGACTCCGGGGATCGAACGTGTCCTCGACCGCTCTGCTCAGGCCGAATTCGGGATCGACCATGAGCGCTCTGGCGAGTTGGTCGTCATCGCCGCAACGGAGTCCTGGTTCACCTATTACTTCTGGCTCGACGACACACTGGCTCCCGATTACGCCCGCACGGTCGATATCCATCGCAAGCCGGGCTACGACCCGGTCGAGTTGTTTCTCGATCCGCAACTGAGTTTCCCGAAGCTTCGCGTCGCGAGACGGCTGATGCAGAAGCGGCTCGGCTTCCGGTACTACATGGACGTCATCGGCCTCGACGCTTCGATCGTGCGCGGCAGTCACGGGCGATTGCCAACACCAGGATCGGAAATGCGCGAGGCACCAGTCTTCGTCTGTTCGTCGAAGACGATTGAGCCAGATCGGCTGGCGATGGAAGATGTGAAAGCGGCGTTATTGCTGTTGCAGTTCGGTCAGTGACTTCCGTCTTGGTGCCTTGGACGTCTTCGCGAAGTATTGCGGTCTGGTTACACTTCCGCACCACTGAAGAGACGGCGACCGTTTGTGTTTGGAATGGAGTCATTCATGTCGTGGCGACGAGTGTTGCTCGGATTGCTGCTGGGAGCGATGTTCGCTGGATCAACGCTGCTGGCGGCTGATCCCGTGCCGGTCGCCCCGGCCGAGCGGAAGATGATGAGTCTCGGCGAGCTGTTCGAGGCGGGCGGGACGATCGGCTACATCATCACGGGACTGAGCTTTGTGATAGTCGCGCTGATCGTCGAGCATCTCATCAGCCTGCGGCATAACGCATTGATCCCGCCAGGGCTGGCCGATTCGATTCATCATCATCTGGCGCTGCGGCATTTCGAGGAGGCTCGGCAGCAGTGCCAGTTTCATCCGAGCTTTCTGGCGTACGTTTTGGCGGCCGGACTGCGGGAAACGGACCTCGGCTATCAGGCTGTCGAGAAATCGCTGGAAGACGCAGCTGTCGAGCAATCCGCGCGGCTGTATCGCAAAATCGAATACTTGTCCGTGATTGGCACGATCGCGCCGATGCTCGGACTACTGGGCACCGTCTGGGGCATGATCCTCGCGTTCATGGAGTTCGAGCAGAAAGCGAACCCGCAAGTCTCGGAACTGGCTCCCGGAATTTACAAGGCACTGGTCACGACGCTGCAAGGCTTGTGTGTGGCGATCCCCGCGCTGGCGGCGTTCGCTCATTTTCGTAACCGCATCGACCAATTGGTGGCAGACGGCGCGCTGACGGCCGAGGCGGTCTTCGCCGACTACAAACGCTTCGCGATTTCCGAACCGCGCAGCGAACGGTCGAAAGCCGCCGCCAGCCTGCGAGGCAAACCGGCCAGCGAGATGCAGCTTGAGAATCCCGGTACGGCGGCAGTCGCGACCCAGGCGAAAGTGGTCGCAAAGAGCGAAAGGCCAGCCGCCGATCGTGGAGGATCGCCATGAGAATTCCGACTCGCAGCCGAAAACTTGGATTGAGCTTCGACATCACACCGCTGATCGACGTCGTATTTCAGCTCATTATTTTCTTCCAGGTGGCGACCTACATCGTCCGCAGCGACGCGAACGAAAAGGTCACACTGCCGAACGCGACGCAAGCCAGAGATCAACCGCCCGCATCGCCGCGACGCTTCGTCATCACGATCACCGCCGAACGAGTCTGGCTGCTCGGCAACCAACGCACCGAGCGTGCGGCCCTCGAACTGCAACTCCTCGCAGCGGCTGGCACACCGGAGCAAGCCGCCGAAATCGAAGTCCGACTGCGAGCCGACGCCCGCGTCCCGTACAGCGAGATCGAACCGTTGATGCTGACGTGTTCGAAACTTGGTATTCGCAAGCTCGGCTTCGCGGTGCTGCTGACCTCTGACCACTGACGTCTGACCTCTGTCATGCGAATTCCCACTCACCGCCACGAAGTCGAGAACACGTCGATGACGCCGATGATCGACGTCATTTTTCAGTTGTTGATTTTCTTCGTCTGCGCGTCGGCCGGTCAGATGGTGGAGTCGCACTTGCCGACCGAGTTGGCGGCTGGTGCAGTCGACTCGGCAGCTCCGGTAATTGTCGAGCGGCCGTTTGGAGAGGTTTGGTTGCGGCTGCATCGTCGCGCGGCTAAAGGCGAGGATGGCACCACCGTCGTCGAACTCAACGACCGCGAATACGCCGACGAGCCTGTGCTGCGGAAGACGCTCTTGGCTCTTGCCGAGACCACGCCGGAGATTCCGGTGATCCTCGACATTGACGGGCCAGTGCCACTCGGAGATGTCGTGCGCGTGTACGACGCCTGTCAATCAGCAAATTTTCGCCAAGTCTCGTTTGCGACGAAGCTCGGCAAAAAATAGCCCAGGCTTTCATCGTTCTGCCAACTGGTTTTGGCAGAATGACAAGTCTTTCAGGCAGGTGAGATCGGCCAGCCGAGCGACCAGCCCCAGGCACGGGTGTCGGCGGCATGTTGCTCGGCGAGTTGAATTAGTTCCGCAGACGTGACGTTCAATCGGCGCGCGAGTCCAGTCAATTCTTCGGATTCGAACGGCGGCAGAGTCAGATCGTCAGCCGCACCGCGAGCCATGCGCAGGGCGTCGATCAAACGGCGAAAGAAGAGGTAGGCCGCGCGGAGCGATTCGGCCGCGTTGATCGGAATCAGTTTTCCGCGAGCCAACTCAGCGAGCGCGTCGAGCGTTCCGGTAACGCGCAGCGAAAGGTGCCTCTCGCCGTGAGTCAGTTGCAACAACTGCACAAGGTACTCCACATCAACCAACGCACCGGCACTCAGCTTCGCGTGAAACGTACCCGCTTGGACGTGCTGTCGCACTTGTCGTTCACGCATGGCTCGAACGGGAGCAACTTCCCAGCGGACGGGGCCGAACAGTAACTCGTCTCGCCGGCGCAGCACGGTCTCGCCAAACGCTGCGTCACCCGCGATCGGACGCAGCTTGATGAGCGACTGCCGCTCGAACGGCCACGCCGGGCCGTCGGCCGAGAAGTACCGCGTGAACTCGTCGAGCGATACGGCCAAGTTGCCGGCTCCGCCGTGAGGCCGCAGGCGCAGGTCGATCTGAAAGATGCCGGCTCGCTTCGCCTGAATGGTTTGCTGAAACAGCTCGATGAGCCGCTCGCAGTATTCGGATGGAGCCGGTCCGTCGAAGACGAACAGCAGTTCGATGTCCGACGCGAATCCGAGTTCACGTCCGCCGAGTTTTCCAAGTGCGGCGACACAATATGTGGCGGATGCGTCGCCCACGAGACGTCCTTGCCGCACGACGACTTCACGCTCCGACAACTCACAGGCAACGGCGATGACCGCTTCGGCGAGATCGGTCAATTCGCGTGCGAACTCGATGAATTCGGGAACAACGTCGGTCACATGCCGCATATCGATGCGGAACATCTCCCGGTCTTTGAATGCGTTCAGTTGGGCACAGCATTCCGCGAAGGTAGGTTTTGATGCCAACTCGGCTGCGAGTTCCGACCCCAACAACTCGCGTGACTTGCGGACCTGCAATCCGACGATGTCGGTGACAACCGGAAACACATTCGCGTGCTGCAATCGCAGAAAGTCTTCCCAAAGCAAATCGCTCACGCCAAGCAGTTTCGCGAGCGCGGCCAACACCTCCGGCCGCCGCAACGACGCGAGTCGAGTCAGCCAATCGGGCTCAAGCAGTTCCCGTTCGAGCAATTCCTGGAAATGCAGCAGCGCGGCTTCCGGGTCCGGCGATTGCGGCAGCAAATCGGTGAAGTGCTGAATGAGCACGACCGCTGTGCGGAGCACTTGCTGACGTTGCTCGTCGAGCAGCTTGCGTCCGGAATCGTCGGTGACGAGCAACGTGTCACGCACATGCAATCCATCCGTGCGAATCTCCATCTGGCGGATGTCGATCCCCAGCAAAGCGAGCGCGTTGGTCAGTTCGTACAAGAAGCCGCTGGTATCTTCGGCCGCGATGCGGATGAGCGTCGTCGTCGGATGCGACGAGTTGTCAAAGTCGATCTCGACCGGCGACTGCACTGCACCGGCCGGCCGAGCGGTCGGCAGAGCTTCGGAGACTCGCTTCGCGAGTTTCGCCTGCGCTTCTCGCCGGCGGCCGCCGCAAGCATGTCTGAGCAGATCGAGTAATTCGCGATGCAGCGTCGTGAGGCAGTTCGTAGGGGTCGAGTCATCGAGACCCACCACATGGAACATCGACTCGGTGGGTCTCGCTGACTCGACCCACCCCATGGATGCGGCAGCCCCCTGCCCCACACGCCGTCGTACGACAAACGAATTGACGAACCGCAACGGCGAATTCGCGACACTCGATTCACGTCGCTCCTCCGTGAAGACTTCCCCTTCGATAATGTCGAACCCGTGAACAAACAACAGGCCGCACATCATCGACAGGTCGCCCAACTGGTCGAAGCCCGCGATGGTCACTTCGCCAAGGTCCGCAACGGTGGGCTGCCAATCGACGATGAGCGGGTCATCGTCGGACAGTCGGCTCCAGATTCGAGAACGCTGTCGCTCGTCGGTGGCAGGTCGAACCGACGCAAAGGGTTCGCGGTGTGACGCCGCCTCGACATCGAGAGTCGGCGGGGCGCTCACGCCGCCAACGTACTTGTCGAAGATGCGCCGCACGGCTGAGCGATGTTGTTGAAAGTGCGTCGTCAGTTGCTCGGCGGACGGGAAGTCGAGCCGCCGCGCGAGGATTTCGAGTTCGATCGGATCACTCGGCAGCGTGTGCGTCTGACGGCTGTGCTTGAGTTGCAGGGCGTGCTCGATGACGCGGAACAACAGGTAGGCCGACGACAGTTCGCGATACTCGTCCGCTTGCACGAATCCACTCTCGGCCAATCGCACCAAGCCGTCGAGCGTGTTAATGCTGCGGACCTCCGGCACTTCGCGGCCGTGTTGCAATTGCAGGCATTGCACGACGAATTCGACGTCACGGATCGTGCCGGCTCCCAGTTTGACCTCACCTGCCCCTTTGCCTTTGCGTTGCAGGTCGTGTTCGATGCGACTCTTTGCGAGCAGCACGCTACGCCGCACATCCTCCGCCGCCGAGTTGAAAATCAACGGGGTCGCTTGTTGCAAGAATCTCTGTCCGACCTCGAAATCGCCAGCGATCACGCGGGCTTTTAACAACGCCTGCCGCTCCCACAACTGAGCTTGCTGTTGCAGGTAGTCGAGATACGTTTCGACCGTTACGACCAGCGGCCCGGCGTTGCCCCACGGACGCAACCGCAAATCGACGCGATACAAAATTCCATGCGACGTCACGTCCGAGAGCACCTTCGTTAACCGCTGAACCAACTCCAGAAACCGAGCCGGATCGCCATCACAGACGAAGACGAGGTCGATGTCCGAGCTGTAATTCAATTCCTCGCCGCCGAGTTTGCCGAGCGCGAGCGCGGAAAATCCGTGGCATCCACCGATCATCCGCAGCGCCGCTTGCACGACCGCGTCGGCCAGCAGCGACAACTGATTCGTCACCGATCGCAGATCGAACAGCCCCAAGAAATCGCAGACGCCGATCCGCAGCAGTTCGCCGTGTTGAAACTCTCGCAAAGCGATCGCTTGTTCATCGGCGCTTGTGGCGGCATCGAGTCGCGTCACGGCCGCGTCAAAAAACTCAGGCCGGCTGCGCAGATCGCGAAGCAACTGCGGCTGAGTCAACTGCGTCAGCAACTTCGGCTCCCGCAGCAAGATGTCGGTCAGATACGGACTCGCCGCGAAGACCTTCAACAGCACTTCAACCGCTCGCGGCGAGTTCAGAAGTTGCCGAAACAACTCACGGCGATCCGGCACGACTCGCAGCAAGCGTTCGAGTCCCACGAGCGACGCATCAGCCGAAGGAGACTCGGCCAACAACGCCGACACCCACGACAAACACCGCTCCGAATCGGCGTCCTCCGCCTCATCAAACAACTGCCCCAGCCGATCATCGAACGTCGGTTCGCAGAGCAGCACTCCGTCAGCACCGTAAGGGGTCATACCGTGCGTTCCAATTTGTTTTTTGAAATTTGCAATTTGCAATTGCATCTATTTCCCGCCCAAGCTCGTCGCCGGCACTTTGCCGTCGAGGTACCGCCAGTTCTTCAGCCAGAAGATCAGGTCGGCCATCGCTTGCTGGTTGATGTTCTTCTCGACGCCGATCGGCATCAGCGACAGGCCGGTGTTGCGGAGTTCGTCGATGTCAGTGCGGAGCAGCGTCAAGACTTTGCCTTCGGGTTGTTTGAGCGTGATCGAGGTCGCGGTCTCGGAGCTGATGACTCCCGATTCCGTTTTGCCGTCTTTGGTCACGACGGCGTAGGCGAAGTAGTTGGCGTCGATGGCTTTGTTGGGGTCGAGGATATCCAGCAGGAGTTGTTCGGGCTTTTTGGTGCGCGTGTCGGAGATGTCCGGAGCGACGTTGACTCCGACGTTGTCCACGCGGTGGCAGGTCGAGCAATTCTTGACGAACACCTCGCGTCCGCGCTTCGGGTCGGCGGAGAGAGCCAGCGCGGGTCGGTAGGCGTCGAGCACCTCGTGCCGGCTGGCGGGAGCTGCGGCGGCCAGCACGGTCTTGGCTCGCTCGCGCAGGGTCTCGTCCTTGGCCTGCGTCAGTTGGTTGACTCGCACCGGGTCCAGTTCGGTGGCGGCGATCTGCCCTTGCTCGATGGCCTCCAGCAACCGCAGTTGCCGCTCCTTCGACGCGAACAACGCCGCCAAGATCGCCCGACGAATCGCGGGGGTTTCGGAGCGATAGCGTTCGACGAGCCACGCATCGACATCGGGTTTTTGGAATGAGGCAAACGATTCGACCGCTGAGTGCTTCAACGCTTGATCTGTGCTCGTCTCTGCCACCACTCTCAATGTCTTCGCGACCTTCTCAAAGTCACCGAGTTGCAGGACACGAGTCATAAGAATCAGATCACTGGACTCATGATTCGACTGGGACTGAATCACCTCTTGAGCATGGCTAACGAGTTTTTCAACCGCAATCGGAGCTTTGTTAAACTTGGAATTACGTTTCCATGCGAACGGTCGGCCCTGTCGAGCAAGTGCATTTGAAAACGCGAGGAGCGCTGAAGCAGATTCGTCGAACGTCCTCGGAAGTACCTTCTTGTCACGAAACGGGAAGGATGCAATGAAATCAACCACGTTCTCGATGAGCAGTTCCGCGTCTTCCTGTTTGCCATTTTTAATTGCGATGGTGGCATGTACCGCAATTTGATCACAAGTCATCGCGATGAACGCCGAGCGGCCGGCTGCCCACTTCAAACGCTCTTCCGTTTTGTCGGGGCTGAGCCAAGTTGGGTGGAGATCGTGGTCGAATAGCAAGCAATCCAAAACCAGAGACGGTGGGACTTGAAACGTCCCGGCAATCGCGAGATGAGTCCATCGATCTGCCGCATCCTTGAACCCACCAAGTCTCGCCAACAAGGCGGCGTGTGCGTGATCGTCGCCAAATCGCAGTCGGATCCCTTGCACGGCGTTGAAACGAACTCTTGGATTCTCGTCAGCGAGCAACTCCGTCAAGAAATTACGGGCATGGTAGAACTCTCGGTCATTGTTCGGTTCCAGCCACGCTTGCACAGCCACGCGCGCCGCTTCCGCGCGAACGAACTCGTTTTGGTCGATCACGGATCGCAAAGTTGTATTCGCGGTACACCAACCGAGGGATGAACTGGTTCTGAGAGCAAGGCATCGAGCTTCCGGTGTGACGGGCACCGTCTTGGGAATCGGCAAATTGTGTGAAGCCTGCTCGAACGCGATTCTCAGTGAAGCCGATCGTTGCCATCCGTTCGTCGAGTTGAAGCTCGCGTCGAGGTTTGCAACGCTGACAGTTGGCTCACGTTTCGGCCGTTCTCCCTTCGGCCTGATGCGATAGATGCGTCCATTGTCGTTTCCGAGCCAGGTGTCGGGGCGTTTTTTGAGTTCGTCGGGAACCCATTCGGGGTGCTCGATCACGGCGCGGTACATGTCCACGACGTACAACGCTCCGTCCGGGCCGTTTTGCAGATCGACCGGCCGGAACCAGTCGTCACCCGAGGCGAGGAATTCTTGCGTTCCTGTAGCCCTGTCGCTCCGCGACAGGTCAGCCGAGCGCGCAGTGGACCCGGATTGGCCGTTGGGCGTCGATTTGTTAGCAGGCGTCGAGGGAGCGTTCGGCTTTTCCTGTCGCGGAGCGACAGGGCTACGTTGATACGGATTCCGCGACTTGAACGTCACGCCGTCGGGTTCGAGGATCGCTCGTTGGACGAGGTTGCCGGTTGGTTCGCAAACAAAAACGTTGCCGCGAAATTCTTCCGGCAGCCAGTCGCCGGTGTAGACCGTCAAGCCGCACGCGGCGGTGAACGTGCCCGCGTGCAGGTTGCTCGTCGTCCAGGCCGAGGTCAGCGGAAAGACTTGGTTCTTGTCGTCCGCCGGAATCACGTCGTGGATCACCGCCGGAAACGCGACGTGCGGACAGCGCTTGATGAAGTCCTCTTCAAAGATCACATGCCGGCATGGATGCCGGTTATCGCACACGAACCGATTGCCCCACGCATCAAACGTCAGTCCGAACTGCCCGTTGCCAGAGATCGCCTCGTACCGCCCGGTGAGCGGATCGAATTTGAAGTCGCGCCCGGTAAGCGAGACGGGCTGCGGTTCCGTAGGTTGGGCACTCTTGCCCGACTCTTTGCCGTTCGATTCGCCGGAGGGTCGGACAGGAGTGCCCAACCTACTCGGCCAATCTTTCTTCACCGCGATCACGTTGCCGCCGCGGAGGCCGTTGGCGACGTAGATCCAGCCGTCGGGGCCGAACGTCGGATGATTGGCTCGCAGTTGCGGGTTGGCTTGAGCGAACCCGGTGAACCACGTCTCGCGCACATCGGCTTTGTGATCGCCGTCGGTGTCTTTGAAGTACGCGACCTCACCGGCCAGCGTCACGATGACTCCACCATCCCACGGCTGCACGCCGGTCGCGAACAGCAGCTTGTCGGCGAAGATGTGAGCCGTCTCGTAGCGCCCATCTCCGTCTTTGTCTTCGAGCAACTTGATTCGCGACATCGGCGGCTTGCCCGGTTCGGGACCGTTCGGGTAGTCGCTCAGTTCGGCGACCCACAGGCGGCCGTGCTCGTCGAATTGGATCGCGACCGGGTCGATGACTTCCGGCTCGGCGGCGACGATCTCGATTTGCAGGTTCTTGTCGGCGAGGACGAAGTGCTTGAGAGACTCTTCCGGCGAGAGCGGGCTTTTCACGGTTGCAGGTTTCGCCGAGGTCGGGCCAACTTGTGCAACTGCGGGGGACGTGAAGGCGAGGGCCAAGAACAGGAACACGATCGGACGCATTTTCGTCTCCTTTCGGCAATCAAATCCCGGTGCGTTAACGATCGCGATTGTCGTGCGGTTACAAGATTGCCGCAACGTGCGGGCCAGAATGTGGGAGACGAAGAGACCTTTGAGATGCGTCGGCTCAGTCTGCTCTGTGGGGTGTCCGTCGTCGCGGGAGTTTGCATCGTGATCACGCGGCCGTTCATCCCGTTCGAAGGAATGAGTCTAATCGGCGTTGGGTTTCTCCCCCTGCAATTCGCGTCGCTTCGATGGCTGGCCAAGAAGCTGAACGATTCGGATCGCCGATAACCAATCGACGTCGTCCTCATTCCCGCAAATCACCACGGCGAGCGGATGAAGAAACCTCCCGGCTGGCGGCGGATGAGGCGTTTCATTTCGAGGACCGTCAGCGTTGAGAGGACTCGTGGCGGCTCCATTTGGCTGCGAAAGATGATCTCGTCTTGCAGCGTCGGATCGGCACCGATCAGGTTGAGGATGTGCCGTTCGATTTCATTGAGCGACAGTTCGCGGAGGCTGTGAATGGTCTCGCCGCTGTCGGACGCGACTGAGATCGGCTTCGTGAGCGGGCCAATCGCGGCCAGAATGTCATCGACGTGGCGGATCAGCGTGACACCGTCGCGAATCAAATCGTGGCAGCCTTCGCTGGCGAGGCTGTCGATGCGGCCGGGGACGGCGAGCACTTCGCGGCCTTGCTCCATGGCGTGCCGAGCGGTGTGCAACGCACCGCTGCTGCGACCGGCTTCGATCACGACGACGGCGACCGACAAGCCGCTGATGATCCGGTTCCGCTGCGGGAAGTGTCCCGCGTGCGGCGTTTGATGCAGTTTGAACTCGGAGAGCAACGCTCCGTGCTCGGCGACCTGTTTGGCGAGCTCGCGATGTTCGGGCGGATAGATTTCGGCGAGGCCGGTTCCCATCACGGCGAGCGTGCGCCCGCCCGCGGCGACCGCTCCTTGATGAGCCGCTGCGTCGATGCCGCGAGCCAATCCGCTGACGATCGTGACTCCCGCGCGAGCCAACGCGGTCGCGAATTTCTCGGCCTGCTGCCGGCCGTAGACGGTGCAGCGCCGCGAGCCGACAATCGCGACGGCAAGTTCATCTTGCGGCAAAATGTCCCCTCGGCAGTACAGCAACAACGGCGGATCACAGATGCGCTCGATGGCTTTCGGGTAGCCGGCGGAACCGCGCCGCAACAGTTTGACGCCGAGTTGTTGAGATTCCTCCAGTTCAATTTCGGCATCGCGTCCCAACTTCGACGCGGCGATCGACAGAGCGATCTTCGGCCCGATGCCAGCCACTTCTTCGAGTTGGGCAAGGCTCGCAGCCAGTACTCCCGCCGCCGATCCGAAATGGTCAAGCAGCAGTTGCGAATGTCTCGGCCCGATGCCGTTGACCAAATGTAGCCGCAACATGCTGAGCAGTTCCGCTTCTTCGGCGGTTGGCGGGACGGCATTCGATTCGACAGGCGGCAACATGCCGAGCATTGAACAGAAGGTCGGTCGAACAGTTCAACCGTACCGCGACTTCTTCAACTCTTCGAGCCTTGTAACTGTGCGAGAGCGGCTTCGATTGTCTGTCGCAAAGCGGCGTCCTGCGGATCAAGCGTGTCGGGCGTTTTTTTCACCAGTTGTTCGAGCAACGCGAGGGCTCGGCGAAAATGTGCCAGGACTTCGTCGGTCTGTTTCTGCTAGGCCGACAATTGGCCGAGGTTCACGGAGAGCCGGACCAACTCGCGGAAATACTTCGTCACCGATGGATTCAGATCGCTGAGTTTTTGCACGATCCGCTCGGGCTGCGAATAGTCGTCGATGGCCGCCGGCCCGAATTGCGAATCGCCAGGTGCGAGCGCAGCAAACAAATCGGCTCGCAATCGGTAGCACAGGCTGAGGAGATACTGGTCATCCAGGTCACGCTGATTTTCGGCCAGCATTTCTTCGAGGCGTTTGATCGCCTCGTCGATGTTCTCGCGCAGGCCGGCTTCATCGCTGTTGTCGATGGCAAGATTCGCGAAATTGTAAAATCCCTTCGCCAGATCGCGTCGCATGGCTCGATCCTTCGCCCTCGTTGGCAGTGCCTTGCGGCGCTGATCCTGAGCCTCCGCGTATAAAATTCGGACCTGATCGAGGTTCCGCCGCTGCCGTTCGACGAGGCCGAGGTTCATTCGGCAATTGGCGAACAATGGTTGCAGGTCAAACTTCGCGTCGGCGTCTTTCGTCTTTTCGAGCAACGATCCACGCGTTTTTTTTCCGCATCGCTGAAGAACACATCGGCGGCGTCGAACTTTCCGAGTTTCAGGGAGACTCGTCCCATTGCCATCAGCGTATTGCTCAGCGCGGCCGTCATTCACCGAGCCAGGTTGCGCCGCCACTTACTCTTTTTGCTGGTCACGAGCTTTCGCAACCCACACCAGAGCGGCTTCCGGCGATTCGAGTTCCTCGACGATCAGGCCCATCTTGAATTGGGTCGCCGCGAGTTCGTTCTTCAAAGCGGGATCATTCGAGCGGCGTTGCAGGTAGCGTTCATAGTATTCGCGAGCACGTTGCAGCAGGTCACGGCGGATGGTTTGCAACCCCGTTTCGTTGAGCAGTCGTTCTTCGCTAATGCGTGTGAACAGATCGTTCACGGCGGACATCGCCTCTTGGAAACTCTCTTCGCTGCGTTTGCGAGCAGCCTCGGTGCGGACGTTGCTGACTCCCAAAGCCCCAACACCGAAGTGGACTTCGGCGAACGTCGCTGCGATCAGCGACGCGACCAGCGGATTGCGACGGCACCAGCGTGCGGCTCGTTCCGGCGGACTGACCGGGCGAGCCAGGATCGGACGGCCTTCGAGGTGGCGTTTGAGTTCATCGGCCAGCGCGGCGGCCGATTCGTAGCGCCGCGCGGGAGACTTGTCCAAACACTTCATGCAGATCGTTTCGAGATCACAATCAACTGCCGGATTGATTTGCCGCATTGCGACCGGTTCGGTGCTGATGACTTGCTTCATCGTCAGCATTGCTGACGACGCTTGAAATTGCGGACGTCCGGAGAGCAGGCAATACAATGTGGCTCCGAGCGCGTAGATGTCAGTGCCGACTCCGACGCTGCTGGCGTCTTCAAATTGTTCGGGAGACATGTACGACGGTGTGCCGACCGCATCACCTGTCTGAGTCATACTGACGTCGTCATCGGCGAGTTTTGCGAGACCGATGTCGACGAGCAGAGTTCGACCCGTCGAGCTTTCCAGCAGAATGTTCTGAGGTTTGAGATCACGATGCAGAATGCCATTGCGATGCACGGCATCAACGGCGCGGCAGACCGGCTCAATCCACTCGGCCGCTTGTCGGTCGTCAGCGGGGTTCTTGCGAGTCTTCTCCGACAAGCTGGCCACCTCGACGTACCGCATCGCGCAAGAAGTGACAACCGGCCTCGTAGCCAACTTCGTAGACGGTAACGAGATTGTCATGATCGATGCGCGCTGCAGCTTCGGCTTCGGTGCAGAAACGTTCAATGATTTTTTGTTTGGTTGCCTTGGTCATGCTGGCGAGCCGGTTCGCGCGGATGACCTTCAGCGCAACGAGGCGATTCACGCTTCGTTGCTTGGCTCGATAGACGATGCTCATGCCGCCGCGTCCGAGTTCGTCCGGCAGTTCGTAGTCTCCCAGCATTCGCGGAATGCCACCCGACTTGCCTGGCTTCGCGTAGGTCGTTGTCGGCGTGCTGACTTGGCCGTGTGCTTCGATCAATGTTTCTTGCGCAGCGACCGGTGCGGTCGCGGAACGAGCAGAGATGGCGGACGGTGGTGGTTGAACGAGTGGACTGCCGATGAATATCGGTTCGGCGATGGTCTCGGAGGCCGCGGGGAGTTTTGGGGCGGTGAAGGTCGTCCCGACATGTCCCGTACTGCTCTCCGAGACAAGCTGGCCGTGCAGTGGCGACGGCGTCGGTTCGATGCGAGTTGACTGCGAATCGTGATCCGCGGCTGGCGGAGGGAGAAGCGGCTCTGGGTGTCCCGGTGGCATGATGGTCTTTTCGCTGGAATCACGGCCCATTGGGAGGAGCGGGATTTCCACTTTATTGCCCGGAAAAGGCAGCGAGAACCTTGAGGCTCTCTCGGAATCGTTAGATCAGAAGATTGCCGCGAACCGAAACAGAAGAAGACTTGGAAACGGCAGTATGACTAAATGAGTCGAAGTAAATCCTCCTTGACCTCGGCTTGACTTGTGGCAATCGTGCAGCCACCTTGGCTCCCAATTCGCTCGACTTCAAATCTAGGAGTTCAAAAATGAGCCGATATCGTTGGCTTCAGTGGTCGACCACATGGGTTGCTGTCGCAGGGTTAGGACTGGTGCAAAGCCCGATATCGCTCAAACCGACCCAAGCCTTGGCTCAGGGCAGCGGAACAACTCCGACAGCGCCAGGTGGCGGCGGAACGACGCCGACAAGACCTGGTGGCGGTGGAACAACGCCGACGAGACCTGGTGGCGGTGGAACAACGCCGACGAGACCTGGTGGCGGTGGAACAACTCCGACAGCGCCAGGTGGCGGCGGAACAACGCCGACAAGACCTGGTGGCGGCGGAACAACGCCGACAGCGCCGGGTGGCGGCGGAACAACGCCGACGAGACCTGGTGGCGGTGGAACAACTCCGACAGCGCCAGGTGGCGGCGGAACAACGCCGACAAGACCTGGTGGCGGTGGAACAACGCCGACGAGACCTGGTGGCGGTGGAACAACGCCGACGAGACCTGGTGGCGGTGGAACAACGCCGACAGCGCCAGGTGGCGGCGGAACAACGCCGACAAGACCTGGTGGCGGCGGAACAACGCCGACAGCGCCGGGTGGCGGCGGAACAACGCCGACGAGACCTGGTGGCGGCGGAACGACGCCGACAGCGCCGGGTGGCGGCGGAACGACGCCGACAAGACCTGGTGGCGGTGGAACAACTCCGACAGCGCCAGGTGGCGGCGGAACAACGCCGACAAGACCTGGTGGCGGCGGAACGACGCCGACAAGACCTGGTGGCGGTGGAACAACTCCGACAGCGCCGGGTGGGGGTGGAACAACGCCGACAGCGCCAGGTGGTGGTGGACCAACCTTGGTACCTGCCAATCCGAATCCAAACTTCTGATCGGGTAATTGATCAGCGGCAGGGGCGGGCCGCGAATTGACGTGCGGCAGTGTTGTCGCTGCGCCGAGGTATGCGTTGGGTCGTTGGTTGAATGACTGATTTCATTGAGGAGCCTATCATGGGGCGGTTCCGTTGGCTTCCGTGGTTGAGTTTGTCGTTGGTTGTCGCAGGCACAAACCTGTTGCTCGGCCAGGAGTCGCCGAAAGCGGAACCCCAGGAAAAATCCGGATCGCTGGATGAAGCCAAGGTGAAGACCGCGCTTCTGCAACGGTTCGACGAGAACCGCAATGAAAAGTTGGATGCAGGCGAAGCTCGTCAAGCGCGCGCCCGGCTGAAGAATTTGTTGGACGACAAATCCGAACGCGAAATCAACATCTTGACTTGGCGCGATGACGTTCGCGAGTTGTTACAGACAATTGACTCCGACGGCGACAACCGTTTGAGCGTCGCAGAATGCGATGCGGGACGCGAATTGTTGGACCGATTGATTCCAGCAGTCGATCCGACGGCTCCGAAGGAACGCGACAAGTCGACGACTTCGGAGAAGAAGAAGGAGAACGACAAGGACCGGTGGAAGGAGCAGGCTCGTCGGTCAAACCGAAGTTCGGGGGGACTCACTGGCTCTTCAGGTTTTGGTCGCTTCGGGAATGCAATTGGAGGTGGGGGCTTTGGGAACTCGAACAGCGGCATGTCGGGATCAAACTTTGGTTTTGGAGCCGCCGGATTATCTTCGAGTGGCAGTGCAATCAGTGGCTTGTCGGGCATGAGCAGTTTACGCCCGGGAATCGGTGATCCGGGAAGCAGTACAGGTGGTGGCACGAGTGCATCGGCGTTCGGTGGAAATGGTCAGAGTTCGTCAAATGGTTCGGGCGGCGGTGCTTCCTCTTTTACAGGTGACGCTGGAACGGTGAGCGGAACCGGTGCTTCCAGTCCATTGGGCACGGCTTCTGGAAACAGTACGAATCCCTCGACACCTTCGACCTCAGCAGGAAGTCCGATCGGGTCGAGTCCGACGTCCACTTCGGGACCATTGGATGACGGTCAACCTAACGCGGGTTCAGCGCCAGGAGCGGGTACGGGAGGAAGGCCAGGAACGACGTCGGGCGGTGGAGGTGCGAGTAGTGGAATGCCGGGAGGCACGAACACAACTCCTCCTAATAGGTCGGGTGGCGGAATGCCTCCGCCGGTCGCGGGCGGATCCGGTGGGACGTCAACCGTACCGTTCAATCCCAAACCGAACTTCTAATCCACGGTTTCTAGACAAACGAAATGATTGAAACGAAAACAGCCACACTTGTATGTGGCCGTTTTCGTTTTCTTCGAATCAACTCAGGAATGCTCAGCGGGTGATCGTCAGAAGCCGCTTCGCTTCATTGAGCACGAAATCCACATCTTGAAATGGCTCGAAGCTGATGTCTTGCCAACGGACGTGGCCCGTTCCATCGATCAAAAACGTGGCGTGCAGCGGTACCTTCTCAAAGTCGTCGTAAGCGCGATACGCCTTGAATGTTTTGAGTTCCGGATCAGTTGCGAGAGGAATCGGGAACGGCTTGTCCTTCGAGAAGTTCGTCACGGCGGTCGTCAACGACGGCAGGTCTTCGGTGCTGATGCCGACGATCGAGATGCCGGCCTGCTGGAAGTCATTGACTCGCGGGGCGAACTTCTGCAACTGCTCGACGCAGTGCAGACACCCGGCACCAAGATAGAAAATCACGACGACAGACTTGCCGCGATACTCGCTCAGCGACAGTGTCTTCTCACCGGGAGCCGGCAAGCTCCAATCGATCGCCGGAGATGGTGACCAGCGGAACGGGCCGATCGCGTCGAGAGTCGGTCGCTCACCAACATCGGTGCGTGGCGGAACGGGATTGCGCCAGTTGTCTGGCCAGCCTTGTTCCTTGGCGAACGGGGCCAATCGCGCGAGCAGCGGCGAATCCAGGTCCGCATGCGCGGCGATATCGCGCAGCTTTGCGAACGAGGCTTTCGCGTCTTCGAGCTTGTTCATGCGTCGCAGCAAGTCGACTTGCACAGCCAGCGGCATGACCTGAATGTCGGCCGATTGCACGGCCGCCTTCAACGACTCGATGCTCTTGTCGTGCTGGCCGCAGAGGAACTGGTATTTTGCCTGCCGTAGTTTCGGGATGTCTCCCGCCTTGTCGAACTGTTCACGAGCCTTGTCTGTTTCGCCGCGAGCCAGCAGTTGCACGCCG
The DNA here is from genome assembly GCA_945906725.1 of Candidatus Kuenenia stuttgartensis. Classification (GTDB taxonomy): domain Bacteria; phylum Planctomycetota; class Planctomycetia; order Planctomycetales; family Planctomycetaceae; genus SXKJ01. The sequence continues at coordinate 6,827 of CAMDRI010000073.1, read as the reverse complement.
CGCAGTTCGGCCGTCGCTTTTTCGACAGGGGCAATCGGTTCGCGAGCCTTCTTTAGCTTTTCGTCTTTTGCTTTCGTGACATCGGCATCGCTTTTGTTTTCGCTGCGAAGTTTCTTCTCTTCTTCAGCAGCTTCGGCCTGAGCCTTCTCTTCCAGCTTCGCTGCGATCGTATCGAGTTGCTTAACGCACTCTTCGACCTGCGGGAACTCGCCACGATGGTAGTGGGCCACGCCGATCAATCGCAGTCGCTTGGACTGCTCGGCCGTGGCGTCGGGTGCTTCGAGGTACATCGTGTTCGAGAGCGCGACGACGTCGTCCCACAATTCAAAGCCTTCCAGTACCTGCAACAAGCGATCGTGTCCGTTCTTGCCGCTACCCTTCGTCAGTGAATTGTTCTTCGGATGCCGTGGCAGTTCGAGCAGATTCTTCGAGAGGTCCAGTGCCGACTTGTGACGTCCCAGATTGATGAAGTTGCGAACCAGCCACTCCTGATTGTGAGCGTAGTTCTGAATCTGATCTGGCAAAACGCGATCGCGCATCATGTGTGCGTGATCGGCTCGGCCGGAGGCTTCTTGCTGCCAGGCGGAATCGGCCCAGCGTTTTAAGTCCGAGTAGGTGTGTCCCGGCATGTGCCACATGTGTGCGATTCGCGGCGCGGCTTGTCCGCAACGAGCGGCCGACTCCAGAGCCTTCTCCGCCTTTTGATGATCCCACAGGTGAATCCGGTAGTGATGAGCCGGGTGCATCGGCTGTTTTTGAAAGACCTCGCTGAGCAACGCATCGACCGCGAACTGACTCGGCAACGGCACGCTGCTCTTGCTTTGATATAGAAACACGGCCAGGGACGCCTTGGCCTCGATATCCTCCGGAAATTCGAGCAGCACTTTTTCGAGATCGCGAATGTAGGCTTTGCGGCGTTCCTCGTCCTTGCGTTTGTCGTCTTTGTCGTCTTTTAGGTACTCGGCGAGTCCGTCGATGAAGAGCTGCTCACGCCGGCTGGCGGATGCTTTCTTCTCGGTCGCTTTGACGATGAACTTGGCTCCGCGAGTGCGGTTCTCCAGGTTGGCGCAGGCCATGCCCCAGTAGGCCATCGCACAATTCGGATCGAGCATCGCGACTTGCCGGAACGATCGCTCGGCCTCGAAATACCAGAAGCCGTGCAACTGACCGATGCCTTGGTTGAAGAACGCCTGAGCTTCCGGATTCGCCGACGTGATCGGGAAACTCACGTTGCCGGTGTCGCCCATCAGGTACGCGGCCTGACGCGGGCCCTCGTTGAAGACCTCGCCATGCAACGAATGCCCTGGAGCCGGTGTCTCGAAGCTCTTGGCCACGACGCTCCAACTCAACGCCGCCGTCAGACTCACTGCCCACCATCGCTTGGACATCGAATGCCTCGTGATCTAGTTCGTTGTTCGGTCTCATTTTCTGCTGCGGAACTCTGAGCTTTCTATCGAAGGCGGCGGGCAGTTTCGAGCAATCGCCGCCACTAGATCGGCATCTTGGTGCAAAGAGGAGCCGGTTGTTTCACCTCGGAAGCACTCCTACAATCCGCCCCTTCTTTCGTCCCGGCAGGAGTCAATGACGCATGTTTGAGAGCATTTCCAATGGTCTTCGCGGTGCCTTTTCGTTTCTCGGCGGCAAGCTGACCGAGGCAAATATTCGCGACGGCATGCAGCAAGTCCGCAAGGCGTTGCTGGAAGCCGACGTCAATTACGAAGTCGTGGACAGCTTCGTCAAAACCGTCACCGAGCAATCCCTTGGCGAGGCAGTGCTCAAGTCGGTACGGCCCTCCGAGCAGATCATCGGCATCGTCAACGACGAACTCGTCAAACTGATGGGGCCAGTCGATCACTCGTTCCATTTTCAGAAGGACGGGCTGACGATCCTGATGATGTGCGGCTTGCAGGGGTCGGGTAAAACGACGACCTGCGGCAAGCTCGCCAAGATGCTCACGGAGCAAGGCAAGAAGCCAATGCTCGTCGCGGCCGACTTGCAGCGTCCCGCCGCCGTCGATCAGCTCAAAGTCATCGGCGATCAAATCAGCGTTCCGGTTTACGCCGAAGAGCCTGGCAAGAGTACGCCGCTCGCCGTTTGTCAAAACGGCATCAAAGAGGCGAAGCGTCGTGGCGACATCAACGTCGTGATCCTCGACACCGCCGGCCGCTTGCACGTCGATGACGACTTAATGCGCGAACTGGAGCAGATCGACAACAAGTGCCAGCCGCATCAGGTGTATCTCGTTTGCGACGCGATGACCGGTCAGGACGCCGTCAACAGCGCGAAGGCGTTCAACGAGGCGATGGAACTCGACGGCGTGATCCTCACGAAGCTCGACGGCGATACGCGCGGCGGTGCTGCGCTGTCGGTCAAGCACGTCACTGGCGTGCCGATCAAATTCATCGGCATGGGCGAGCAGCTCGACAAGCTCGAGCCGTTTCATCCCGACCGCATGGCCGGCCGTATCCTCGGCATGGGTGACATCGTCTCGCTGGTCGAGAAGGCGCAGATGCACCTCGACGAAAATGAGATGGCCGAAGCCCAAGCCAAGATGGCGGCGGGCAAATTTACGCTCAAAGATTTCCAGAAGTCGATGAAGCAAATCCGCAAGCTCGGCCCGATGGGCGAGGTCATGAAGATGATCCCCGGCATGGGGGGCATGGTCGATGCGATGCAAGGCTTCGGTGACCCCGACAAAGACATGAGCCACATCGACGGGATCATCAACTCGATGACCCCGTGGGAGCGCGACCATCCCGACAAGATCGACCGCAGCCGCCGCAACCGCATCGCTCTCGGCAGCGGCAGTGCTCCGAACGAGATCACCAATCTGCTGAAGCAGTTCGAGGCGATGTCCGGCATGATGGCGAAGATGTCGAACATGGGAATGCTCGAACGGATGCGGGCCGTCAGTGAAATCTCAAAGGGGGGCATGGCGATCCCCGGCCTCGATGGTCCAGTGCAGAAGCAACGCAGCGGTCGTGGTCCTGTCGATCCGATTGCCGCTCACGAAGCGTTGAAGAAGAAACGCAAAGCAGAACGCGACAACAAGAAAAAGAACCGCCGCCGATGAGCCTTTCTCCCGATCACGTCGCCCGCGCGTTGCGGCACCTTCGCAAGAGTGATCCGGTCTTGGCCGATGTCATCCGAAGAGTCGGCCCCTTTCAGTTCGAACCCCGGCGAGGCCGCTTTCAATCGCTGGTCCGTTCGATCCTGGCTCAGCAGATTTCGACGGCGGTGGCGCGGTCGATGTTGCGAAAGCTGGAGGCTCGCTTGGCCCCTAGCAAATTGACTCCGCTGAGCCTTGGTCAATTGTCGTTCGATGAATTGCGTGGTCTCGGACTGTCGCGACAAAAGGCGTCGTACTTGCAAGACCTCACCGAGAAGGTCGTCAGCAAGACTGTGAAATTGCACCGAGTCCACCGACTGACCGACGAAGAAATCATTGACGAACTGATTCAAGTCAAAGGCATCGGCCGCTGGACCGTGCAGATGTTTTTGATTTCCTGTCTCGGCCGACCGGATGTGTTCGCTCCCGATGACTTCGGCCTCCGTTCTGCGATCCAAAAACTGTACGGTCTGCCGGATTTACCCAAGCGAGCGGAAGCCGAAGAAATCGCGGCACCGTGGCGGCCTCACGCGACCGTGGCCTCATGGTATTTGTGGCGGAGCCTGGAGCTTGTTGCCGAGTGATCGGCCGATTGCCGTAATCCATTTCATCCGATGCCGAGCCTCTCAGTCTGGAGTTGATGATGCGGTCGTTCATTCGGACGTTGTTCATTGTGGGCCTCGCGAGTCCGTTCATCGCCTGCGAACTCTTCGCCGAGGACTGGCAGCCGAAAAAAGCTCCGCTGATGACTCGCTGGGCCAAGGATGTTTCTCCGGAGAAGGTGCATCCGGAATATCCTCGGCCGCAAATGGTGCGGGAGAAGTGGGTCAATCTGAATGGGCTATGGGATTACGCGATCACGGATGGAAAGTTGACGAGCTTCGCGAATGCGACTGAGCGGGGAAAGATCCTGGTCCCATTCCCGATCGAGTCGGCCTTGTCGGGGGTGATGAAGCGCGTGCCGGACAACGGGCTGCTCTTGTATCGGCGAACGTTCGCCACGCCGGAGATGCCGAAGGAAGGCCGGCTGCTGTTGCACTTCGGAGCCACCGATTGGGAGACGGTCGTCTCGGTCAACGGCAAGAAGGTTGGCGACCATCGTGGCGGCTACGACCCTTTTACGTTCGATATCACCGATGCTCTGAAGCCGAGCGGCGATCAAGAACTCGTCGTCGCCGTCAGCGATCCGACTGACGGCTCGTTCCAGCCGCGCGGCAAACAAGTCCGCAAACCGCACGGCATCTGGTACACGCCGACGACCGGCATCTGGCAGACCGTGTGGCTGGAGCCGGTGGCCGCGACATATTTTCGCGACGTTCGGCTCAACTTTCTTGTTGAGCAGGGCCAAGTCGAGGTCAAACTACGCCAAAACCTTCCGGCCGACGAAGCCCGGATTGTGTGTGAGGTGTTCGATGGCGACGTCAGCGTTGGCGTGTCGAACATTGTCGGGCGTGATCAGTACAACGGAACGATCCGCATTCCGATCCCGGACGACAAACTCAAACTATGGACCCCCGATCAGCCGCACCTTTATGACGTGAAACTCACCTTGGAAAGTGACGGCAAGGTGATCGACCGGGTGACAACTTATATCGGATTGCGAACGATCTCGCTCGGCAAAGATGAACACGGCATTCTCCGGTTGATGCTCAATGACAAGCCGCTGTTTCAGTACGGGCCGCTGGATCAAGGGTTTTGGCCGGATGGGTTGTACACGGCTCCGACGGATGAGGCTCTGAAGTACGACATCGAGATGACCAAGAAGTTGGGCTTCAATATGATTCGCAAGCATGTGAAGGTCGAGCCGGATCGCTGGTACTACCACTGCGACAAGCTGGGGATGCTCGTGTGGCAGGACATGCCCAGCGGCGATAAGCACGCGTCGTGGGATCCGTTCGGCAAGCACGACAACACCGAGGCGACGCGCTCGCCGGAGTCGTCCGACAACTTCAACCGCGAGTGGAAGGCGATCATTGACTCGCTGCGGAATCATCCCAGCATCGTGATGTGGGTGCCGTTCAACGAAGGCTGGGGGCAGGCCAACACCGTCGCGGTGACGAAGTGGACCAAGGAGTACGATCCGACTCGTCTGGTGAACTGCGCATCGGGCGGGAACGATTTTCCGGTCGGCGATGTGATCGACGTGCATCGCTACCCCGGCCCGTTCGCTCCGAAACCGACCAGCGACCGAGCGGCCGTGCTCGGCGAATTCGGCGGCCTTGGCCTGCCGCTCGAAGGCCACACCTGGCAAGGCAAAGACAACTGGGGCTATCGCTCGTTCACGAAGAAGGAAGACTTGCAGAAGGCGTATATCGGGTTGCTTGGAGCGCTGCGGCCAATGGTCGCTCAGGGAGTCAGCGCCGCCATCTACACACAGACGACCGACGTCGAAATCGAAGTCAACGGCCTGATGACCTACGACCGAGCCGTGTTGAAAATGGATACGGATGTCATCGCCAAAGCCGCTCGCAAGCTGTACCTGCCGCCGCCGAAGGCCACAACTCTCGTCCCGACGTCCGAGCAAACGGCTCAGACGTGGCGTTTCACAACCGACAAACCAACCGACGGCTGGCAGAAGCCGGGCTTCGATGATTCAAACTGGAAATCCGGCCCCGGCGGCTTCGGAGAGCCGAGCACTCCCGGCAGCGTCGTGAAGACCGAATGGAAAACGAACGACATCTGGCTGCGCCGCGAATTCGATCTGAAAGCCCAAGGGATCACTCTCAACTCACTTCACGAACTCGCGCTCCGAATCCATCACGACGAGGATACCGAAGTCTTCCTCAACGGCGAACTCATCGCGAAGACGACCGGCTACACGACGCAGTACATCGCAGCCCCGCTGGACGAGGCCGCTCACAAGCTGCTGAAGTTCGGCACGAACACGCTCGCCGTTCACTGCAAGCAGACCGGCGGCGGGCAGTACATCGACGTGGGGTTGGTTGATGTGCAGGAAATCACGAAGTGAGTTGGGGCGGGTTGCCGAGTTGAAGAAGGCTAGAAACGCAGATTACGCGGATGATCGCAGAGGGTTATGGCATTCACTCTGCTTGAATCGGCGCAATCTGTGTTTTCCGTTTTTACTCAGTCGACTGCATCCGCCGCCGCGCAGGCGAACTCGAAGCGCACGGAGACTTGTCCGCCGACCGAAACTTTGGCGGTCAGAAAGAAGGCGTGCGACATCCGTTCGGTCAGTTCGACTTCGATATCGAGCGTTTCGCCGGGGCGGACCATACGACGGAAGCGGACATCGTTGATCCGCGTGGCGACCGGAACTTTGCCCGCTTCCATCTTCGAGGTCTTGGCGATCAACACCGCTCCGGCCTGCATCGCCGCTTCGAGTTGCAGCACGCCAGGGAAGACCGGGAAGCTCGGATAGTGTCCGGTGAAAACTGGTAGATCGGGTGACAATGTCTTGCGAGCGTGAATCCGCGTCTCGGTCAGTTCGACGATTTCATCGAGCCACAAGAACGGATCGCGGTGCGGGATAACCTGTTGGATGTCGTCGCGAGTCATGCTCTGTCTTTCGTGATGAGGAACGTGGGGCAGGTTTTTAACCTGTCCGGCTCCTCACTTCGACTTTTGCAGTTTTTAGAGTGTTGAGAACTGATCTACGGAAAAAGCGCGAGCCTCCACGACAATGCTTGGGACATCACTCTCAGGCATCGAGCAAGGAGGCTCACGATGTAACTTGTACCCAGTTTTGCGGTTTTGTTGC
>CAMDRI010000072.1 GCA_945906725.1 Candidatus Kuenenia stuttgartensis | reverse complement strand
CCCGTCGCCGATTCGGGACGCGACTGGACTTCGATGTGCCAGTTCGGGCGTTCCCGGGACAACCAATGATTCAACGAATGATTGTGGTATTTATTGTCGCCGAAGACCGTGATCAGTCGCAGGAAGTCTTGCGGCGAGACACGCGTCAGTAATTGCGGAGGCTCTCATGATCAACGGCTTTCGCATCTCGCTTGTGTCCGGGATCATGGCCCTGTCGCTGGCCGTGCCTTCCGTGGTTATGAGCGAGGATTTGTCGAAAAAGCTGATCAACTTCGGCTGGGACATGCTGCCTCCGGATCGGCTAGAGAAGAAAATCGGAGAGCTGCAACATCTTCCTTTTGACGGCCTGACCGTGCGGGCCACGGATTTCTGCTATCCGTTCTTCAACAAGCACGTGGACGGTGCGGCCGTCGAGGCGAACGTCGAGGCGATGTCGAAAATCCAATGGGGGAAATTCACCGACAACTTCATGTATCTCACCGCCGCCGCCGAAGGACAATGGTTCGATGACCAGGCCTGGTCCAACGACGGGGCCATCATCAAAAATGTGCGGGCCATCGCTCGGATGGGGCGCGCCGGGCGGTGCAAAGGGATCCTGTTCGATCCCGAATTCGTCTACTGGGGCCAGCCAGTCGGTCCGTGGCAATATGCCAAGCAGGCCCAGCATCAGGAAAAGGGTCTGGAGGAATATCGCGGTATGGTCCGCCGGCGAGGCCGGCAGTTTATGGACGCCATCGAAGCGGAGATGCCGAATCCGGTGTTTCTGTCCCTCTTCTGGGGTTCTCTGGGTTCGTTCCGCCAACTGGCCTACGACACCGATCCCAAGATTGTGAACGAGGTGATCGGTGGCGAATACTATGGGCTGCTCCATGACTTCATGCTCGGCATGCTCGAGGCCGCCGATATCGGAACCACGATCATCGATGGCAACGAGTCGTCCTACTATGCCAACGATTTTGAGAGCTACATGAGCGCCTACCATTTCATTCATCAAACCATGTTGGGGGCTATTCCTGAGGAACTGCGTTACAAGTACCGCGCCCAAGTGTCTGCGGGACACGCGATCTATGCCGATTGGCACAGCAACACCCGCGGGCAACATACGCTGGCGACCTACCTGACCCCCGCAGAACGCGCCATCGCGATGGAATGGGTCGTCTACCATGCCCTGAAGAGTTCCGATAAATACGTCTGGTTCTACACCGAGCGGCCGCAATATCTGAATGGCGTGCAAGTCGCATCGGAATTGCCTTCCGCCATTGACCGAGCACGTCAAAACGTCGCTCAGAATAAGCCTGTGGGCGTCGACTATCTGCCGCTGCGAAAGCGGGCGGGAGACGCCTACAATCAGGCTCAGTTCGCGGCCGTCAAGCCGTCGCAATCCGTGATAGTGCGAACCGCCCAGGTTCCGAAGATCGATGGCAAGCTGGAGGATTCGCTCTGGAAGTCCGCTTTCCAACTAGGGACGTTCCAGAACTATCGCACAGCGGTCAATCCGCTGGAAACGACAACGACAGCCCAGATGGCTTATGACGAGACGCACCTCTATGTCGCCGTTCGTTGTGAAGATCCGGCGATGGACAAGATTTCTGTCAGCGATCTTTCCAAAGTGGAGGGCGAGCCGTGGATGGAGGGCAGTTTGGTCCAGGTTGCGATTGCCGTTGATGAAGCCGCCTCCAAGTACTACTGCCTGACGGTGGCCTACAACAACCAGAGATGGGATTCCTTGACGCCTCGAGCGGACTATCCCAAAGAAATCGACGGCAAGAACTCCAGTTGGGACGGCGAGTACGAAACAGCCACCCAGACGGATAAATCCGGCTGGTCGGTCGAAATGGCCATCCCCTGGACCGCTTTGAACAGACCGACGCCCAAGACGGGCGACCAGATCAAGGGCAATCTGCGTCATTGTGCCGGACGACGCGAATCGCATAATCAGAACGAATTCTCCTCGTGGTCGTTGATGATTCTGCCTCGCAATATCGAGGCGAGATCGATGGGCACGTGGGAGTTCAGGTAAGCAACCCAATGGATGTTCATTAAACTTGTGCGTACTTGACTTGGGTCAAGTCGGCCACCGAAGTCTTGTTGCTCAACTCCAGACTGACGAACAAAACCGAAGATCCTTCGCTACGCTGCGTCACGGTCGCGGTCATGATTGGACTCCTGGGGATTTTGAGGTTTCACACGCACCTCAAAGCCTAATCAACCGTGACCTTTCTCATAGGATCTACAAAACGCAGTGTCGATCTTGGATAGGATCTACGGCAGGAACCGTTCGCGTTCGGCGGGAGACGGCAAGCGACACGTCTCCTTCCTGCCGAACCACCGATAACGGTTGGCGGCGACGATTCGATAACCGACATCTCGCAGCGGTCGCGGGATCAGCCAAAGCAGCCAGCCGATCAGCCACCAGATTCCTCCAAGTTGCCACAGCACGCGGACGGCGGCCGCTGATCGAACAAACTCACGGCCCGATGAATCGAGCCACACGACCGTGTCGAACGATCGAGTTTCCGAACTCGCCCCTCGCCCCTCATCCCTCACGGCTCGCCTCGCCGTTTCGCCTTGCAACGGGGCGACGCGGATCGCTCCTCGACGGTCGCGGGACAGAACGAAGTCCACAGAGCGGTTGCACAACCCGCAGACACCGTCGAAGAACAATACATTCGTCGGACGATCCGCTTCGCTGATCGCAGCGGCGTGTTCAGAACCATCAAAGCTAGTTGTTGCCGAACTCATGAACCAATTCCAAAGGGCGTCCGGCCGAGCGGCTGAAGCTCGCGTCGGCGAGTCCCACGAATGCGTTCTCGATCATTTCCAATTCACCCCGCAAGACTCGCAGATGAGCCGGGGCTTGAATGCCGAGCTTCACTCGGCCGCGTCCCGTTTGAATGACTTGGATCGTAATGTCGTCTCCGATACGAATGGTTTCCAATCTCTTGCGAGTCAGGACCAACATGATTGCGTCCCCCCCCCCCAATGTGTCGCGGCCATGTGCGTCATGGGTGTCACAAGGCTGAATGAAAATCCTGAGTAGCAGCCGCGAATCTGCTCCGTCATCGGCGAGCCTCCGTCGCTCGCCGTGAGGGAGTTAAGGAAGCGAGTCGTGTGCCAATCGAGTGGGTGTCTCCGGAGGTTGTTGATCGGTGTCGTTCAATCTCGGCGAGCCGTTTGAGGTTCGGATGGAATCCGCAAAGACTGCCGCAACGTGGCAGAGAGCCGTCGGACATCTAACCGCAGCTGTTCTGTAATATTCACCAAGTAGGATTTACAAAATGAAAACGCCCGGTCGCGTGAACGACCGGGCGGCGGATTTTCAATTTCAATTCCTTGCGTCACCAACCGAGCGACATGTTCGTTTCGATGGCTCGTTGAGCCTCGTGCAGATCGGAGCCGGTGTCGAGCATGTAGAGTCGAATCGCGTGGACTTTGTCGCCGTGAGCGCGGGAGAGGCAGTCGCGAGCCACGTCGCAAGGCTCGGCATTGCCAGCGATACCCAGCAACCGCTTCGAGATCACCCAAATATCGCGCGGGCGTTTGGTCAAGCGGACGATGTCTTCGCCGGGGTAATGCTCCTTCGCCACCTGAGCCGCCTGCTCTTGCGAATCGGCCCAGCCGATCATGATGTGGGCGTTGGTTTCAATTTCGTACAAGGCCATGATTCTGACTCCTTTGAAAAACTGGCGGCGAAATCTTCCGAATGGTTCTGAGAGCGCCGACGAAGGCGACAATTGATGAGCTTCGCGGAGCGTCGAGCCCGTTTGCGGCCGGAGTATAGTTGGGAGAAATCGAGCCTGCCATTCTGCTGTCAACGGGCTGAATCACAAGGCGGCTTTCTCCTCGGCGGCACTGCGACGGAGATAAAACGGTTCGAGCAGCCACGGGTCGCTCAGTTCTCCCGCCAGAGCTTGCTGTTCCCCTAGTGCGGCGATGAATTCAGCTCGCGGATGCTGGAGTTCGGGAGCGAGGACTCGCACGAATGGCGGCAGAACCGTTTGAAGCGTCGTGGCGGCCGAGCCAGTGATCGCGATGTCCGATCGCGAGGCCGTGATTCCCTGGACCCGTTGGCAGAAGGAGACGGCGGACTCGATGGCGATCTCGCCAAGTCGCGTGGGGCCGTTCGTGGAATCTCCGAGGGAATACCTTCCAACGAACAGGTCGCCCCGCTGAGCATCCGAGACGACGAACAATTCCGAAATGTCGGTTGGGCTGGCAGCAGCAATCGCACGAAAGGTGTCGACGGCTGCCAGTCGGCAACCAATCGCGTAGGCCAGCGTCTTTGCGAACACGACACCGACTCGCAAACCGGTGAAGCTGCCGGGGCCGATGCTGGCGGCGACGACGTCCAATTGTTGGGACGAGATGCCGACTCGATGCAGCAGCGCGTCCACTTCGGCGACCAATGTCTGAGCGTGTCGACGTCCGGACTGTTGCAGTGAGACCGATTCAACCGTCTGGCCGGCGCGGCGCAGCGCGACGGCTCCGATCATTCCCGAGGTCTCGACTCCCAACGTCAGCAAGTTCACGCGGCGGTCCTGGAGGCGTCTATTTGGCCTCGAGCTGTTTGTACAACTCCACGAATTGAGCTTGCTTGATCGGGAGCGAAATCGCAATGCCCGCCTTCTCGAATTTGCCGCGTGCTGTTCGAGAGCGTTGCCACTCCTCGTCGGTCAATGTGCCGTCGCGGTTGTTGTCAAGTCCCACGAAGACTTTCATCCCGGCCGTCATTTCCGCAGGAGGTGCGGCGCTGGCAGACGCGGGCGCGGCGGCGGCATTTGGCTTGCCGAAATCGGAAGGTGCCGGCGAACGAGTGCCACTCGACGACGCGATTGCCGTTGATGCGGAATCGCTCGACGTCGTGTTTTTGGTGATGCTCTTTTTGGTGGCGGCGATGAGTTCATCGGCCGTCAGTAGGCCATCTCCGTTGCGGTCCAGATCGAAGAACTGAGCGAAGGCTTTGCGGTCCCATTCGTACAACCCGATTTGCCCGTCACCGTTTGTATCTTTGACGCGATAGTCGCTGGGAAGATCCTTGGTGACGCGGACCTTCGGTTTCGCGGTTTTTTTGGAAGACTTGTTCGACGATGACTCTCCACGGCGGTCGGTGTCTCGGTCTTCGCGGCGGTCACGATCGCTTCGTCGATCTCGGTCAGAGGATTCGTCGGACCGTCGTTCGGAGCTTCCCGGAGTTCCTCCTCCGACAGAGGGAGATCCACCACCAAATGAGGGAGTTCCGCCACCAAATGAAGGAGTTCCGCCGCCACCGCTGGATCGAGCTTGCTCGAATTGTGTTCGAGCCTGCTCGAATTGTTCACGGATTTTCTGCGAGGCCTGAATGAACTCTTGCTGGCTGATCGGCCGCGAGATATCCATGCCGGCTCGCGCGTACATGTCGCGCATGAACCCAAATTCGTCCGGGTCGATCTGGCCGTTTTGATTGCGGTCCAGCCGGCGGAACGAATCCTCCGGAGACGGAAAGCCGCCGCTGCCACGAAAGCCTTGGGCAGTCACTGTGGCAAAGAATCCGCCACACAACAGGCTCAACCCCAGAGCGAGTCTACTTCCGCTACGAACCCATTGAGTCGCGATTTTCATAATGGAGCTCCTGTCAAGAAGCGAGCCAAGATCAAGTCTTTGGGGGTTTTATCGACGTCCGTCCGGTTTTCGAAGGGGCGACATCGACGGCAGCCTTCGAATCCGCATGATCCAACTGATCGGTCTCTCCGGCTGAAATTGCCGATCCGGCAGCGAATTTTCACTCAGCCAAGAGCGGCAAAAGCCGAAGATTCCCAACATGACTCAGAGTCACCCCAGAGCCCCGAAACCGCCGGAGAATCCGGCACGTTCTTGAGTTTCGAATCCTGACGTGGGTAGCATCCGCCACCCCGGCTAGATTTTGTGGCGGAAAGGGGTCTTCAGGGGTGACTGACCTCGTATTCCCAGAGAGCCTCGCCATGAAAAATTCTTCGCATCGGTTGGCGGTCACGCTGACACTGGTTGCCATTCTGTCGATGACTTCAACCGCGATGGCCCAACGTCGCGGCGGTGGCGGAGGTTTTGGCGGCTTCGGTGGCGGCGGTGGATCGACGGTCGGTCTTTTGCTGCGAGATTCGAATGCCGAAGAACTCAAGCTGACCGACGAGCAAAAAACCAAAATCCGTGAGATCAGCGACAAACTCCGTGAGGATACTCGCGTCCGTGACTTATTCGGGAAGATGGGGTTTGGTGCTTCGGAAGAAGATCGTTCAGCCGCGACGGCCGAAATGGCCAAAATCCAAGCCGAACAGCGCACCCAGTCCGATGCGGATTTGAAAAAAGTGCTGGCTCCGGAACAATTCACTCGCTATCGCCAGTTAGCTTTGCAATCGCGTGGGATCAACTCTCTTGGTGACAGCGACGTTGCCGGCGACCTGAAACTCAGCGATGAACAGATCGCGAAGCTCAAAACGCTCAGCGACGAGTCCGGCAAGAAGATGCGCGAAATGTTCAGCGGCGGGGGTTTTGGCGGCGAGGATATGCGGACCAAAATCACCGAATTCCGAAAAGAGTTCGAAGACAAGCGACTCGCTGTTTTGACGGACGCTCAACGTGAGCAGTGGACCACGCTCAAGGGCCCTGAGCCGACACCGGAAGGAGAGGCTCCGAAGTCGGAGGCGAAGCCGAGCAGCACGACGGAGTCCACTCAGAAGCCGGTTCGCGTCTCGCAGCCGATCGCCAATGTCGAAGCGGTCACCAGTCAGACCGACGACAAGCCACGCAAGCCGGTCGTGTCGTTCGGAAAATCGGCCGACGAATTTGCTGCCGCGAAGTCTGCAACGCTCAACACGGCCGACAAGCCAGCGGATGAGAACGCCGAAACGCCGAAGCCCGAAAAATTTTCGTTCAATTTCCAGCATGCCGCTTGGGCTGACGTGCTCAAGACGTTCGCGGAGCTAGCTGGTCTGACGCTTGACCTCAACGTCGTCCCGCCCGGTACGTTCAACTATTTCGACGAGAAGGAATACGCACCCGAAGAGGCCCTCGACGTCATCAACGGTTACCTCCTGCAAAAGGGGTATTTGCTCGTCCGACGCGATCAGTTTCTGGTCGTGCTCAACATCGACGACACGATTCCGCCCAATCTAGTCCCGAAGGTGAAGGTGTCTGATTTGGCGAAACGCGGAAAAAACGAGCTGATGAATATCGTCCTGCGGGTCGAGAACATTACCGCCGAAGAGGCCGCCGAGGAAGCCAAAGAACTCATCGGACCACAGGGAAAAGTCGTTGCACTGAAGCGGTCGAGCGCGATCAGCGTCACGGATGTCGGCTCCAATTTGCAGCAGATTCACGACTTGTTGATCACACTGGGTGCGGCTCCGACGGATGTCACCTTCACGGCCTACACGTTGAAGCACATCGACGCTCTGGAAGCTGAAGACAAAGTTCGCGCGATGTTCGGCCTGCAACGGGGGGTCGAATCGGTCGCCGAAGGAACTCGATCTCGCTCCTTTGATCCACGCGGCGGCGAAATGCGTGACCGAGATGGCCGTCCGATTGTGATGCCCGCGCCGACAAACACGAAGCCGAAAGTTCAAGTCAGTTCCGATGAACGCACGAACCGACTGCTGGTGACTGCCAACTCGGCCGAGCACAAGATTATCGAGGAGTTGCTCAAAACCATCGACATGGAAGAGCTGCCTGGCTCGACCCGCCGCCCGCGCAGTCGCGAGCCGTACTTGAATGTCTACACCACCAAAACCGCCGACGTGCAGGAAGTCGCCAAGACGCTCAATGTTTTGCACCCCGGTTGCGTCGTGAATGAAGACGGCCGAGCACGCCGGTTGCACATCTTCGCGTCGCCGACGCAGCACGAGCAGATCGAGCGCATGATCAAGCAACTCGACGGCGAGGGAATGTCCGGCGGAGCAACAGTGGCCGTCGTCTCGACTGGCCGCATGGATTCGCTGACTGCCGTCGCGACGTTGCAGGCCTTGTACGCCGCCGAGAAAGACGCCGCTCCCAGCATGACGCCGCATCCGACCGGTTACGGCCTGATCGTGCGCGGCACCAACGACCAAGTCAATCAGATCAAATTACTGCTCACGCAAATGGACCCGAACGCACTGAAGGGTGATCCGCAAAAGGGAACACTGCGCACGATCCCGCTTGGTGGCCGAGATCCCGAAGAGTTCTCGCAGATGCTCAAGCAGTTCTGGGGCGAGAAGAACTCGAATCCGATCATCATCATTCCGTCGAACAACCGGCCGGTTCGCGACCAGCGTGTTCCGTCAGCGGTTCCGAGTTCTGAGGAATCTGCTCCGCCGCATGAGACGACTCGGCCCGCGCGAACGACTAGCCAAGCACCGGCCGACGCCGCGACCGGCAAACCGGTCAACGCGAAACGCAAAATACCGAAAGTCGACTCGAAGCCGATCGCACAGCCACGAGCCGACGCAGCCGGAGCGAAAATCTTCACCGCGAGTTTGATCGACGAATCGCCCGCTGAGGCCGCCGAAGCCAATAAGTCTGCAAAGCCAAACAAATCCAAAAAGAAGAACGCGAATAAGTCGCCGAACCCGAACAAAAAAAAGAAGTCGGCCAAGAACCCCCAGCCCGCTCCCGAAGGGTCAACCGTTCCGAAGTCGGATGAGCCAGCAAAAGAAACTCCGGCAACGGAAGAGCAGGGGGAGCCGATTCGTGTTCTTTCCAGCGGCAACAATCTGGTCATCAGCGGCAAAGATGAAGCCGCGCTCGATGAGATGGAACGGCTGATCGAACTGATGCTGGAGGCGACGCCGTCGAAGCCACGCTGGACGATTTTTTATCTCCGCTCGGCCGACGCCAGTGAAACGGCCACGATGCTCGAACGGCTCTTTCCGACCAGTTCGGTGTCGTCCGGTTCCGGCAGTTCCAGCGGAATGCTTGGCGAGTTGACAGGCGGCATGAGTTCAATGGGCCGCAGCCTGATGAACGCAACAGGCTTGTCGAGCGCGATGGCAAGTTCGTTAACTCTGCGAATCATTCCGGATGTTCGCTCGAATGCTTTATACGTCGCTGGTCCGGCCGATCAGGTCCGCGAGGTCGAAGCGATGCTGCGAGTGCTCGACGCTTCCGAGTTGCCCGAACAGCTTCGCGACCGCACGCCGCATCGCATTCTGGTGCAGCACGCAGAAGTCGAAGATGTCGCGGCCATCGTCAAAGAAATCTACAAAGACGACATGACCCCTGAAGGCCAACAACCTGGCCAGCAGCCAAATCCGTTCGCAATGCTCATGGGCGGCGGCAGCAGTCGAGGTGGCAGCAGCCGAGGCGGTCAGCAACAGGCTCGCAGCATCAAGCTGACGCTCAGCACGGATGCTCGCACCAATACGTTGATCATCTCTTCCAGTGAGTCGCTCTTCCGGCAGATCGAGTCGCTGGTTGAAGCGATCGACGACGATGCACGCGCAGCGAATCGCACGGTGCGAGTGGTCGACATCAAGGGGAGCAACTCGGCGGCGGTGCAGACGGCGTTGAGCGCGATGTACTCGAAGATCAAAGTCGGCTCGGCCAGCCGGACGTCGTCTTCATCGTCTCGCAGTGGTTCGTCGAGCAGTGGATCGAGTTCGACTCCGCCTCCGTTCGGTTCGGGTAGCTTCACGCCAGGAATGCCGCCATTCGGAGGCTTCGGCGGCAGTCCGTTCGGTAGCGGCAGTCCGTTCGGTAGCGGCAGCTTTGGCCGCTTTGGCAGCAGTAGCCGAGACGGTGGCCGATGACGTGGGGCAGGTTTTTAACCTGCCTGTCCACATGGCAGGTTGAAAACCTGCCCCACGGAGTTACGACCGGAATTCCGCCGCGACAAATTGGTCGTTCGACGGTCATTCTCGGTGTCCCGCTGGCCGATTGGTCGGTGACTTTCAGTATGATTCCCGCCACGTTGGACGGCTTTTGGCGGAGCAAAATCTCACGCCTCACACGAGATCACTTCAGATGGACATCGGCGACGTACTTTTGGATCGCGGGCTGCTCAGCCTGCCGGAATTGGAAACGCTTCGCGCGACGGCCAACGGCAAGCGTGTGGATCAGGTGGCCGTTGAGCAGGGACTGCTGACCGAAGAGCAGGCATTGCGGGCGCTCGGCGACGAATTGGGAATGCGATTCGTCGAACTCAATGACTTCCCGATCGACCGTGAACTGCTGGCAAGGTTTCCGACAACCGCGATCTTCCGGCACTCGCTGCTGCCACTGCGACGGAACAACGGCCGAGTCGAAATTGCGACGGCTGACCCGTTCGATCTCGAAGCACTCGATGAGCTGAGTTCGCTCAGTGGCTTCCGGTTGGAGCCGGTGCTCACGCGACGCGACGATCTTTTGCGGCTGATCAAAGAGCATCTGGGCGTCGGCGGCGACACGATCAACGAATTGGTCGCGCAGCGCGGCGACGATGTCGATGCCGATTACCTCGCCGAGGTCGCTCGTGCCGACAGCGAACTGGCTCAGATGGCTCAGGCGGCCTCGGTCATCCGGCTGGTCAACGAATTGCTGCTCGAAGCGCTCGCCCAACAGGCCAGCGACGTGCATATCGAGCCGAGCGATAAAGGGTTGGCGGTGCGGTACCGCGTGGACGGCTTGCTGCGGTTGCAGGCGGTGCCGCAAGAGATTCATCAGTTCTATCGAGCGATCGTCACGCGATTGAAAATCATGGCTCGGCTGAACATCGCCGAGAAGCGTCTGCCGCAGGACGGCCGCATTGAACTTCGCGTCGCCGGCCGTGAGATCGACGTCCGCATGTCGATCATCCCGATGATCCACGGCGAAGGGGTCGTGCTCCGAATCCTCGACAAGGGGCGGATGACCTTCAACCTGTCGAGCATGGGCATGCCCGACGAAATCAAGGTGCCGTTCTACAAGCTGATCAATCTGCCGCACGGAATCGTGCTGGTCACGGGACCGACCGGTTCGGGCAAATCGACGACGCTCTACAGTGCGCTCAACGAGATCAAAGATCCAACGCTGAAGATCATCACCGTCGAAGATCCGGTCGAATACCAGATGGCGGGGATCAACCAAATTCAAGTTCACGCGAAGATCGGCCTGACTTTCGCCGCTGGCCTGCGAAGCATTCTGCGTCACGACCCCGACATCATCCTGATCGGTGAAATCCGAGACTACGAAACCGCCGAGAGCGCAATTCAGTCGTCGCTGACCGGACACCTCGTGTTCAGCACGCTGCATACCAACGATGCCGCGAGCGCCTTCACTCGCTTGATCGACATGGGGATCGAGCCGTACCTCTGCGCGAGCACCGTCGAAGGGGTGCTGGCTCAACGACTCGTGCGCCGCTTGTGTGCCAAGTGCAAAGTCCCGTTTCATCCCACTGACAGCGATGTCCCGGACGACTTTCCGCGTCCGCTGCCGGAGAAACTCTTCAAACCGGGAGCTTGCCGCGACTGCCGCGAAACTGGCTACTCTGGCCGCGTGGGCATCTTCGAGCTGATGACTACTAACGACTCGATTCGCCAACTCTGCATCGAACGAGCCAGCTCAACGCAAATCCGCCACGTCGCGCTGAAGCACGGCCTCATCACCCTTCGCCAATGCGGCTACGGCCGAGTCATCGAGGGCATCACCAGCGTGGACGAAATCGCCCGCATCACCAAGGGCGATCTCAATTAGGCCACTTGCTCGCATTTTTCGCTCTCCATTTTTCGCCAGCCGCCTGGCCAATCTCGATCGAGGCGGCGGAAGATGAAACGCGAAAAATGCGGGGCGCATCGATCTTGCGGAGCAACATTGTCAGGCAACCGGCAGGCTCATACTCTTCGCCGACCGCCAAGTCCGTGGAGTTCGTGACATGTTTGGATCGAATCCCGCGCCTCCATTGGAAGCTTTCGTCCTTTATGACCGCTCAGACTCCCGATTCGTCGTCGCTGCTGGCATCCTTACTGGAAGACCGCATCCTCATCCTCGATGGCGCGATGGGGACGATGGTGCAGCGTTTCAAACTAGAGGAAGCGGATTTTCGAGGCGAGCGTTTTCGCGAACACTCACAAGACCTCAAAGGCTTCAACGACATCCTGGTACTGACGAAGCCAAAGGTCATCGAGTCGATTCATCGGCAGTACTTCGAGGCTGGGGCGGACATTGTCGAGACCGACACGTTCAACGCTCAAGCGGTGTCGATGGCAGATTATGGCCTCGAAAGCCTGGCATATGAGTTGAATGCCTCGGCGGCGAGGTTGGCTCGGTCAGTGGCTGATGAAGTCCAGGAAAGAGACCCGTCGAAGCCACGGTTTGTGGCTGGCTCGATCGGCCCGATGAATCGTTCGCTGTCGAATCGCTGGAACGATCGTGACACGGACAAACCGGAAGTGACCTTTGATGAAGTCGTCGCGGCTTACACCGATCAGATTCGAGGACTCGTCGATGGCGGAGTGGATTTGCTGCTCCCCGAAACTTCGTTCGACACGATCAACATGAAAGCGTGTCTGTTGGCGATCGCTCGGCTCTTTGAGCAAACCGGAAAACGATTGCCCGTGATGGTTTCGGCGACGGTCTTTGAAGCGAATGGCGGCACGACCTTGTTTGGCCAGTCCATCGAGGCATTCTGGCAGGCGGTGTCGCACTTCCCGATGTTGAGCATTGGATTCAACTGCGCCGTCGGTCCCGAAAAGATGCGGCCCTGGATCCAAGAACTCTCGGCGCTAGCGCCGAGATTTGTGTCGTGCTATCCGAACGCCGGATTGCCGAACGCGCTAGGCGAATTCGACATGACCCCCGACACGATGGGCCGGCTGGTGGGCGAGTTCGCCGAAAACGGTTGGGTCAACATCATCGGCGGTTGTTGTGGCAGCACTCCGACGCACATCGCCGCGATCGCGGATACGGTGAAGTCGATGAAGCCACGGCGCATTCCGAGCGTCCCACATTACACAACCTTCTCAGGCCTGACGCCGCAAAGCATCCGGCCCGAAAGCACGTTTTTCATGGTCGGTGAGCGGACGAACGTCACCGGTTCGCGGAAGTTTGCGCGACTGATCAAGGAGTCCAAACTGGATGAAGCGATCGCGGTGGCGCGTCAGCAAGTCGAGAACGGCGCGAACATGATCGACGTCAACATGGACGAAGGCCTGCTCGACAGCGAAGCCGAGATGACTCGTTTTCTGGACTTAGTCAACGCGAACACGGAAGTCGGTTCCGTGCCGGTCATGGTCGATAGCTCGAAGTGGTCGGTCATCGAAGCGGGGCTGAAGTGCCTGCAAGGGAAGGGAGTCGTCAACTCGATCAGCTTGAAGGAGGGCGAGGAGAAGTTCCTCGAACAAGCTCGCTTGGTTCGGCAGTACGGAGCGTCCGTCATCGTCATGGCCTTCGACGAAGGGGGCCAAGCCGTGACTGCCGACCACAAAGTTTCGATCTGTCAGCGAGCATTCAAGCTGCTGAACGAGCAGGTCGGCTTCCCGCCGGAAGACATCATCTTCGATCCGAACATCCTGACCATCGGCACCGGCATGGAAGAACACGCGAACTACGCGGTCGAGTTCTTTGAGGCCGTGCGTCGCATCAAGCAGGTCTGCCCGGGCGCGAAAACTTCCGGCGGCGTGAGCAACGTCAGCTTCTCATTCCGAGGCAACGATGTCGTGCGTGAAGCGGTCAACGCGGTCTTCCTGTATCACGCGGTCCAAGCCGGCCTCGACATGGGCATCGTCAACGCTGGGCAGCTTGAGGTGTACGAGGAGATCGACAAGGAACTGCTGGTCCACGTCGAAGACGTCGTCCTCAACCGCCGCCCTGATGCGACCGAACGACTCATCACGTTCTCCGAGAAGTTCAAATCCGCCGGCAAAGGAGAATCGGTCGCCGCCGTCGCAGAGTGGCGGAACGGCACCGTCGAAGACCGGCTCAAGCACGCGCTGCTCAAGGGAGTCACCGACCACATCGACGAAGATACCGAAGAGGCTCGGCAGAAATACGGGCGTCCGCTGAACGTCATCCAAGGTCCGCTGATGGCCGGCATGAGCGTCGTCGGCGAACTGTTCGGTGCTGGAAAAATGTTTCTGCCGCAGGTCGTGAAGTCCGCTCGCGTGATGAAAAAAGCGGTCGCGTATCTGGAGCCGTTCATGGAGGCGGAGAAGGCCGAGGAACGAGAGTTAAGGGGTGAGAGCGAATCGCAGGCACCCATAGTTTCTACTCGTGGCACCGTCATCCTCGCGACAGTTAAAGGGGACGTTCACGACATCGGCAAGAACATCGTCGGCGTCGTGCTGCGGTGCAACAACTTCGAGGTCATCGACCTCGGCGTGATGGTCCCGTGCGAGATCATTTTGCAGAACGCTCGCGAACGAAACGCGCAGATCATCGGACTGAGTGGCCTGATCACGCCGTCGCTCGACGAGATGGTTCACGTCGCGCGCGAGATGAAACGGCAAGGCTTCGAGATTCCGCTACTCATCGGCGGCGCGACGACCTCGTCGAAGCACACCGCAGTCAAAATTTCTCCGGAATACGATCAGATCGTCGTGCATGTGCTCGACGCTTCGCGATCGGTGCCGGTGGTCGAGAACTTGCTCGATGCCAATAGCAAATCGGCCTTCGACCGCGAAAATCGCGCGACCCAAGACCGCGACCGAGCCAGTTTCGCCGACCGACAGGCCCGAAATCTCGTGCCGTATGCCGAGGCGCTGGCCCGGCGATTCGCGACCGATTGGGCGACGGTCGAGATTCCGACGCCGGAGTTCCTGGGCTCGCGCTCGCTCGACAATTTTCCGTTGGCGGAACTCGTCCCGTTCATCGACTGGTCGCCGTTCTTCTCGACCTGGGAACTGCGCGGCAAGTTCCCGGCAATCTTCGAGGATGTCGTTGTCGGTTCCGAAGCGAAGCAGTTGTACGACGACGCTCGCCAGTTGCTCGACCAAATCATCGCAAACCGCTGGCTGACCGCTCGCGGCGTGTACGGCTTCTGGCCAGCGAACTCGGTTGGCGACGATGTCCTTGTCCTCTCTCCCCCTCTCATCGGAGACAAGGAGACAAGGAGACAAGGAGAGGGGGAGAAGCTGGAAACCTTTTCAATGCTCCGCCAGCAATGGGAGCGACAAGGCCAGAAGGACTTCCGCTCGCTGGCTGACTACATCGCGCCGGCCGATTCTGGACGACCGGATTTCATCGGTGCGTTCGCAGTCACAACTGGGTTTGGCTGCGATGAACTCTGCGCGAGGTTCGACAAGGCTCACGACGATTACCAGTCGATCATGGCCAAAGCCCTCGCTGACCGATTGGCTGAGGCGTTTGCCGAGTACTTGCATCAGCGCGTCCGCGCCGAATGGGGCTACGGCCGCAGCGAGAATCTGTCGACCGCGGACCTGATTGAAGAAAAGTATCGCGGCATCCGTCCGGCATTCGGCTATCCGGCGTGTCCCGATCACACGCTCAAACGTCCGCTGTTTGATCTGCTGCACGCCGAGACAAAGACGGGCATCCGGCTGACCGAAAGCTTCGCGATGTGGCCAGCGGCCGCCGTCAGCGGCCTGTATTTCGCGCATCCACAAGCTCGGTACTTCGCGGTCGATCGCATCACGAAGGACCAAGTCGAAAGCTACGCCGCTCGCATGGGCGTCTCAGTCGCCGAAATCGAACGCTGGTTGTCGCCGAATCTCGGCTACTGACCGCAGAAACCGAAGGAGTTGTCCCACCGCGAATACCAAATCGGCCCAACGATCAGGTTAACCCGCACAGACAAAACGACGTGTGAGACGATTGACCTACGGGACCGAAGGCAGTTCATCACGCAACTCGGCCTGAGCGGCGTGTCGTTGGTCGAGGCTCAAAAGCTGGCTCGCCACAGCGACCACAAGCTGACCGCGAACCACTACACGCGTCTTTCGATTCACGACCTCACCAGCGCAGTGAGTCGGTTGGCCGCTCCGCGAACGCCACACCAAAAGGTTGAGACGACGAAAGCAACCGGCACGGATGATTCCGGTTTCGAATCTCTGGCACCAAACCTGCGAGTCGTGGAGAAGACCTGACAACGGCTGCGAGTCCGTCCGATGCGAACTTCCCTGCCGAACACCGTCCGCCGGAAACGCGAAAACTCCAGAGTTCTAAGCACGTTCGCGAATTTGTGATCGCCGTCTACGAGAGTGCCGAAGGTGGGAGTCGAACCCACACACCCGTTAAGGATACGGGATTTTGAATCCCGCGCGTCTGCCATTCCGCCACTTCGGCTCGTTGGAGCGGCGACATCTTAGGGACGACGAATTGCGATGCAAGCAAGCCGCGCGGGCGATTCGATCACAGCTCGAATCCGAGTTTGCGAAGGCGGTCGCGAAACACTTCATCGGTCAACAGTTCACGAAATTGCTTCACGGCGGGACGGTCCCAACGAGTGGTGGGGATGGCGAAGTCGTAGTGTTCGGCTTGCAGCGGGAGAAAGCTCAGGCCGTACATTTTGGCGACGGTGTCGATGGCGACTCCCCAATCGGCTCGGCCTTGAGCGACGGCGGCGGCGACGGCGTTGTGGGACTTCGCCTGCACGGCATAGCCCGGCGGTTGCTGGCCACTCTTCAAGAACTCTGCGACTTGCTGGTCGATGAGAATTCGTGTGCCGCTGCCGGCGTTGCGGTTGACCATCGTGCAATGCGGATCGCTCAGCGCGGCGGCAATCGCATTGGTGGCGGTGCGGTCGGTGAAGCGAGTGTCGCCGGGACGGAAGACGATCCCTTGTTGGCGTCGATAACCAGTCAGCAGCCGCAGGTCGTCGGAGAGGAACGGACGGTTGTACTCGCCGGTCTCAGCATCCAGCAGGTGCATGCCGGCGATGTCGCATTCGCCACGCTTGGCGGCGGTCAGACCGCCGGTACTGCCGACGTACAGCGACTTCGTTCGGACGCCGCGATGCTGCAACTCACTGAGCAGCAAGTCGAGGCCGACACAATGGCTGCCGATCACGACGAGATCAGCCGGGGCGAGTTCGTGGCCAAGCAGCGTGACATCGACTTCGCGGCCGGCTTCGATTTGCTCGGTGTGTTGGCCGATCGTGATAAAACCGTCGGCTTGGCTAAAAGTTGTCACGCTGCCGGAGCCTTTGCCCATCGGATACGCGGCGAGGCCGGTCTCGGAATGGACGAGGCTGACCAGCAAGAACTCGGCGCGGCCGCGCTCGGAGTTGACTCGCAGCGGCAACGTCGCGCGAATGGTCTCACGCTGTTCGGCCGGGAGTCCGGCGAAGGCTCGCAGCACGGGAGCGACGAATTCGTGAAACGTGAACAATGCTGACGTCGGGAAGCCCGGCAGAATTACGACCGGTTTGCCGTTCGTCACCGCCAGACAGATCGGCTTTCCAGGCTTGAGCGCGACGCCGTGCGCGATGATGCCAGGATCACGCAATTCCCGGACGACTCGATACGACAGATCGCCGGCTCCTTTCGACGTTCCACCCGACAGCAGCACGGCGTCGTGTTGCAAAGCGGACTTCAGTGCGACGTCGAGCTGCTGGAGATCATCGGACACAATGCCGAGCAAGATCGGCTCGCCACCCAATTCCGTGACGGCGGCGGCTAACGTCGGGGCGTTGCTGTCAAAAACCGAGCCAGGCCGAGGGACTGAACCGGGAGCGATGATCTCGTCTCCTGTCGACAGGATCGCGACGCGCGGTTTGCGGAAGACTTCGACGTTTGCTCGACCGATCGCGGCCAGCACGCCAATCTCGCGCGATGTCAGTCGCACTCCGGCACGAAGCACGGTCTCGCCACGAGCGATGTCGGTCCCGGCAAACGTGATGTTCTGGCCGGCCGTGACTGGACGTCGAATTCGCAGAGCGAGTCGCTCACCGCGTTCAAGCTCTGTGTGTTCCACCATCACGATCGCGTCCGCTCCACGCGGGACCATGCCGCCGGTGGCGATAATCGTGGCCGTGCCCGATTCAACATTCTGCTGAGCCACAATTCCCGGCGAGAGCACTTCACCATTGAGTCGCAGTTGCCTCGGCGACTCATCGGCGGAACCGAACGTGTCGCTGGCTCGGACGGCGAAACCGTCGACGTTGGATCGGTCGAAGGCCGGGACATCGACATCGGCTTGCACGTCCTCCGCAAGAATGCGTCCGAGACCGTACGCCAACGCGACGACCTGGCGGCCGAGCGGCTGCATTCGTAGCGCCGCGAGGAACCGCTGCATCGCGGTGTCGCGATCGATCACCTCCAGGAATTGATCCTGAACAGCGGCTCGCAGCAATTCGGATTCGTTGGTGGGATGAGTCATCGGAGCGTGCTACGGGAGCGGGTCGTACAGAAACACTTCGACTTCAGTGCCGGGAGCGTAGCCTTCCAGCTCGGCGGGGACGATGACGAACCCGGCGGCTCGCGTCGTGCTCGACAGGATCGATGCGCCGCTGGTCGAGATCGGCTCGATGCGGCCGGACTCAAGGCGGACTCTGCAATAATCGACACGGCCGACCGCGGAGACGATTTTGCTGCCGACGGTGTATTGCTGGCGAAGGTACGGCCAATCCGCCGAGCGGCCGCCGAGTTGCCGGATCGCTCGGCCCGCGAAGAAGTCGTACGCACACAAACAAGAAACCGGATTGCCAGGGAGCAAGAACACCAGCACATCGCCGATGTGGCCGATGCCCGTCGGACTCGACGGCCGCATCGCGACCCCGTGAATTGGCAATGCGCCGACTTCGGACAGCACGGCCGGAGCATGATCTTCCGCACCGACACTCGATCCGCCGGAGACCAAAATGACGTCGGCTCCCGGTTCGGTCACCGCCGCCGCGATCGCCGCTCGGTCGTCAATCACCCTTCGCGCTGATTCGAGATCTCCGCCGTCACGTTCAAGCATCGCGAGCAGTGTCGGCGAATTGGAATCGAAGATCTGAAACGGTTGGCGAGCATCACCGTGAGTTGCCAACTCATCGCCCGTAGCGAGCACCCGCACACGCGGTCGTTTCACAACGGACACAGATTGAACGCCAATCGACGCGAGCAATCCAACGTCTTGCGGACGCAAACGTCGCCCCGATTCCAGCACAGTCTGACCGGCCGCAACATCTTCGCCGCGCCGACCAATGTTTCGTCCCGGGGCAATCGCGGCGGTGAACTCAACTCGATCGCCAACCTCGCGCGCGAATTCGGCCGGCAATACAGCGTCGGCACCGCTCGGAATCGGAGCACCTGTCATGATGCGAGCCGTCGTCCCGACTACGACTTCCCCGGCGAATGGACGACCCGGCAACGATTGACCAATGAGACGCAATGCGAGCGGATTGTAATCCCCCGCCCCGGTTGTCTCCGCGCCGCGCACTGCGAAACCATCCATCGCCGAGCGATCAAACGGCGGCACATCCAACGCGGCGATAACCGGCGACGCCAGCACTCGGCCAAATCCACCGACCAGCGAAACCACTTCCGAACCGAGTCTGTGGCATCTCGCGTCGAGCCACTCGCAGACTTGTCCAACGGTCGCTCGCTCGCGAAAGCCGCGCATCCGCACATCATCGAAGCCGCAGCAGTGATCGTCGGGTGTTCGTTGCATGGAAACCTATTCAACCAGTCCCGCCAGCCGCAGCGCTGCTTCGTAATCTTCCGGGCGATTCAGATTGCGGAGCGATTGTAGCTGTGGGTCCACCGCTCTCAATTCGTCGACCGAAACTTCGACCGAGTCGGATGCTTGGATGAGGAACAAAGGCCGCAGCCGTTGAGCGGCGACAAGCTGACAAGCTCTTTCCGCCAATGATGTCCGATAGACCGCCGCCAATGGATGATGAAAGTCCCCTTCTCTCGGCACCGCCAACTCGTGAACGTTCAGCCGTCGGATCATCTCGGCGATGAATTCGTGCCGGAGCAACGGTACATCACAGGACGTCACAAACGCCGCCTCGACTTCGCCCGCGAGGGCTTGCAAGCCGATAGACATACCGGCCAAGGGGCCGAGATGCTCTTGTTCGTCGCGCAGGATTCGGACGTCGCTGGGGAGCCGCGGAACCACCTGACCGGGAGCCGCGACGACAACAACAGGCGCCACCATCGTGCGAAGTATGCGAACGACTCGCACGAGCATCAGCTCATCCCCGAATGGAAGCGTCAGCTTCGGCTGCCCCATGCGCGAACTGCGGCCGCCGCACAGCACGATACCGCCTACGGATTGAGACATGATTGCCGGCTCCATAAACTCTCTCGCACGATGGACGAACCTTGGTACAAAGACGGGTTGCAGTTTAGCTGCACAGGCTGCGGAAACTGCTGTACTGGACCAGCCGGGTACGTTTGGGTCTCGGAAATCGAGATCGACCAAATCGCGGAGCTTCGGCAGCAGTCGATCGGTGAGATCAAGATTTTTCACACCCGACTCGTTGGGTCGAAACTCTCACTCACTGAGTTTGCCAACGGTGACTGCACATTTTTCGATCCTGCGACCCGGCGCTGCACGATTTATGCGACTCGCCCCACACAGTGTCGCACTTGGCCCTTCTGGCGCAGCAACTTACGCAGCCAAGACGCCTGGAATCGGATGCGACAAACCTGTCCCGGTGCCGGTCGAGGACCGTCGATTCCGCTCGATGTCATCGAATCTCAAGCCGGCCAATTGGAGCTTTAGGGACTCTGGAGCAAGTCCGCAGAAAAATCCGATTTTCCCGATTTTGTGGATTGGACTGGAGTGAAGGGCCACGCCAATCCGAAAAAGGATGATGAGGCCGTCTGTTCGACTTGTTCGAGCAGTGGCTCGGAGGTTTTCGACCAAGGGTTCCGATCCGCGACTTGACACTAAATCGAGTTTATGAATACCGTTGTGATCCATTCGTGGGTTGTAACACCCCATCGGACCGGTGACTTTTGGCAGGAGACTTTCGTCGTGACCAAGAAAGAGATTGTCAAAACCATCTCGGACAAAATTGGCCTCACGCAGTTGAAGACGAAGGAAATCGTTCAGCAAACCTTCGACGCGATCGTGGATACTTTGGTCGAAGAACGCCGAATCGAACTTCGCAATTTTGGAGTCTTTGAAGTCAAGAAACGAGCGGCCCGCAAGGCTCGCAATCCAAGAACGGGAGAACGGGTGGACGTGGCGGAGAAATACGTCGTCACGTTCAAGCCCGGCAAGGAGATGGAAGAAAAAGTTCGCATGTTGGAACTGGCCGAAGCTGCGAAAGCTCGCGGTGAGTTTCCCCCAGCAAACCCCACCACCTTAAGCCCCGTCTGATCGCCCGCCAAACACGTCTCGCCCGTCTAGATTTTTGTCAAAACTCGATGTCAGGGAGGACATCATGCGAAAGCTCGTCTGTCTCGGCCTATTGCTGACAACTACCGCCCTGCATGTTGGATGCGTCATTCCGATGTATTCGGCTGAGCCCGCCACTCGTGCTCGCCAGTTGATCTATGTGTCCGAGAATTTGCGAATGATCAACGACATCTGGGAACGGATTTGGTTCATTGACATGCCCGACACCGCAACGCCGTACCGCACACATGGCGGTGTGATCTGATCGTGTTTCGGTGAAAGTTGGCGTCATTCGCTTGCTGGCTGTGAAACTCACAGGCCACTAAATTTCGTGGCGTGAACCCTCTTGAAGTCACGCTTAACCGACTCCGTTTGCCCAACCCGATCCTGGTCGCCTCGGGAACGTTCGGGTATGCGCGGGAAATGCAGTCGTTCGCCGAGTTCGCTTGTCTCGGTGGGATCATTCCAAAGACCGTGACACTGCTTCCCCGCATGGGAAACCCCCCGCCTCGAACGGTCGAAACCTCGTCCGGCCTGTTAAACTCAATTGGCTTGGACAACGACGGCATCGAAGCCTTTCTCGAAAAGCATTTGAGTTACCTGCTTGGCTTGGGGACTGCGGTCATTGTCAACATCGCTGGCCACGACATCGCCGAGTTCGGACAAATGGCAAAGCGGCTAAATCCATTCAAGGAAATCGCCGCCGTCGAACTCAACATCTCGTGCCCAAACGTCAGCGGTGGAGTTGACTTCGCCACTGACCCGAAGCTGACCTCGCAGGTCGTTTCGGAAGTGCGAGCGGTTTGCGATCTGCCGGTGATCGCCAAGTTGACCCCGAACGTGACTGGTGTTGTCAACATCGCGGCAGCCGCCGCCGAGGCTGGAGCCGACGCCGTCACCTTGGTTAACACATTTCAAGGCATGGCGGTCGATTGGAAACGGCGAAAGCCGATCCTCGGCAACGTGCTCGGCGGACTGAGCGGTCCGGCCATCAAACCGCTAGCGTTGCGAATCGTGCATCAAGTCGCACAGGCGGTGAAGGTGCCGATCATTGGCGTCGGCGGCATTCAGTCGATTGACGATGTCATGGAGTTTCTGGTGACCGGTGCAACCGCAGTGCAGATTGGAACCGCAAACTTTTATGACCCGACACTGGCCAGCCGATTGATCGATCAACTCGCGGACGTTGTGAAGTCGCAAGGCTGCCATCGAGTCACCGAGCTGATCGGCACACTTCAATTGCCGGATCGCAGCGGTTGCCAGAAATAGGCGTGGCTGCTGGAATCCCGCGAAAACATTCGCCACATGCAAGGATCATTCATGCGAGTTCTTTCCGGCATCCAGCCGACGGGCCGCTTTCACTGGGGCAATTACTTCGGAGCAATCCGGCAGTACATCGCCTTGCAGGACAACGACCAGGCGTTCTATTTCATCGCCGACTTGCACGCTCTGACAACTATCCGTGATGCCGGAGTCTTGCGAGAATTTACGCGCGACGCCGCGCTCGATCTGCTGGCGTTGGGGCTTGATCCCGCAAAGGCAACGCTGTTTAGGCAGTCGGACATTCCGGAGGTGACCGAGTTGATGTGGTTGCTGACCACGCTGACCCCAATGAGCCTGCTCGAAAAATGTCACGCCTACAAAGACAAACTCGCAAAGGGCCTGCCGGCTGACGCGGGGTTGTTTTCGTACCCTGTCCTGATGGCGGCGGATATCCTGCTGTACGACAGCAATCTCGTTCCCGTCGGCGTCGATCAGGTGCAGCACATCGAGGTGACTCGCGACATCGCCGTGAAGTTCAATTTGACGTTTCAGCAAGAGGTCTTCGTCCTGCCGGAAGCTCGCGTGATGACCGAGACCGCCAAGGTCGTTGGCACCGACGGCGAAAAGATGTCCAAGAGTTACGGCAACACCATCGAACTTTTTGAAGACGCCAAGAAGCTCCGCAAGAAAATCATGTCGGTGAAGACCGATTCAACTCCCGTCGAGTCCCCGAAGAATCCGGAGACTTGCGCGGTCTTCACGCTCTACAAGTTGTTCGCGTCGGAAGCTCAACAGGCGTCACTGGCCGAGCGCTACCGTGCTGGTGGCATGGGCTATGGCGAGGCCAAGCAAGCTTTGTTTGAGGCCGCTGAAGCTTTCATCAGCCCCGCTCGCGAGCGGCGTGAAAAACTGGCCGCGAACGCGAGCTACGTCGAAGATGTGTTGCAAGCCGGTGCTCAGCGAGCGCGTGCGAAGGGACGAGAAGTGTTGAATCGCGCCCGCGAAGCCTGCGGATTGAACAAACGCGTCACCTGAATCACGGTCTGTCAGGATCGCTGACTTCGCGGATCATCTGCGCGAGCCGCATTTCTAACGCGATCATCTGCTGCCACGAAGTACCGTCGACCAATCTCTGTCCCGATCCGTCGTCCACAGATCGCTCTCGACCATTTTGCAGGAACACAAAGATCTGTTGGTGGACGAAGGCGATCAAATCGGCGAGTTGCGCCCGCTGAGCCAATCGAAACGTGTCGGGAATTGGAGGCGTGGCAGCGGCAAGTTCCTGGCCAGCCGAATCGAGCATGTCGCTCCAGTCCGAAGGATGAGACGAACCAGGATCAACCGTTCGGCTGGTCTCCACGAAGTCATCGTCCTCGTCGGGATGCGAGCCATCGATGACGTCCTTCAACTTCTTGAGCGGCACCGAATCTGAAGCGCGGTACCGCTGACCGATTTCCTTGGGAGTGCCGAAGACCAGCAAGCAACGGCCAATCGACACGAGATCGCCGACCTGTAAGACTCGCATCCTCGTGGGCACGCCGTTGACTCTCGTGCCGTTGGTGCTTTCCAGATCGGTGAGAATCACCTTCCCGGCGTCCTCTTGAACTTTCAAATGGAAACGGCTGACTCGCTCGTCATTGAGTTGTACGCCGTTGTCCTCTTCGCGGCCGATCGTGAAGGGCGTTTCGAGTTCCGCGAACATGCGGCCCCGCTCCATGCCTTCGAGGATTTGAAAAGTCACCTCTGTCATGTCGCGCCTTCCTCGGTCCAGTCCGCTCACCAATGTCGATTTGCCTGGGAGTCGCTTCTATCGGCCTGAACCGATGAACGTCAACCGGGCAATCCGAAGGTCAGGCGGCGTTCGGTTCGGCCGGAGGAAACGGCGAATTCTGATAAGCAGAAACCATCGCAGAATTCACCGCCTGCAACAAATCCGCCTTGCGAACCGGCTTTTTCAAGACGGAGTACGCCTCGGCGACGGTCGCCTCGCGAACCAATTCTTCGGTCGCATCGGCGGTGATCAGGATGCAGGGCGTGACCGGCATGATGATTTTCACCATCTGAATGGTCTCGATGCCGGTCAGCCGGTCCATGTGCATGTCCAGCAACAACAGATCGACCCGCTCGCCCTCGACGATCTCGATCGCCTCTTCTCCCGACGACGCTTCCAACAGCGTGAAGAACGGTTCTAGCAGCGTGCGCAACACCTCGCGGAACTGAGCATCGTCGTCCGCGATCAGGAGTTGAAACGGTTGTTGATGAACGGCCACCAAAGGAACCTCAACGACATCCAAGTCACAAGCACGCTGAACTCACTGCCTCCGATAGCAGAGTGCGGTGGTGCCTGTCAACACGTCCTACGTCCCAAGCAACTTTGCCCGCAGCGATTCCAGCAGTCGCACCGCTTGTCCGATGTCCGCCTTTTGACGGTCGCGATCATGAGCGATCTCGCGCTCGATCGTCAGCGGACCGGTGTACCCGACGGACTGAAGCGTTCGCAGGTACGTTTCCATGCCGACATCGCCGTCACCGAGCGCGACTTCGGTTCCCCAACCTTTGCCGCGCTGATCGGGTGCGGCCCACTTCGCATCCTTGCAATGGATGCTGCGGACCAGGTGGCCGACTTTCTTCAGCGCCTCGATCGGGTCACCGGTACCGTACAGGATCATGTTTGCTGGGTCGAAGTTGATGAAGAGGTTGTCGCGTCCGACGTCGTGCATGAATTCGAGCAGATGGTCGGCAGATTCCTGTCCGGTCTCCAGGTGCATGTTTTGGCCGTTGCGTTTGACGTGATCGAGCAGATCACGCGTGACTGCGATCAGCGACGTATAGCTGGCGTTCCCCTTCTCCGGAACAAAGCCAATATGCATTCCCAGCGTGTTGCAACCGAGCAATTTGGCGAAGTCCGAGATCTCTTTCATCTCGGCGGCACGAGCAGCTCGCGTTGCTTCCGGCACCAGTCCAACCGTCCGAGCAGTCGTGGCGATGTCCGCGTAGCTCTCTCCCTCGAAGCCACCAAACAGACAAGTGATCGTGATGTCGGCCTCTTTGCAGCGTTGCAGAAACGCCTTCGCGGCTGCCTCGTTGCGAGACTCTTGGTGCGGCGTGTGAACCTGCACGGTGTGAATACCCAACTCTTTCGCGACATCCAGATGTACGCCCAAGCCCGCGTCCACCGACGCGAACACGCCAATCGCCCACTTCTGCATGATGAGTCTCCGTGCGTTGCCAATCGAGAGAAGGTCGGTTCGCAACCAGGGCGAGCCGGATGGGCGGGATGATATCGCTACGACCCGAATTTTCACGCATCAGAACTTGTTGATTCTGCCGATCTCAGTGACAATGTCCGCGACACGGCTGTGGCATCGGCCACAATAATCGACCGTACCCCGAAAATCTAAAACTTGTGACCCGCCTCATACACCCACCGACTCAAGAGGAGTTTCACGATGCTGACTTTCTTCGGCGAACGAAATCGGTTGTGCGATTCGGTCTCTCGACGCTCGTTCCTGCAAGTCGGAGCGGCTGGGGTCGGTGGCCTGACGCTGGCGGATTTGTTGCGACTCGAAAGCCAAGCCGCGACGGGTGGCTCGAAGAAATCGGTCATCAACATCTTTTTGAGCGGCGGGCCGACGCATCACGACACGTTCGATTTGAAGCCGGAAGCTCCGTCCGAGATTCGCGGCGAGTTCAAGCCGATCGCGACCAATTGCGCGGGCTTCGATATCTGTGAACTTTTTCCGAAGTTGGCCCAAGTCGCCGACAAGTTCTCGGTCATCCGCTCGGTGACCGGGATCAGCGAAGAGCACACCAACGTCCAATCGGACACCGGCTGGCCGGAAGCCACGTTGCGGTCGATCGGCGGGCATCCGAGCATCGGGTCAATCATGTCCAAGATGTGGGGGCCAGCACAGTTCACCGCGCAGGGTTCGGCCCCGACGTTTGTGGACCTGACGCAAACCTCGAAGCCCGGATTCCTCGGTCAAGTTCACGCTCCGTTCGTGCCGGACGGAGTCGGCCGACAAAACCTCTCTCTCAATCAACAGGTCACGCTGGACCGGTTAGGTGATCGCAAGGCGTTGCTTTCTGGGCTCAACACGGCTCGGCAAGGAGTTGATTCGCGCGGCATGATGACCGCCCTCGACAGCTTCACCGAACGAGCAGTCAATCTCATCACCTCCGGCGAAGTCGCGAAGGCGCTCGACCTGCGAAGGGAAGACCCGCGACTGCTCGAACGCTACGGCGTCGAGAAGGATCAGCAGAACCAACGTATGATTCTGGCTCGGCGGCTGATTCAAGCAGGGACGCGCTGCGTGTCGTTCTCGTGGGGAAGCTGGGACACGCACGGCAATAACTTCGGCCATCAGAAGGTGCAGTTGCCGAACCTCGACAACGGGCTGAGCACGTTGATTCAAGACCTCGACGCTCACGGCCTG